>JAQUPC010000034.1 GCA_028716765.1 Alphaproteobacteria bacterium | reverse complement strand
CGGCGCGTAAAAGATCAAGCTGACAACCGGTGGGACGGCCAAAAAGAAAAAGGCTTAGCGCAAATTTTATTCACCCTCCCCTTGCCCCCGGCCTTCGCCGGGGCAGGGTCCGGGTCGAAAATCCTCCGGATTTTCGGGGAGGGGTCAATTGAAGAAACCCCCTCACCTGCAAAAACTAAGGGCTTGCTTGCGCAAGCCCGAGTTTTTGCTTCCTCTCCCTCAAGGGGAGAGGGATTTTTTTATGACCCTCCGTCAATCGCGGTCCTCGTCGCCCAAAATCCTGACGCCTTGAATGAGCCCGAAGTTCGGAACCTCGCCGGCGTCCAGTTTGTCGCGCACCATATTGTCCAACCGCTGAATGCGCAGATAAAGGGCGTGCGTGCGCTCAAGAAGGCTCCGCAGGCCGAGCGGCAATTCGGCAAGTTCCGGCCCCGTCTGCGCTTCGCATTCTTCCCCGCCCGCAAGAACGTATTGCGGCGAAGCGAATTGCTCCGGCGAAATCTCGCCCGACAAAAGCGCCTTCATGGCCAGCAGCCACGTCATGACCTGAATGAGGCGCGCGGAAACGCGCGTATGCTGATAGCCGACCTGCAGGCAATGCGGCAGATCGAACTCGCGCCGGTCCGATTGTTCGTGATAGGCGATGTAGTTGCGCGCTTCGACCGTCAGCGCGACGCCTTCGTCGAACGTACGATCCAGCAGGGTTACGCTTTTGCCCATGGCAGCCCCCGATTCCTGAAAATTTAACGTCTCTCCCCCTACAGTCCTACAATGGCGACTCTTAAAATCAGGTGTATCGAAGCTTAAGAAGGCCTTAACAACGATTGCGCTTGGTAAAAAGTAGGGTTATTGTCCGGCCCTCGAACGGGCTTTCCGGCGGGTCGTTTTTTGCTGTAGTATCAGCCCCCTGCCCGTTCAGGCCACTACTAATGGGGCGTAGCCAAGCGGTAAGGCAGTGGATTTTGATTCCACCATTCGGAGGTTCGATCCCTCCCGCCCCAACCACATATTTTTCTTAACGAGCATAGCGAGTTTAGAAAAATAGTGCCCCGGACTTGATCCGGGGCCCAGAAAAAAAGCCCGGCTCTCCGGACTCTTTTTTATTCTCCAGCGCATAGAATTAAACATTTCAAAGCCATGTAGGGCTATGGAGCCCCATGTGCCTAGCGAGAGAACGCCCGAGAGAGCGTAATGGCGGGCTACGGCGGCGAAATTCTCCGGAGGCCACTTAGCCGCCAGGCGTTTTTTGCTGGGGTTGAGCAGAAACATAACATAGCCTATCCGTTTTATTCTGCATTGATCAGTTTGCGTATTCGAGAATCGTTTTTCTCAGGAAAGGATACCGGGGAAGCTGGCCTTGCGTATCAAACGGGATCGGCCGCGCTGCGCCGATAACTTCAAGCTGCGGATTTTCCTTGATCTGCGTTCTAAGGTTTTCACTAAAAGCAATGACTCCCAAACCCAGGGTGTTCGGGATCCACCCGATCCTGGCTTTCGACGAATCCTCGTGAAGAGTCAGCTCTTCGATAACCCGCTCGAGGCATTTCCGGTCCGTTGAATAATGAAACGGGATACGCGCCGCTCTTGGAGAATAAGCCGCGAAAGCGTTAATCTCCGTTTTCTCGGCATCCATGGCTTCCAGAACCCGGTCATGGACAACATCCGCCATGCCTATCCCCATTGCATTCCCGTGGCTGTCCGGGCGCAAGGAGCGCACAATAAGCCGGCCAATCCATGGCAAATTCTTCCACCAATTATCCAGGCCGGTGATGATGTTGCGATTGACGACCTTGGTGTCCATGCCGGGGCCGCTGATGGTTTTCCCCATCTCGTCGACGACGAGAATATCGAGTTCCATGGGAATGCCCACCTTCCAGGTCCTGACCAGATCCAGCAATTTCTCTTCCGCCAGCTGCATGCCTTGGGCAGGCACGGCAACCAACTTGGCCGTGTTGTTATTTCCGTCTTCAAGAATGGCGAGGCCGCCCAAAATATTGGTGTTCGAAAGAAGATGGCCACTGACGCTTTGGATCACGCTACCGAGATTTTCTCCGCCAAAAGAGCATCTGTGGCAACAGGAGGCTCCTTTTTTCTTTCCCAAACCGATGGCGATCATTTTGAGCAATCCGCTTTCGGTCTTATATTCAAAATCGGTGTGCTGTTTAACGCGGTTGACGAGAAAAACACCCGCGCTTTCATGCGCTCTTCGATCCATATAGGTGAGGATGCCTTCAGGCGTACGCCCTGTTTCAACGATATCCATTGAACTTTCGATCGGGCATTCCACCCGGGATTCCGTGACACCCAAGGCGGCAAGAACGGCCTTTTGTCCTTCTGCCGTCGCGCCGCCGTGGCTTCCCATGGCCGGGAAAATAAAGGGCTCGAATCCCTTGCTTTTCCAGAAGCCCGCCACCGATTTCACGATGACGGGAATGTTTTTAATGCCGCGGCTGCCGACGCCTATCGCTATACGCGCCCCGGGCTGGAGCCCCTCGAAGAGCGGAAATTCTTCCATTTGCTGAAAAACGGTAGCAGGAATATCGTGAATTCGCCGGTCGGGAATCTTCTGGCGAACAATAAGCATTCTTGGAAACGGCATAACAATTATCCTTAAAAACATTAATAGCCCTGAGCAATACCATTTCCGGTTCTTTAGCGTCAACGCTCACGGATGCTTGGGTATGGTTAAAATTGACTTTAAACACTTTTCGACCTCATAATCCGCCCATGAACGACGCTCGGAAGGCCCTGCAATACAACAACGTTTTGGAGCAGTTTCCGCCGCGCCTGCGCAACGAGATTTACGCCAAGGCCAAGTATCAGGATTTCAAGCGCGGCGCGTTCGTCTATCGTCGCGGCGATCAGAACTATTTTATGGCCGGCGTTATGAGCGGCCGTTTGCGGCTGAGCCTCAGTTCGCCGGAAGGCAAGGAAATCCTCGTGACCATGGTCGAACGCGGCGAAATGATCGGCGAGATGTCGGTCATCGACGAGTTGCCGCGTGCGACGAATCTTGTCGCGGAAACGGATTCGACCCTCATCATCATTCATCGCGACGATTTCATCCCCCTCTTGCTATCGAGTCCGGAAGCCATGATGAACATGATGCTCACGGACTGCCATCGCCGCCGCCGTTACATCAACACTATCGAACTGATGGCCCTGCAGAGCGCGCCGATCAAGGTGGCGAATTACCTGCTGCGCCTTGCGCGCGACTATGGGGCAGAGCAAGACGGCAAGGTCCATGTCCATGCCCGCCTGAGCCAGATCGATATGGCGCACCAGCTTGCCTGCTCACGCGAAAGCGTGAATAAGCAGCTCGCCGCCCTCGTCGAGAAGTGCCTTGTGAGTCTCGAGGGCGACATCATCGTTCTTAACGACGTCGAAGGCCTCAAACGGATTGTTCTTCCGCTTGACGACTAAGCTGCGCCGGACCGTTGCGCGCGTCGAACCATAGCCGGCAAGAAGCGTGTTGGCCCCGATCGCCTGCGCGGCAAGCCGTGCGAGCTTTTCCGGCTCTGTGCGAAGCAGAACGCCATCGGACATATATCCGGCTTTGTCGTCCACCTGATCGAGGCACGTCATGCCGAGATGCGGGCGCAGCCTGAAGCCTTTTGCGTCGCCCATATCCCGAAGCACCGTATTCCGGAACAGGTCGAGATCGAACCAGGCGAAGCGCAACGCCCCTTGATAGGGGTTGGGCTTGTTGGTCGGATCGACGACGTTTTCATAGGGCGGCTCGGAGAGCGCGTGCGGCAAAGGCCCTTCGCCGTGGCGCGTCGTGTAAGCGCGCGTCAGATAATGGACATCGAGCGTCCGCACGCCGAGACGGCGAGCCAGATGGAGCGCGTTCCGCACGCCGGTATGGGAACGCGTGACATACGGAAACCAGCCGCGTTCCTGATCAAGCAAAAGGCCCTGCGCGCCCTCGAACACAAGATGATCGTAGGCGTTCAGGCACGTTAAAGGAGCCAGCGTGACGCCGTCGAGAAATCGCTCGACGTCTTCCATGAAGCGTTCGCGGATGTCTTCGCTGGCAAAACGTTCCCGCCATTCCTCGCCGGGTTCCTTCACACCGAGAGCGGCAAGGCGTTTAGAGCCCCATTGTTGACGGATGGAGTCGAGCCGCGCGCGCAACAGATCGGGATTTTGCAGGTCGCGCAAACAAAGTGCGTACTTTTTGCGGCTTTGGCGTTCAAGCGTTTCGCCGAAGCCTACGCCGACACTGCCGTGGCGCTTGTCTCTCCGTTCTTTTTCTATGATCTGGTTGATCATAATGTCGTAAGGCGTCGTCACCGGACAGGCAGGATCGGCGAAGACCTTCGGCTTGACCTGCACGGCCGCAAGCTCCTGCATTTCCCGCAAAAAGACGATCGGGTTGCAGACGAAAAACGCGGACAAATACGTCGGCAAACCGGCAAAAGTGCCGCTGCCGAAATGGCTGAAGACGTGCCATTTGCCGTCGGCGGTGTGCACGGTGTGGCCCGCCTGCGCGCCGCCGTTAAAACGGACGACGCACCCCCTCCCTTCAACGCGGGAAGACAGATAATCGGTGACCAGCCCTTTGCCTTCATCGCCGAAGGCGCTGCCGATGACGATGTCGATGTTTGCCATAACCTCCTCCTTGAAAAAAGGGAGGAAGACCCGTCGGGTCTTCCTCCGGAATGTTACGCAGCGGGTTGCGCCTCGATTAACTTCACCGCGTGCGGTCTGGCGGCCTTGCCCCCTCTGGGTGCTGGCGAGACGGGCATGGCTTTAGCGACGACCATCGCCGTGTCGCCCGACCAACTCTTGACGATCGTGTCGAAATCAACGCCCACGTTACGCTGGATCGCTGAGATGACAACTTCCGCCAGTTTGGTGTAGTCGGAGAGTCTCAGCACATAGCCTTCGCCAAGCAGCTTGTTCCATTCGCCGACAACGGCCTGCTCGCCGTAGTCGCTTAGCCCGGAGCCTTGCTCAATGATAACGTGATAGACATCGTATTGACGCCGGGCCATTTCAAGCAGTTCAACGGACGTATAATCACGCGTCGCCTCGCCGCCGATGAACTTCTCTATCTGTGCCCTGGTCAGCTCATGCACTGGCGGCTCGTCGCCGATGGTGAAGAGAAGCCCTTTCTTGCCGCGTTTCTCGAAGTTATCGGTGCTGGTTTTGGTGGCCGCAAAATACCAGGGCAAGTTGTAGCTTTCACCATGGTTGCCACCACCGCACCCTTCCAGATAGAGATCCTCGAGCTGTTTAGCGATCCTTATATCGGTTTCAAACTGCGTTACCTGAATCGGCGCACGGTCGCATCGCGCGTCGCCGACGGCCATGCACATGATTTGAGGATCGCTGACCGGCTTGCGGTCATAGATCTCCTTCATCAAGGTGCCGAGGCCCTCTTTGACAAAGTAATAGGGAATCTCGCCCATCGACCCCGTCACGTCGAAAGCGATGATGATAGGAGTCGAGTTAGGAAAGTTCGTGGAATCGCGCGCCTCCCGGACCTTGATCGTGGTCGGATCGAACGAGGTGCGGGGATCGTTGGTGGTGTTGATGCGCGTCCGCTTGAAGGTTTGGGATTTGGTTTTGGTTTGAGCCGTGCTTTTGTAGGCGGACCAATCGGTGTCTGTTAAACGGGTTTTCATGGCTGCTCTCCTTTCAAGTCGGTGAGGTTTTCCTGTTCGGGCCGAGGGGATTTCGGCCCGTGAATCGCGGTGATTTTTTGAGCAAGGGTCTCCCGTCCTTACGAGAACGGCTTCATGGGCCGTTGAGGTAAGATTGCTTTGCGGCGATCTTTGCTTTGGGGAGGAAACTGTGCGAAGAACTTGTGTCTTCGGTTTTCGCGGCGGCTTGCCTCCCGCGTTCTTTGCGTGACTAGGTCATGGGTTAGCTCCTTTCGTTGGATAGACGTCGCTGTAACGGACCTTAAGCTCGATGAAGCGACGGGCACCGTAGCTTTTCGGCAAAACAGCCTGGTACCAATGCTCGAGATCCTTTTGCGCGTCGCCGCTGGACGGCAGGCGCAGATAATTGATCATTGGTTCAGGCGCGCATTTAAGAATAGGAAGGCGCGTACCTCCGCGATCTCCCAGCAGCTCGCGTCCAACAGCGCGGATCATCTCAAGGTCAACCTTTTGGTCCGGCATGCCTGTCTGCAAGGTCTCATCGCTTAAAAACTCTTCGGTCCCGGCGGGAACAGCCTTCAGCAGCTTGTTAAGAGGCGTCGCGTACCACCAACCGCCAAACAAACCTATGGTGTGATCACTCGGGGAGGCGAAGACATTATCCAGAGTAACGGCATTGTGGACGATGCCGGAACAATCAAGATAACGTGCCATTTCATGCAGGCGGCTCATTACCCAAGCGACATGCCGGGCAAGATCCTTCTTGGCCATATGAGGCAACAGGTCGCGCAGCAGGACATCTTCCGGTTTCTTGCGAAGGGTGAGAATAAGCGTGTCCGGGGTTTCATAAGTTCTGAAATCCGTCGGCAGGCAAGGCGCATAAACTTTTTTCACTTTGTCATCAGGAAACGTAAACGCACCAAAAACGGACACAGCGTTCATGAACAAATCGGCGTGCTCATGCCAGACGACATAGGTCAGCGTCGTTGGGCTGATGTGCATGGTCCCAAGCTCAAACGCCTGGCTCTTGTCGGAACGAACGCGGAATTTCTTGCCGTTGCTGAGTGAACATGTGAAATATCCGACCTGCTGCCATTCATTGCGGTCAAGCTTGTCTTTGGCGCTGTTGCGCAGGTCGATGAGGCGCCGCTGCACGTCGGAAGCCTTGGGGTCTTTGTTCAGATCGGGAAACCATTTTTTCGAAAGCGCGCGAAAATCGCTGGTTATGCCGTCAAGGTCGGGACGGAACAGGGCCTCTGGATTGCCAGGGTTGATGGCGAGAATCTCGTCGGCTGTGAGCTTGAGAAGCCTTTCCTGAACCGATTGCATGTTCCCCTCCGTCCTGCATCAAATCATGTCTCACGTTAGGCCGGATAAAACGTAAGACCGTGCACGAATTCTCTCGGCGTGTGCATCCCTTCACACCGCGAGCCGGCAAAATGCGCCGTGGCGTGAACGGCTTCACACCTGCTGTGAACCTGGTCACAAGAGCATGGTTAAATGCGGCCACGATGCTTCAGGGAAAAGCCGGGTATTGCCTGCTTTGCTGACTTAAGGGTGGAGAAGAAGGTTATTTCAAAAATCGGTCAAACAAAAATCCCAACATTGGTTCAAATTAAATCCGAAATTCCCTGAGGCGTTGTGACCTTCTCCCCGAAAATGCCGCCAAAATGAGGTGGGGCCTGCAACCCTGAGGAAGGAGCAGACTGATGAGAAGCGTTTTACGGAAGAACGGATCATCCAGGTATTGAATGAGCACGGTTCGCCGGGATATGTGGTGCTGGACGCCCGGCGGTTTTTCTGGATCTTACGGTTATGAACTCAACAACTTTGGCTAGCGTCCCAAGGGCTTTGGTGTTCGAGCCTTCGCCCTTCTTACTATTCTCTTCGTTAGCTTTCACAAAAGCCTGTTGGAGCCAATCAGATTTATTTGGCACGTCTGAAGCTATTGCAAAACTTTTTACATTACTGGTGATTTCTGACCGGGCCTTCCTGATAACAACAGAATTTGCACCATTAGAAATAGACTGCCCTGCTAAAAATAATTTCAGCCGAGCTCTTTCAGAAAGCGACATTCTCTTCAGCAGCTCCGATTTTGTAGGTTCGGATATATGAGAAATAATATCGATCTCGGAGACGAGATCGATAATGTCATCCCCATCCAGTGCTTTGAAAAAATCGCCAAGGGCAAGAATTCCGCACTTAACCTCGACAAGATACCGGGTATCAATATCGGCTTTATGAAGTTCTTGTATTTTGCCACTTAATATGGTGCCCAATGCATTGATCCATTGCGGGGATTTGGAGCCTTGCTTCCTGCTATAGGCGTTCCTTATTACGTCATAAATTACATGGCCGAGCTGTTTTTGTTCTTTAACAGTCGGCTCTCTCAGAGCCATTGCGCCCGTATCAAAAATGCCCACTTCGTTGGTATTCTCATTAATGCAGAGCTGCGCCCCGGTTTTATCATGATCAAATTTGCGGCCTGATATGATTCTCCTCACTTCAAAAACAATATATGCTTTGGCAAACGCTTTCTTGTATGCAATTTGCTCCGGGGTATCCATTGGCAGATCGTTAAATATGAGGCCTTTTGCCCTATGCATAATAACCCAGTTTTTACCTCTTGCTTTCCAGTCCATGACTCTCAAAGAAAGCGTTTCTCTGCCACCGCTGATCTCCACGCCATTATAGATTTCCTGAGCACATTCATATTGCTTTTGGCCGATCTTCGTGTCCGTTTCAATTCTTGCCATTCTGGCAGCTTGCGCGATCATTTCTGCAACGGAAGCTGTTAGTTCTCCATAATCCAGATCCGATGTTAGATCTTTTTCCTGCAAATCCTTGACCGTATCGCCAAGAACCTTGAAACCTTTTGCCGCTTTCTCGCGAGCTTCGGGGCGGAGAATTCTCAGCACATCGTCATCTCCAAGAGCTACTGTCGTAAAATATGAGCCCGAACCCAAAATCTCTCCAAGGTATTTATCTCTCCACAATTCTTCAGGAATGTTCTCTGCCCTGATCCACTCATAAAGCGCCCACCTTGGCGGTATATTGGCCATGTTTTTGAGACCTTGCAGCTCTTTTCTGATACTTTCCGGCGTGTTGGGATGGGAAGCGATGCGCTGACCGAACTTGATTTCCGCAGGCCCCATATTCTCCAAAAACAGCTTTAAGGCTTTGCCAACGTTGCCTGCATCTGCCCCGATATTCCGGTTAGCCACCATCATGGCCGAAAGGATTATCTCTCTTTCATAATTGCTTCTGGCCTTGATGTAGGAGTGCATAATATCCCGGGCATACCGGCTCTCGACCGAGGTATCGTCCGGGCGGATAATGTTATCCATAACAAGGTCAAAAACCCGTTCCCATGATTGCTGAGACTTGACCTTATTCTCGCTTTGCCCGTTAACCGCGCTCTTTAAAAGCCTTGCGATAATAACGGCTCTGGCCTCCAGGGGAGCGGACCAGAAATTTTCATAGAGTATTTTGCAATTGATCGGCCTTGTGTTCGCCAAAACCTCTTCTTTGCCGTATCGAATGACTTTGTTGCTTTCCTCCTTTAATAAAATATCCTCAATGTATGCGCTCATGTCGCTACAGTCTTTGGACTCCCCTTTAGAGTTCAAAAACTGTATGAATCTTTTTGCCGAGTCCGGATCTCTGTCCATTTCGGCGGTCAGATAATCGACGCCGACACCGTATAAATAACTTTGCACCAAATCTTCGGATCTCAGATTAATCTGACAGGCCTTTTTGATCATGCCTGACGCGTCTTCTTGTGAGAGAATTTTGTCGGACACCTTTCTTAGCAGCAAGTACTTGTCGGCAGCAGACAATGAATTGGATAAGAGGTTGCCATATCTTCCCTGCTCTCTCCCAATGTCCCATTCTTTTTTCTCTTCCTTCTCCAGGGCGCCCAGAACTATGGCAAGTTTCTCCTGATATTCTTTAGAACCGTCATCCTTGCCAAGCTCGGCCAATACATAGTCAGAATAAAGGTCAAACAGCCTTTCCCTTATCTCTGGGTAAGAAGCCCTTAAATTTTTATCGAGCAAAATGAGGAAGCATTCTTTTTTCTTCTCGCCGGCAGGCGACGCTTCCAGTTTGTCCAAAATGTCGTTTAAGAGCCTGTTTTCCTGCTCAATAGCATCAAGAAAAGTGTTTTTGGCAAAGACATACGCTTTGACGTGATCCAGAACATCTTCCGGCCAGAAATCCTTATTCCCGGAAAGCGCCGAGATTTTCTCCAGCGTTTTTTCTTTTTTAGCAATTTCGCCCAGGTAATCGCTTCTTTTTTTATCGCCGGAAGAACTTCTCTCGTTTGCATTATAAAGACAAAACAGATCCGTTGTTTTTGCCAGAGCATCATCTTTTCGCAAGGCCTGATGTTGGGCTTTCCTTATGGCGCCACGGATGTTTTTATCAAGAATATCCAGGATCTTTTGATGTTCCGGCTCTACAATCTTTTTCTTCTTTTCTCGCATGTAAATATTTTCATGATCCCATTCTTCCCTTATCAATTGCCTCGCCATCTGGTTTCTGAGCGATATCAACCTATCCACGGTTTCAATCATCTCATCGACAGCAAGGCCTTCATAATTTTTCTGAAAATCAACTGCCTTGGCGATCAATTCCAGAAGACGGCTTTCCCTTACAAATCTGACGTAGTTTTGGTATAGTTCCTGGGCAATCTTTTCATCACGCCCCGAATAATTGTCTGGATTAGAGACTTCAATATAACTTATGGCCTTTGCCAGGTTGCGCACGTTAATCTCGGGAGCTATTTCCAAATGCCGCATGGCGTCGAATACATGCAAATGCCAGGCATATTTCGAAACACGCCACCTGTCCTCATAATGGGCATCTACAAAGCCTTCCAGAGCTTCTTTTGTATCTGCCTTTTCATAGCCCAGATTGCCAGCTACCGTTTGCATCATATCGGTCAACGCGTAGTCGCCCGACACAACCCTTTCAGTTTGTTGCGAAAGCACCTTTCTAAAATCACAAAACGACGTATATCGTTCAGCCCCCAGCAGCTTGCTAAAAATTCCCTTTTCATCCCTAACAATATAATCAGCCAAAACTTCTTTTTGTTGCGGAGTTAGTCTGTTAATCAGATACCGATTTTCTCCTTTCTCAAAGATGCCGCATGCATAGTTGAGGATGATGCCTTCCGCGGTCTCCTTCTTGGCTTGATAAAATTTTAGTTCTTCATGCAGCGACTCCAGCTCCTGTTCAACTTTTTCTCTGGCAGGATCATCGTCCTCTAGCGCTCTTCTCTGTTCCCACAACGCACCCTTGCTCTCATCCACTTCCTTGGCCTTCGGAGATGCTTCTGCCCACATATCTGCGGCAGCTTTGATGGTTTTAAATGCCGTATCGAACATTTGTTGTTTTAGCGCCAACTTCCTTTCTGTTAGCCGCTCTTTAAAATCTTTACCGAAATGCTGCTGGAATATGGGATTCTCAAACTCAAAAAGATCGCTATCCAACACCACACGCCCTTTCTCATCCGAACCGGGCAACGGGTTTTCTTTTAAGAATTGGTCCGAGATAAGAGAAAGGACACTATCGTCATCAGGACGGTGCCTGTCGTCACCATTTTCCTGGGGCAAGGAATTATATAACTGAACGAAGCTCATAGCTTTCGTAAACGCTGCCGGAAATCTGTCGTATCGATCTTTTACTTCCTCGTTTTTTCCAAAATCAGCATCCGTTATGTTCAAAACGGCATCGCATGTCGCATTGAAAAGAGCGGCCTCGTTTTCAAAATAGCTTTTTACATACTCATACGCCTGCAAAACCAAAGCGGTCTGAACGGCATAATCCAGGTCATATTGGCGTTTTTTCCCGGAGACGACTCCCTCAGCATTTATACCATAGCAAGAATAACGACTGCTTCGAACAAAGGGTTGACCATGTGTAATTCTATAATCTTCAATACCTTGGTCTTTTAGAAAGTTGACGACATGGATGTATGTTTTAATATCGGTTCTGGCTATCTCAACAAGATTGTTCCAAGGTACCGGCTCTCCGATTTCAAGATCAGGATATAATATTTCGGAACGGGAGGAGCCGTCGTGATTATTAATAAAAGAAAGATTATCTAATTTAGTGATATAACGACTGCCTCCGAGAGATACGGAACTTAAATCCTTATATGTTTTTGTCAGTCTTTTAAGATCTTCAGCCGCCTCAATAAACTCATCGGCCTCTTGTGCGCTGCGAATCCGCTGTCTGGCGTCTTCAAGATCAACTTCTATCTGCGGCAAAACTCTGGGGGACGGCTCATCCGGATCATATCCCCCGCTGCGATCGGGGACATATTGCCCAAATAGATTATAAAAATACGTGTACATAATGCCCGAGGCATCAAAATAATTCGGGCTTTTCGCTCCGGGATAACCGTTCTTCTTTACGTGCTGATAAGCCTTGTTTTGCAAGTAAACATCGAGATCTCTTACATTGATAACGGCCGGCTTCCTCGGGTTGTGCTTCTGTTGCCTTTCTTCCGCGACCTGCACAAAAAGGCCTTCAGCAAGAGCGGCGATCTTTTGCTGGTACTTTTTTTCAATCGTTTGTCCGAGGAAATAGTCCTTATATCCCCCGTCAATGCTTTCTTGGATTCTCTCCTTTTCCCTTTTTATATCCCAAGAGACAGACCAATCATCTTCCGAACATGTGGCTGCTTCTTGCCCGGATAGAGCATCTAATTTTGCCTGATAATGCTCTTCTGCAGGGACATGCGTTGATAAATGATCGATACAATCGATCAAAATTCTTAACTTGCCGACAGCCTTTTGGTTTTCGTAGCCGTTTGCCTTTAGAAACTCCGTCACAGGATCGCTATACTCAATCGCAAACACCGATTTATCAATCTCGCGGGGTTTTCTATCATCGATAAGATGGGAAAGCCGCGTTAAAGAGGCCTCCAAAGCCGTTCTCGTATTTTTATGAGTCACATGCACATCCAGAATTTCGGACCAATTGATGCCTGTCTCATTTTCATCGGAACAGCGCTGCCACCTCCTTCTTTCAACTTCTTCTGCATGTTGCCTGGCGTATTCATGGAACTTATCTTCCATTTCCAGGGCTTGCTTGGGATCTGATCCGGCGTCGTAAACCAGGTCCACGGCATGCAGGTCCGAGAGCAATTCCTCTCCCTTGGAATTGCTCTTCACGCCGTAGCCCCTGATAATCCTGTGCGTAATCTCATGCCCCAGGACATAATCGAGCTGGTCGATATTATCGACCAAGTCGATCAATCCCTTTGTGATGCAGATAACGGGAACGTTGAGCGGGTTTTTTATGTATCTTATGTTGTTGTATTCATTTCTTTTGGGAGTGCCATGTTCCTGCGGTGATGGAGCGTGAAAGGCGTTCGGCTCTTCGGAGTCGGACATCACAAAAGCAACGGGATTATTTTCAAAATCAACCTTCTCCCCTGCGAGCAATTTTGCTCTTGCCAGCAAGAAGGCGTGTATTTTCTGACCCGCAGGAGAATTATAATCAATGATGCTGCGTTTTACGAAGAGGTCTTCTTCCAGTAATAAATAGCCCATGATTTATAGCCTTTTTATTGATAATCCCGTTAATAGGTTCGCCTGCGCCCCGCAATGATTTCCTGTGCAGAATGTGGATCGTCCGCTTCGGCATCAAGCGCCTAAATGTGCAATTCGTGTTCCTGTTTCATATGATTAACTATCGCTTTGTTTTACAATGCCTCTCGCCGGATTGTGCACTACCATACACTGCGAAACGCGCAACTAATTCGTGAAAGTCGCGTTAACCATAAAAAATTGGGCTGTCGTGGTGACCTGCCCTCCGCTCACAAACCGGTATCCCTCTTGAGCCGGACAAAATTCCAAAAAAACACTGATAATTCCCTGTATTTTCCCTGAAAAACAGGGAAATTGTCATATAATGATCGGAGAAAGGTTCGCGCACGATTGCGCCCACAACCACATATTTTTGTTAATGAGCGTAGCGAGTTTAGAAAAATAGTGCCCCGGACTTGATCCGGGGCCCGGATGAAGACGGGCCCCACTCCTCCCCAAAAAATTTTCTTTATGCGAGCTAACGGCATCGCGCTTCTCAAAGAAATGTGTGCTCGCAAATCAGCGTTTACAAACACTTTTGCAAAAGAATTGCCCTTATCGAACGCCAGAAATTGTTCTTTATTTTTCCCTCTTGTCCTCCGTCCGAAAAAGCCTTATCACGGTTACGGGCCATGTTCCCCCAACGGAACACGGCTATTCTGAAAGGAGTAGCACTATGACGATGAAGGATACGTGCGCCTCGTGCGCAAAGACCGCGGCACCTGCGGCCAAGCCAAACACCAAACCCGACAATCCGCGCTTTTCTTCCGGCCCCACGTCCAAGCGGCCCGGCTGGAGCCTTGCGGCGCTCGAGGGCGCTCTTGCCGGACGCTCGCACCGCTCGAAAGAGGGTAAGGCGCAACTTCAACGCCTGATCGACCTCACCCGCGAGACGCTCGGCATCCCCGCGGATTACCGCATCGGCATCACACCCGCCTCGGACACCGGCGCGGTGGAGATGGCGCTTTGGAGCCTCCTCGGCCCGCGCCCCGTCGATGTGATCGCGTGGGAATCGTTCGGCAAGGGTTGGGTATCGGACATTTTGAACGAACTCAAAATCAAGGACGCGCGCAAAATCACGACGGACAAGTACGGCGAATTGCCGGATTTGTCGCAGGCGGACCCTGCGCACGACGTCGTGTTTACATGGAACGGCACGACCTCGGGCGTGCGCGTGCCGAACGGCGGCTGGATTTCCGATAAACGCGAAGGCCTCACGATCTGCGACGCGACGTCGGCGGTCTACGCCATGCCTCTCCCCTGGGACAAGCTGGATGTCACGACGTACTCGTGGCAAAAAGTTCTGGGCGGCGAAGCGCAGCACGGCATGATCGTTCTGAGCCCCCGCGCGGTGCAAAGGCTTGAAACGTACGCGCCGCCGTGGCCCGTGCCGAAAATCTTCCGCTTAACGAAAAAGGGCAAGCTCAATGAGGCCTTCTTTCAGGGCGAAGTGATCAACACCTGCTCCATGCTGTGCGTGGCCGATATGCTGGACGCTCTGGAATGGACAAAATCGCTTGGCGGCAGCGCGGGCACCATTGCCCGGACGCAAGCGAACTTCGACGCGCTGGCCGCGTGGGTGGCGCGCACGCCGTGGATCGATTTTCTTGCAAAAGACCCGGCCACGCGCTCCACGACCTCGGTGTGCCTTGCCTTCACCGATCCCCATGTTCTTGCCCTCGGCGACGAGCCCAAGGCCGCGTTCGCCAAGCGCGTGACGGCCTTGCTGGCGAAGGAAGGGGCGGCGCTGGATTGCGGCGCTTATCGCGACGCGCCTCCGGGCCTGCGTCTTTGGCTCGGCGCGACCGTCGAGAAAGCCGACGTCGCGGCGCTTTTGCCCTGGCTCGAATGGGCGTTCCTGACGGCCAAGTCGGAACTGAACGTTTGAGAAAGACATAGTTGAATTCCCTCCCCCTTGCGGGGAGGGTTAAGGAGGGGGGAGAACGTCCGGGAAAAGACTTGCATTCAGGAAGCACTCGTCCAAGCGGAGCGCCCCCTTCCCTAACCCCTCCCGCGAGAGGAGGGGAACACCACTGCGCTGTTTGTTAAGCCGGTTTGTAAAGACGTAAATATCATTTCGCCAAGAGGTGCAACGATGACCACGAAGCCTAAAGTTTTGATTTCGGATTCGCTTTCGCCCGCCGCCGTGAAGATTTTCGAGGAACGCGGCGTCGATGTCGACGTGAAAAAAGGCCTCAAGCCCGAGGAACTTTGCGCCATCATCGGTGAATATGACGGCCTCGCCATACGCTCGGCCACAAAAGTCACGAAAGACGTTCTGGTGGCGGCCACGCGCCTCAAGGTCGTAGGGCGCGCGGGCATCGGCGTCGATAACGTCGACATTCCCGGGGCGACGGCGCGCGGCGTTCTGGTCATGAACACGCCGTTCGGCAATTCGATCACGACGGCCGAGCACACGTTGGCCATGATCTTCGCCCTCGCGCGTCAAATTCCGGCGGCCAACGCCTCGACGCAGGCCGGCAAGTGGGAAAAGAACCGGTTCATGGGCGCGGAGCTTTACGGCAAAACGCTGGGCACGATCGGGTGCGGCAACATCGGCTCCATCGTCGCCGACAGGGCCATCGGGCTAAAGATGAAAGTGATCGCCTACGATCCGTTCCTGGCGCCGGAGCGCGCCACGCAACTCGGCGTCGACAAGGTGGAACTCGATGATCTTCTGGCGCGCGCGGACATCATCACGCTGCACACGCCGCTCACCGACGCTACGCGCAACATTCTGGACGCGAAGGCTTTCGCGAAGTGCAAAAAGGGCGTGCGGATCATCAATTGCGCGCGCGGCGGCCTTGTGAACGAGGCGGATTTGAAGGCGGCGCTGGAGTCCGGCCAGGTCGCGGGCGCGGCGCTGGACGTTTTCACGACGGAACCGGCAAAGGAAAATGCGCTGTTCGGGATGGAGAACGTGATTTGCACGCCTCACCTCGGCGCCTCCACGGCCGAGGCGC
Organism: Alphaproteobacteria bacterium; assembly: GCA_028716765.1. Next base: position 972 of record JAQUPC010000034.1, on the reverse strand, counting down.
AGGAGAACGTCGCCCTGCAAGTCGCCGAGCAGATGTCGGATTACCTGACCCGGGGCACCATCGCGAACGCCATCAATACGCCTTCGGTTTCGGCAGAGGACGCAGTGCTTCTCAAGCCCTATATGCGCCTTGCCGAGGTGCTGGGCACCTATTGCTCGCAATGCGTCGACGCGACGGTCACGGACATCTCCATCGGCTTTGAGGGCGAGGCCAGTGCGCTGAACGTCAAACCGCTCGTCGCGCTGACCGTGGCGCATACGCTCGGGCCGCTTATGTCGTCCGTCAACGCCGTCAACGCCCTGACGGTCGCGAAAGAGCGCGGCATTCAGGTCAGCGAACGGAAGCAGGAAGACAGTTCGCGCTATCGCACGCTGATGCGGCTTACGGTCCGCACCAGCCGCAGCACTTATGTGATCGAGGGCGCGTTGATCGGTGGCGCGCCGCGTATCGTGTCGCTGGGCGATTTCTCCATCGAGGTCGAACCCGCGCCGCATATGCTTTATCTCAGAAGCGCGGACAGGCCCGGAGTCATAGGCCGCTTTGCAACGATATTAGGCGAGCACAAGGTCAACATCGCCAATTTCAACATGGGGCGTAACGCGCCGGGCGATAAAAATCTGGCGCTGGTGGCCGTTGACACGCCAGTCGATGACGCGCTGCTCGCCAAGATGCATGAATTGGACGGCGTTCAAAAGGTGAGGCGCATCAATTTTTCTCCGTCCGTGACGGGATAGCAGAGCGGGATGCAAACCGTCATCACCCTGATAGGGCGCAAGGAGCGGCCATTGACGCCGCAGGACGTGGATGCCCTTGAACTGGCGATGGCCGGGCGCAATCTCGTTTCTGCGCGGCGCGACTGGCTGTGCGAAGGCGAGGCGTGCGACGTTTACGCGGGCTTGCCCGCCGAAGATTCCTCCCTTTCGAAGTGGGCAAGCGATGTGGCGGAAAAGCTTGGCCTTGACGCCGTCGCGC
>JAQUPC010000033.1 GCA_028716765.1 Alphaproteobacteria bacterium | reverse complement strand
GTGTGCTCGCCGATGATCATGCCTTCGTAAACTTTCGCGCCCGGCACGATCAGCATCGGCCCGCGCTCCTGCAATTTCCACATGGCGTAGGCCACCGCCTCGCCCTTGGCGTTGGAGATCATCGCGCCCGCGCGCCGCGCCTCGATCGGCCCCTTGTAGGGCGCGTAGCCGTGAAACAGGCGGTTCATGATGCCGGTGCCGCGCGTGTCGGAGAGAAACTCGCCGTGATAGCCGATCATCCCGCGCGAAGGCGCGAGGAACGTCAGGCGCGTTTTGCCGCCGCCCGAAGGCCGCATGTTGGTCATCTCCGCCTTGCGCTCCGACAGTTTGTTGACCACCGTGCCCGCGTAGGGCTCGTCGACGTCGACCTGAACTTCCTCGATCGGCTCGAGCCTGACGCCGTTTTCTTCCTGAAACAGGACGCGCGGGCGGCTGATGGAAAGCTCGAAGCCTTCGCGGCGCATCGTTTCGATGAGGATGCCGAGCTGCAATTCGCCGCGGCCCGCGACTTCGAAGGAATCCTTTTCTTCCGTTTCCGTGACGCGGATGGCGACGTTGCCTTCGGCCTCGCGCATCAGGCGGTCGCGGATCATGCGGCTTGTCACCTTGTCGCCTTCCGTCCCCGCGAGCGGCGAGTCGTTCACCGAAAACGTCATCGCGATCGTGGGCGGATCGATGGGGCGCGCCTGAATCGGCGTCGTCACTTCCAGATCGCACAGCGTGTCGGCCACCGTCGCCTTGCTGAGCCCGGCTATCGACACGATGTCGCCGGCCTGCGCCTCGTCGACCGGCACGCGCTCAAGCCCGCGGAAAGCCAGAACTTTCGTCACGCGGCCTTGCTCGACCAGGTGGCCGTCGCGGCTCATCGCCTTGAACGGCATGTTGGGTTTCACGGTGCCGCTTTGCACGCGGCCCGTCAGCATGCGGCCCAGATAAGGATTGGCTTCAAGAAGCGTCGCCAGCAAGCTGAACGGCGCGCCGGGGTCCACCTTCGGCGGCGGCACATGGCGCAGGACAAGCTCGAACAGCGGCGTAAGGTCTTTCTGCTCCGCCTGCTCCTGCCCCATTTTCTCGACCGCCCAGCCCTGGCGGCCCGAGGCGAAGAGCGTGGGGAAATCCAGTTGCTCTTCCGTGGCGTCGAGCGCCGCGAACAGATCGAACACTTCGTTGTGGACTTCGCTTACGCGCGCGTCCGGACGGTCCACCTTGTTGATGACGACCATCGGCTTCAGCCCGATCGCCAGCGCCTTGGACACGACGAACTTCGTTTGCGGCAACGGGCCTTCGGCGGCGTCGACAAGCAGCACCGCGCCGTCCACCATCGACAGAATGCGCTCCACCTCGCCGCCGAAATCGGCGTGGCCCGGCGTATCCACGATGTTGATGCGCGTATCGTGCCAGACGATCGAGGTGCACTTGGCGAGAATGGTGATGCCGCGCTCGCGCTCCAGATCGTTGGAATCCAGCGCGCATTCCGCCACCTGCTGGTTTTCCCGGAACGTGCCGGACTGGCGCAACAGCGCGTCCACCAGCGTGGTCTTGCCGTGGTCGACGTGCGCGATAATGGCGATGTTACGAAGTTTCATGATTGAGGCTCAATGTTTTTCCGATTTAATCGTTCCACAGGCCAATGAGACCCGTGATAAGCGCCCAAAGCGCCAGAGGCGTCAACGCCACCGCCGTGACGCGGTTGATCCAGATCACGGTCTTTTCCGTAATATGACGGCGCACCATAGCCGTGCCGCCGCTCAGGAACAGCCACCACAGCGACGAGCCGATGAAAATGCCGAGGACGAGCGCGCCCGCGTCCGCGCGCCCCTTCAGCCCGCCAAACGCCGCGACGAGCGCCAGCATGCCGAACAGCGTCGCCGGGTTCGTCAGCGTGATGAAAAAGCTGCTGACCATCGCCTTGGCGATGCCGCTCAGATGGACGCCGAAACGGGCCAGGATCCTTGCCTGCGGCTCCTCGGTTTTCGGCGGGGCCGGCTTGTCGCGCCACGTATGCCAGGCGACGAACAGCAAGAACGCGCCGCCCAGAATATAGATGGGCTGGGTATGGTTCTGCACGATCTCCATGACGGCCGCGATGCCGAACGCCGCGACGGCGCTGAAAAACGCGTCGGCGAAGGCGGCGCCGAACCCCGTCGCAAATCCGGAAACCATGCCCTTCTGCACGGTGCGGCGGATGCACAGCAAGGCAACCGGCCCCACAGGCGCCGCGACCATAAGGCCGAGCAGCATGCCGCGGTAAAGAACGCCCATTTCCTGTAACAAATCGAATCGCACTTGCTTAAGCTCCCGTTGCGGCGTGCTTATGGCAGATTTAGGGGGGAAACGGCAAGTTCTTTACCATCCGGCCGGCAATTCCCGTTTTCCGGCAAAAGGCCGTCATCCGCAGGCGTTGAAAGACAACGCTATTCTTTTTTGAGCTATTTTTTCCAGCCGGGCGCAACGCCTTTCAAGAGAAGGGCTTCTTGAAAAGGCCGCTTCCGCTATCCGGAAAACGAGGGGCGCGGGCCTTGGCCCGGTTCCGTTCAATCCTTCCTGAACAGGATAGTCCTCGCCAATTTTTTGCAAGCAGGATTTGAACGCTTGCGGGTCGCCGGTCGTTTCGGCCGAAATGCGGTCGGCTTGAAACTCCTGCTGCCGCAACATGGAATCCCCGGCGAGGCGCGTGCAAAGGCATGCCGCGGCGTAGGAAAAACCGTCCGTCGCCGCATGCGCAAACAGAAAAGCGAGCCCTTCGCGAAGCCCGGGCAACCCCAAAACGGGAACGGCATGAAGGACGGCTCCCCATGCGACCGTCAGGCGCGCCGTCTTTTTGAGAACAAAAAGCAGCTCTTCCTTCCGGCCGTAACCCGAAGCCACATGGGCCGCTTCATGCGCCAGCACACCGTCGGTTTGCGGCGGCGTCATTTCCTCAAGAAAACGCGGCGAAAGCAAAATACCGGTTTTTGCCGTGCCGTAGGAAAACGCCTGAAGCTGATACGCAAGACGGCATGCCGCCCATTGGGCGGCTTTCCGGAAGCGGTCGGCCTTTTCCATGCCGGAAGGCGCTTTTTCGAACCGGTCCAGAACTTCCCTTGTCGGAATGTGAAGCGCGGGCGTTTTTTGGATGCCCATCATCTTCGAATAGGCCCGCAATTTCTCGAGCGCCCATCCGGCTTCAGGAAAACGCGCAGCCCATGATTCATCGACGGTCTCGAGATTTTTCGCGATCTCTTCCCATTCCCGCTTTCTTTTGCGGTTCAACACAAGCGCGTACAGCGCCGCGGCCGGCAACAGAAAAGGAAAGGAAATGAGAAACCCGGCCGCCGCGCATATGCCGCCCAGAACCGCCGCATACGATACGGTAGCGAACACGTCCGCAAATGTATGAAGGCGCGGCTGCGGCGCTGAATTTTTCCGCTTCAAAATATTTTTCATCCCTTAAATTCTTTAAGACCGTAAAAACGATTTATAAAACAAAACGGCAAGCCGCTCACGCCACAGGAGTATAAGCACAACCCGTGCGTTTCGCCAACGGTCGCGCGCGGCCTTTCATCCGGCGCGAACGGGCCCCGGGCGTCATAGTAAATTCACGACGATAAAAGGTTAACGGGAGCGGCGGACGGAAAAACCCGCGTGTATTTATTGCGTCTGCGACGGTTGCGGCTCTTGCAGACGCTGCTTCATCCGGGCCAAAAGGCCGGGAACGCCCTCGCGCTGGATGATCGCGGCGTACTCGCTGCGCTGGGTAACGACCTGGCTCACGCCGCCGATGATAACGTCCGTGACGAGGAACTTGCCCTCCTTCTCATGAACGCGCCAATCGATCTTCGTCGGCGTTTCGCCACCCGGATGCATGACTTCGCTGGATACGATAAAAATATCGCCGCCTTCGGGCCGCGCGGCTTTCACGTCGAACTTCTCCCCTTTATACAAAGCGAGGCGATCGCCGTATATTTTAACAACCAGTTTCTCGAAAAGCTTCAGGTATTCTTCCTTTTGTTCGTTCGTCGCGGCGTTCCAGGTACGGCCCATGACGAACCGCCCCATAGTTTTGAGATCGAATGAATCGCGCAAAATCCTGTGATACTGCTCGTTGCGCTGCGCCGGGGTTTTGTCCGTGCCGGAAAGGATGGCGATGCCCTCGTCGCCGAGGTTTTGGACGAACTTTCCTGCGGGCGTCCGGGTCGATTCGGCGGAGGCAGCTGCGGGAGCCGCCGCCTGGGCCTTGATGACCGCCTGCGGGTAAACCGGCGCCGGGGGGTATGACGGGGAAGCCGGAAGAAACGAAAAGGCCAGGAAGGAAACGGACAAACCGGCGAGCGAAAGCATGGAAACCTCCTCAAAAAAAGAAAGGAAAAAACACGCTCCCTAATATAAACAAAAACAAGACTAAAAACACTTTCTAATTATAATCACAAACAGTATATGGTTATAAATAGCCGCATTTTTATAAGGCTTATTGTTCAGGAATTATCTTTTTTGTTTTCCCGGAGCGTCTTTTTATCCTGCCGCGCGTTTGCGTCGCGTAGCGAATAAACGCATCCGCAATACTTTTGTTCGTAGAAACCTTCGCGCCGGGCGATCACGAACCGGCGATCGGCGCCGCCGTTCTTGCGCCAGTTGTTGTCCCAGAAGCGCAGACCATCATACGGCGCGACGGCCCGTTGGCCGCAAGCGTTGACCTGCTCGAGATTTTTCCAGCGCGACATGCCAAGGCTCGTCGCCAGCGCGTCGAATCCGTTTTCGTGCGCGAACAGCGCCGCGCGCTCAAGCCGCAGGGAAAAACATTGCGTACAGCGTGCACCGCGTTCCGGCTCGTCCTCAAGGCCCTTCACGCACGTCTGCCAGTTTTCGGGGTCGTAATCCGCATCGGCGAACGGCACGCCGAGCTTTTCGGCAAAGCGTATATTATCCGCCTTGCGCCGAACGTACTCCTCGCGCGGATAAATGTTGGGATTGTAGTAATAGACCGCGAAGACCGCGCCGCTTGCGTGCAGCGCCTCGATGATTTCGCCGGAGCACGGCGCGCAGCAACAATGAAGCAAAAGCCGCTTCATGCCGTCCGGCACAAAAAGCGGTGGGCGGTCTTTCGGGGTTTCAACGCTAATAGTCTGCATCACCTTAAACGAAGAATCTTTCGCGAAGCCTGGCACAACCGAATTCCCTCCCCCTTGCGGGGAGGGTTAGGGAGGGGGGAGAGAGGCTGGGAAGAATCTATCCACTGAAGAAACGCTCTTCCGGGCGGCGCTCCCCCTCCCCTAACCCCTCCCTCGAGGGGAGGGGAATTCCATAGCGTCCGGCCACAACGGTATTCTGCAATTTCGATGAAGCGAATTGTTTCCCGCTTCCCTCATGCCGCCTTGGCGGTGGCCGCCGAGGTCAGAAGACGTTCGATCGCCCCGGCGTCCTTTGCGCTGCGGAGCTCTTCGCACAGCCGCGGTTCGCGCAGGAGGCGCGATACGGTCGCCAGCGCGTGCAGATGATCGGCTCCAGCCGATTCCGGCGCCAGCAAAAGGAAAACCAGATCGACGTCGCGGTCGTCCACCGCTTCGAACGCCACCGGCTCGGCCAGCCGCGCAAAGAAACCGCAAACCTTGTCCAGACCTCCGAGACGGCCGTGCGGAATGGCGATGCCGTGGCCGACGCCCGTCGTGCCAAGCTTTTCGCGCGCCCACAAAACGTCGAAAACGCCGTGCGCTTCAAGCCCGAGGGCTTCCGCCGCGTGGCCGGCCATGTCCTGCAAGACCTGTTTTTTGGTGCCAGCCTCAAGCCGGGCCAAAACGGCCCTTGGATCGAGAAGATCGCGCATGGCGAGGACGCGCGTCATGATCAGCCGTGCGCTTTCATTTTGGCCGGGGCGGCGGCCGCGTTCTGCGACGGATCGACCCAGCCGATATGCCCGTCGGGACGGCGGTAGATCATATTCAGCCCGCCGTGTGCGCGGCTGCGGAACATCAGCGCGGGAAGATCGCCCAGATCGAGGCGCATGACGGCCTCGCCCACGGTCAGGGTCTCGATCGGCGTCGTCATCTCGGCGACGACGACGGGATTGTCGTTGGCATCCTCCGGCGCGGATTCTTGCTCCGGGTTCAGAACGAAAGACGGCGCCATGACGGCTTCTTCGACGGAGCTTTCCTTATGATGCTTTTTCAGGCGTTCCTTGTAACGGCTCAGGCGCTTCGCGATGCGGTCCGCCGCCATATCGAAGGCGGGATAGGGTTCGCTGGCGCTGGCAAAGCCCTGCAAAATGATGTTGCGGCCGGCGTGAACGGTGATATCGGCGCGGAACAAATGCGCCTCGCGCGAAAACGTAACGGTGGAATCCAGCGTATTGCCGAAATATTTACCGACGACGTCGGTCAACCGGGTTTGAACGTGCTGGCGCAAAGCTTCGCCGACATCGATTTGCTTGCCTTTTACGGAAAGTTGCATGGGAATCCTGAGTGTTACGGGTTTTGTGTTTTACGGATAAGTTCGATCTTTGTCGTTCCGGTTCAAACGGGTTGTTAAAAAGATCCGATCGTTCCAGGCCGCGCTAAAAGCCGAGGGCCCGGGAACATGCCTCTTGAGGCACAGACTTACAAGAATAATCATAACCTCCGGAGAGTCAAGCGAAACAAGGCGGCAAAAACGGTAGCGCGTTGAAAACGCTACCGTTTTTTACATTGGGTCAGACGACGGGCGCCGCCGTGCCAAGCGATTGAGAGGGGCCGCTCACGGGCTTCGGGGCGGCGGGCATGGCCGTGCAGGCGACGACCGCCCTTGCGCAAGCGATGACCGCGTCCAAATCAGGCCGACCGAGATAGATGGAACGAACAGCCGTGTTGGAATCCTCGAATTTAAGCTGGAAACGATAGACGAGTGGCGAAAGGGCGGCTGGCGCGTTTGCACCGGCGTCATAAATTTTCATGCGCGCGGCGCAATAGTATTTGATGAAATCCCTCGCCCCCTCGCCGTCGAGAAGACACGGGACTTTAACAATGGCGTTTGCCTTTTGAACCGTTGTATCAAAAAGACACTTGGTGAAAACCTCGTCGCTCATTTCGGGTTCATTTTTTACGGCCAGCATTCGATAGATATCCAAAATATCCTCGGGCATTTTCATCTCCATAAAATCGGTGACACGGTAATGATCCGACCCAAGGCTATGACGGGCAAAAGGCGTCCGTCAAGAAAAGACGGACTTATGGTTAATGCGTTTTCCGAAGGGACGGGCCTTCTGCGCAGCGCCAGAGAACGCCATCGAGCAGATGATTGTTCAGACAGCCGGGCCGCAGGGCATGTGTTCCTGCGTTTTTTTCTCAACAACGACGCCCCTCGGCAAAGGCTCGATCCTGCGGCTCAGAACGGCTAGCGCGCAACACAAGATTGATCGCATCACATTCTTCGAAGGCATGTTGGGAAGATAGCGAGAGACGCCGAGCATAGCCGTATCGAATATATCCTCTTCAATCTCCATTCCCTCAAGACATGCCAAATCGGGATGGTTGTCATACCCTTGGCCGCGAATTCGTAGCATGGTTTCGCTCAAAGCGCCCAATAGTCTGTTTGTGCGCTCAAAGTTTTTTAAAACGCGCGGATCGACGGCATCGGGCGGCAAGATTTTACCGGTTTCTTTCGCTTCAAGAATTATTCTGAAATCATAGTTTGTTCCCCATACGCCCTCGTCGGCAAAAGCGGCCGATGTTTCATTCATAGCCTGCAAAAGTTCTATATCCGTCAAACCGGCCAATGGCGCGGCAAGCGCTTTGCAACACGCCCTTCTCTCGGGATTGACAACGAGACGTATTCCTAAAAGCATGTTTTTCTCCTTTAAATTAAAAATAGTTTTTCCTGAAATTCGGCATGACACTATCGTCACCGGACTCGTTCCGTCAAGAAAAGACGGGCTTATGGTTAATCCGTTGCCACGCCCCCAACCTGCATTTTCAACGAACGTGTGCTCCCATGAACCACGGACGTTTCAAGCAAGGCTGCAATGGCGCGCCTGTTCCGGTCCTGATGACGCCGCAAGTCCCGCCACGGCGCCTCTTGGCGCAGGCCCGAATTTGTGCCCCTGAACGGCCAGCGCACAGGACAGAATAGCTCGCATCGCATATTCCGAAGGAAAATTGGGGAGGTATCTGAAAACGCCAAGCGTGGCAACGCCGAAAGTGTCCGCAGAAATGTTTATTCCTTCGAAGCCCGCGAGATCGGGATGATTGTCGTACCCCTGACCGCGAATACGAAGCATAACGGCGCCCAAAGCGCCCAAAAATTGCTTTGAAAGATGGAAGTTCTTCAGAACTTGCGGCTTTACGGCATCCGGCGCAAAAGCTTGCCCGGATTCTTCCGCTTCCAGGATTTTCCTGAAATCGAAGAACGTTTCCACCGCGCACCCTTTGACGAGCGCCGCCGACGCATCGATCATTTCCCGTAAAAGTTCCGCGTCCGTCAACCCGGCCGTCGGCGCGGCAAGCGTTTCGCATCGCGCCCTTCTTTCGGCATCGGCGACGGGATTTGTTTCTTCAAACATTTCCTTCTCCCTAAAATAATATTTCTTTAAATTCTGCCGCAACAGGATCGTATTGCAGATGATCCAAAGCGGTCAAGAAAAGACGGTCTTATGGTTAATGCGATTATCAGGTCAGCAAATCCCGGAGCGCGGCGTAGACGCTGAAGGCGCTTGTGACGAGCATGGCCGCCCCGGCGATGCATGCATAAGCGCCTTTGAGGCGATGGGATTCCGGCAGAACCTTGCGCGCCAGCAGAAAAAGAAAGCCGAGCACAAGCGGCAACAACAAAGCGTTGACGATCTGGACGCCGACGCTGAGGCGCACGAGATTGATCCCCGAAGCCACCAGAACGCCGCCCGCCAGCATGGCGAGTGTAAACACGGCGTAAAACCGCGGGGCTTCGCGCGGATGATCGGCCAGCGAATGGCGCGCGCCCGTGACTTCGCCGACGCTCCACGCCGCCGTAAGCGCGACGACGATCGTCGCGATGAGCGAAGCGCCGCTCATCGCCAACGCGAAAACGATGCGCCCCATGGAAACGCCTAAAAACGGCGTCAGGCTCTCGGAAATCTGCTGGACGTTGTTGAGCGGCGTATCGGGATGGACGCGCCCGATGGTCGCGGCGACCGCGACAAGGACGGAGACCATGACCAGCTGGGTCGCAATCGCGCCAATGCCCGTTTCCCGGCGCGCCCATTTGAGGTGCTCGGCCTTCAGGCCTTTTTCGACCACGGCGGATTGCTGGTAAAAAATCATCCACGGCATGATCACCGCGCCGACGTTGGCGACGGCGAGATAAAGAAAATTATTGTCGTGAAAGGGCATGCTGACCGCGCCTTCGGCCATCGCGTGAAGATCCGGTTTGGCCGCCAAAGCGATGCCGAGAAAAGCCAGTTCGAAGGAACCGAGGGCGATGGCGATGCGCTCCACCGAATGATAGGAACCCGTCCACACGATGGCGATGATCGCCGCCACGGACAGGCCCACCATGATCCATACGGGAACGCCGAACAGCGCGCCGACGCTCGCCATGCCGCTCAACTCGGTAATCAGCGCGCCCGCGCAGGCCACGAGCAGCGCCGCGACGGAAACCCACGCCCAGCGTTGGCCGAAATGGCGGCTTATCAATTCGCTGAACCCGCATCCCGTTACGAGGCCAAGCCGCAAGGTCAGTTCCTGAACGATGTACAGGACGGGGATCAACAGCAGTTGCAGCAACAGCAGGCGGTAGCCCCACTGCGCGCCGCTCTGCGCGGCAGTGACGATGCTTCCGGCGTCGGTGTCCGCCAGCATGACGATGATGCCGGGGCCGAGCACGGCGAAAAAACCGAGGCGGCTTTTTTTCCGGGACGTTTTGATAGGGGCGTGCATGTAAAAGCGATTTTTGGATAGAGTGAAAATAGGACTGGTTCGGGCTTATATCAGGGTGAGAAGAAAACGGCAAACCCGGTCCATCCGGCAAGTCAATAACCCAAACTGTAGAACTTGCCGTGAAGCAAGGACAGTAAATCCCCCTCCCTTTGGGGAAGGGGACAGGAGGCCCTTTCCCATAGCAATGCGCCAAAGACATAAGTTTTCAAACTGGTTCCCGGCTTTCGCCGAGATGACAGGCTTGTCTAAATCAATTTAGCGGATTGGGCTTTGGTCTTTTCAAACGGAAGGAACACTGTGGCGTGCGCCCGGTTTTGGGGTGTCCGTCCGCTTGGGAACGACGGAATGAAGGCCGCTTAATACGACACCCCGCGCAATCGCCGGAACGGCTGTGGTCAGCAGTGCCGCCTCGACGATCTCGACAAGCAACGGATGGCTGTCGGGTTCTTTTTTCGTTCGGTCAGAAATTTCCCGGAGATAGTCTTTCAATAAAGCTAAATCTTCCGCCGGTTCCACGCGCTCGTACTCTACTCTAATGTTCATTCGTGAGTACCTATATACTTTCTGCGAAAGCTCAAGGAAGTTGTGGCGAAGATCTTCATCCGGCAAGTCCTTAATTTTAGCGAGCGAAGATTTCTTCTTATCCGCAAGAACGCCACTATCGACCGGCTCAAGTCCGCTGGCGGCAACGCACTGTGCAAAGATGGGTTTGTGGTCCCAAACATTGCCGCAGCCAAGTTCTAAGCGCGCCTCGTCAACTTTTTCCAGAAGGAGCGCAAACAAAGGATACCCGTCGATGTTTTCGCTGACGCGATAGTTCATCTCGCTCAGGCAATTCTCTAGTGCCGCACATTCAGGCGTGTGATGATTGAAGGGTGTGCCCTGTGCGACAATCTCTCCTGAAACACGGAGAATATTGTTGTAAAGTTCCGCCTCTCGCAGAGCAGCGTGCGTTCTTTCAAGTATGCCCTCAGCGCCGGGGAAGTATTTTTTGGTCATCTTATTTCTCCGTTTAGACTTTATTCAAACACAGGGGGAGGGCGTAGACACGCCAAGCGTTCGATCCGCTCTTTCAGGAGCAACGGCATGACTGAGGCCGCTAGCGGCAATGGCCTTCGCAAATTCTGTTGGAGTCGCGCCCTCTGGCAACACCCTATAAAGCCCGGCAAGCACAGGATAGCCGACAAGCCTTTTTCCATGATCTGTCCGGGCATCCATTTCATGCATCAAATCCGCCATAACTATTGTGTCCAGCTCTTTTAAAATATCATCCCTGTATTTGTCGTTCATGTCTTGTGCATTAAAAAATATACGGTTGAAAAGTTCCCTGTCCGTTATGCGCCCATAAGGCCTTTGCAAATTTTCACTTATCATAATTATCTCTCCTCGAAAAAAATATATCAGCCTGTGGCTGATCTCGAAAACTATTATTACATAGCCGCTAAGCCTGTGCACAATGGATTCATATGTCGATTGAAAATAAACTCTTTAGCGCATTAACCATATGAAGGCGTCATTACCCCTCTCTCTTCTCCCGCCGCCGTTGCGCCGAGGAAGGGATGCGCAGGGTCTCGCGATATTTGGCGACCGTGCGGCGGGCGAGATCGATGCCTTCGGCGCGGAGCAGCGCCATGATCCGGTCGTCCGATAAAACGGCGTCCGGCGTCTCGGCGTCCACCAGCGCGCGGATGCGCGCGCGCACCGCAAGGGCCGACACGCTGTCGTCGCCGCCCGTCGTGGCGATGGCGTTGGAGAAAAAATATTTCAGCTCGAACAGGCCGCGCGGCGTGGCGATGTATTTGTTTTGCGTCACGCGGCTCACGGTCGATTCATGCATTTCGACGGCCGCCGCGATGTCGCGCAGGATCAGCGGGCGCAGGTGCTGCACGCCGTAGATGAAGAATTTGTCCTGCTGGCGCACGATCTCCGCCGCCACTTTCACGATCGTCGTGGCGCGTTGATGCAAGGCCTTCACCAGCCAGTTGGCCTGCTGCCAGCGTTCGCTCAGATAATCCTTGTCGGATTTGGAGCGGGCGCCGCCGCGCACGTCGGCGTAATAGCGTTCGTTGGCCAGAACGCGCGGCAGATTATCGCCGTTCAGCTCGACGCGCCAGCCGCCGCCGGGTTGCGGAAACAACAGCACGTCCGGCGTGACGGGAGGCGCCGCATCCGACGCGAACGCCATCGCGGGCTTGGGATTGAGCGCGCGGATCTCAGTGATCATGCCCGAAAGGTCTTCGGCGTCGACGGCGCAAAGCTTCATGAGCGCCCTGTTTTCGCGCTTCGCGACCAGATCGAGATGCTGCAACAGCGTTTGCATGGCCGGATCGAGCCTGTTCTTGTCGCGCAGCTGAACGGAAAGGCATTCCGTCAGCGAGCGCGCGAAAATTCCCGGCGGGTCGAGCCGTTGCAGACGCGCGATCACGCTTTCGAAGAGTTCCGGCGACGCGCCGAGTTGCGTGCGCGCGAGTCCGAGATCGTCCGGCAAATAACCGGCTTCGTCCAATAGCTCCATAAGCGCCGCCGCGATCATCCTCTCGGCGGGATCGGCGAAGTCCACATGGATCTGGCCGAGCAAATGCTCGCGCAGGCTGGTTCCGGCCGCGACGTTTTTGGTGGCGCTGTAATCGTCGTCGTCGTCGAACGAGCCGCCGCGCGCGGACGTTCCTCCGGCGTAATCCGCAGGGGCATCGGCAAGACGGGCTTTGTCCCACACGTCGCCGCTCTGTTGCGCGCCGGGCAGAGAGGGGCCGGATTGAGAGGGACCGGGTTGAACGGCGCTCGAAGGACCGGCGGCCGAAACCGTTTCCGGTTCCGTCGGCACATACTCGGTGATGGCGGCAGTTTCCGGCGCCGTTTCGCCGGACTCGCCCGCGCGTTCGAGAAGCGGGTTTTTTTCGATCTCTTCGGCGACGTAAGAGCCGAGTTCCTGGTTCGACATCTGCAAAAGCTTGATCGCCTGACGCAATTGGGGCGTCATCACGAGTGTTTGCGTCTGCCGCACGTCGAGGCGTTGGGTAATCGACATGCCCCTCAATCTACGGGCCTAAAGTTAACGGATTATTTACAATCGGAAATTTGGCATCGGGATTGCATGCTTGTATGAACGCACAGAATAGAGCCGAAAAGTACGTTGGTGCGAATAGGACGCTGACGGTTGTTAATCGTTTTTTAACCATCTTCAGCCGTTGATTTGCATAACACGGGGAGTCATTCTGGGCCGCAGGAGGAAGTTTTATGTCAGATCTGCACCAACAAATTTGCGAATGCATAAGAGAGAAAAATCTCAAAAAACTCGATCATGCGGTGAGCGGACACACGCTGGCAACGCGGGATATTTCCTTGATCGAACCGTTTTTGCGGGCTTCAGCCGTATTGGAGAAAGACGGAAAACATTTTTTCGGGGCTCTTGCCGCGGCTCAAGCGGCGGCTTTTCATGCTGTCGGCACCCCCTTTGAATCCACGGCAAACAGATCATGGGCGCGGCTTGTCAGCGTTTTGGCGCAACACGATCTTGAGGAGACTCTTGAGACCGTCATTTCCGCCGTTAGCGTGGCCAACGCAAGAATGACGGGCGCTGCGTTTCAAAAAACGGCCATCGCGACGCTTGATGTGCTTTACGCCCTGACCATGAACACGGAACACCCTGTGCCAACAAACTTAATGGGTCTTGTAAGTTTAAGAAATCTCGCGCGCCGTCTTATCGCCGAGCATGAAGGAAGGCCAACGGAACTTCTCGATCAAAGCCATGAGCTTCAGGCTGGAAGATCATTGCCTCCACGTCGAATTCGGCATTTTAGACCAGCGCGCATCGCACAGGCGGGATAAATTATTCAGGATTATACGGGGCCAGCTTTTACATACCCCTCCCCTAACCCCTCCCGCAAGGGGAGGGGGACTTTACAGTTCTTGCCGAAAAGCCGGTTTACCAAATCGTTGGTGTTTACATCCTGAATTCGTCGCCGAGGTAGACGCGGCGGACGTCGGCGTTTTCCACGATCTCGTCCGGCGCGCCCTGCATCAGCACCTTGCCGTCGTGGATGATCGCGGCATGATCCACGATCTCGAGCGTGGCGCGGACGTTGTGATCCGTGATCAAAACGCCAAGGCCGCGGTCGCGCAAATGCAGAACCAGATCGCGGATATCGCCGAGCGCTATGGGATCGATGCCCGCGAACGGCTCGTCGAGCAGAAGGAAATGCGGTTTCGAGGCCAGCGCGCGGGCGATTTCCACGCGCCGCCGTTCGCCGCCCGAGAGCGCCGTGGCCGGGGCGCGCCGCAGATGCGCGATGCCGAACTCGACCAGAAGATCGTCGAGCATGATCTCGCGCGTGTCGCGGTCGGGCTCGATGACCTCGAGCACGGCGCGGATGTTGTCCTCGACGTTCAGGCCGCGGAAGATCGACGCTTCCTGCGGCAAATAGCTGAGGCCGAGACGCGCGCGGCGGTACATCGGCAGGGGCGTCACGTCTATGCCGTCCAGCATAATGGAGCCGGTGTCGGGCGCGATCAGGCCCGTCAAAAGATAAAAGAACGTCGTTTTGCCCGCGCCGTTCGGCCCCAAAAGCCCCACGACCTCGCCGCGCTGCAGCGTCAGGCTGACGTCGTGCACGACGGGGCGGCGGTGAAACGACTTGCCAAGATGCGCGGCCTCCAGCCCGAAGCCGGGCTCGGGCCTTGGCGCGCGCGTTTCGGCGCGCAGGCCGCCTGTCATGAAAGGAATGATCTTGCCGGATTGTCTCATCGTGCCTTTTCTTCAGGGTCTTTTCTTTTCAGTCGGTTTTGTGTCCTAATTTTGACCCTGCGTCCACCTTACTCTTTTCGGGGGCTTTTGTCTCCGTTTTGGCACTCGTTTCCTTAACGTTTTTGGGGACAAGGAGCGCGCGCACCCGCCCATGTCCTTGATTTATAAGGCGGCTTTCGCCTTTCGTGAAATCGACCTCGGCGCGGTCGCCGGCAAGCTGGGTCTCGCCGCGCGTCACGCGCACATGGCCCGTCATCACCGCCACGTTGCGCTTGATGTCGTAAACGGCATGATCGCCGCGCGAGATATCGTTGCCGGTGATTACGGTCACGTGGCCTTCGGCCGTCATATCGACCATTTCCATTTGCCCGGCGGGGCTTTGCGCGAAGCGGGCCGTCAGGACATCGGCCTCTACGTGTCTTTCTTCGTGAAGCGCTTTGGCGTTGCCGCGCGCGACGGCCATGTTTTTCTCTTCGTAATATTCGAGCGAGTCCCGCGCCGTGACGACGTCTTTGGCCGTGAGGTATTTCAGGTTCTTTCCGGTCACTTTCGCCGTCCGGGAATCGAGATCGTAAACGGCGCGTTCGCCGAAGACCTGCTGGCGCGGATCGGTGATGCGGACATTCCCCTCGGCCGTCAACACGTCGATGTTGCCGCCGACCGGCGCGGCCGCAGGTGTCTTCGCTTTATCCTCCGCCGCGGGAGCTTTGCCTTCAGGCTGCTTGTCCTTGTCTCTTTCGTGCGCCGTCAGCAAATCGGCTTCGACCGTCATCGAGCCGCGCACCGCTTTGGCGTTGCCGCGCGCGACGTAAAGATGCTTGTCCTGATACCACTCAAGACTTTCATCCGCCGTGATTTCGATAGGGCCGTTCGACGTGCCCGGCGTTTCGATCGGCGCGCCGGCCGCCGCCGGAGGCCGGGGGTTCGGTTTCGCGTCTTTTGCCACGGAAGGCGTTCCCGCGGCGGCAAGACAAATACAGACGAGGACGAAAAGCCAACGCATCAACGCCGTCCTTTCTATTGTGGGGAAGCCTTTTGGCTTCCGGTTGATTTAGCGGAAGGTTTATCAGAGGGCTTGGCCGTCTGCAAATTAAGCAGCGCCTGGGCGTGGCCCTTGATCACCACGACGTTGCCCTTTTCCAGCACGCGGAACCCCTGCCCCCGGATTTCGCCGAACGCGCCCTGAATCAGAACGGGCTGGTCGCCCCACGCCGTGTTTTGGCTCATATCGACCTGCGCCTCGCTGGTAGTGAACTGATAGCCCTGATCGTGGAACAATTCCACGTTCCCGCCCAGCCAGAGGCGCTTGTTCTCCTGATCGTAGCGGCCGTACTGTGCCTTGCCCGCCAGCCACGCGCCGTTTTCAAGCGCGATATCGCCCTGAGGCATTTCCAGGTCGATGACGTTCTTGGCGTTTTCAGCCTGTAGCGCCTTGGCGGCGGTCAGCGAATAAGGCTGGTTTTTGGCATCGAGTCCGGTGAGATTCAGCTTTTCAACGACAAGATTGGGAACGGCCTCGGCAACGGCTGCCGTTATTTTTTTGGCCTGGATCATCGGCAACACAATGAGCGCGACCAGCACCATCAGGACGGCCAAAGGCAAGGCCCAGCGCAGAACGCCGACGGCGCGGCTGTACGCGGCGCTGTGCGCCGCGGCGCGGCGCGTGTCGCGGAGCCCGAGAAAATTGTGCTTCCGGGTCTGCGCCTCTTCAGGCAACGCGCTGTCTTGTGTCTCGTCGGTCATGGCGGGCATCATTGACCGGACGAAAGCGGTTTGCAACTGTTAGAGGCCAGGGGTACGGGATACGGGTCACGGGGCATAAGTTAAGTGCTTCTTCCGTATCCCGTATCCCGTATCCCGTACTCCCGAATGCGAATGCTGGAAATTTCCGCCTTTCTCGACATGATGCTGGCCGAACGCAACGCCTCGGCCAACACCCGCGCCGCCTACGCGCACGATCTTGAGACCGCCGCCGGATTTCTGGCCGGACGGCGCACGGACCTTGCGCAGGCGGGCGAGGAGGATGTGCGCGCCTATATTTCCTCGATGCGGAGCCTCGCCCCCCGTACGCAAGCGCGGCGGCTTTCGTCGCTCCGGCAGTTTTACCGTTTTTTGTGCTCTGAGCAGCAGCGAAAAGAAGACCCGACGCGCAACATCGATACGCCCCGGCTTGGCCGCGCCCTGCCGAAATACCTGAGCGAAGAAGAGGTCGCCGCTCTCTTGAAGGCCGTAAACCGCCTCAAAGGCGAGGACGGCGCGCGCATGAAGGCGTTGCTGGAGTTGCTCTACGCGACGGGGTTGCGCGTCACCGAACTTGTGGGATTGCCTCTCGGCTCGCTGTTGTTCGACCGTGGGCTTGTTCGCGTCAAAGGCAAAGGCGGCAAGGAGCGCTTGGTGCCGCTCGGCGATCCGGCCGTCGCCGCGCTCAAGAACTGGCTGGAGGAACGGAAAAGCGTGCTGGGCAAGCGATCGTCGCCGTATCTGTTTCCTTCGTTCGGCAGCAAGACCGGTTACCTCACGCGCCAGCGCTTCTTTCAGATGCTGAAGGCCGCCGGCGTTCAGGCGAAAATCGCGCCCGCAAGGCTCAGCCCGCACGTGTTGCGTCACGCTTTCGCGACGCATCTCATCGAGCACGGCGCCGATTTGCGCAGCGTGCAGACCATGCTTGGCCACGCCGACATCGCCACGACGCAAATCTACACGCATGTGGCCTCCTCGCGCCTTGCGCGCACGG
>JAQUPC010000032.1 GCA_028716765.1 Alphaproteobacteria bacterium | reverse complement strand
GCATGATCATCGGCGAGCACACCAAGGGCACCGATCTCGACGTCAACGTGCTGACCGGCAAGCAGCTCACCAACATCCGCACGACGAGCAAGGACGAGGCCATCCGCCTCACGCCGCCGTTGCAAATGACGCTCGAAAAATCCATCGCCTACATCGGCGACGACGAGCTGGTGGAGGTCACGCCGAAATCCATCCGCCTGCGCAAACGCTACCTCGACTTCCACACCCGCAAACGCATGGCGCGGCAAAAGGAAGACTAAACGGCCATCGCCCGCAAGCGGGCGATGAACTTTTTGGCCCTCTCCCCAAGGGGAGAGGAAGCAAAAACCCGGCGTTACGAAAGTAACGCCTTGGTTTTTGCAGGTGAGGGGTACAACAAGCAATTTTTCCCGTAAGCACTGTAAAGTCCCCCTCCCCTTGGGGAGGGGTTAGGGGCGGGGTATGTAAAGTTTTTCTTCCGTTGCGTCATCCCGACTCTTCCTTAACGTCATCCCGGCCTTGCCGTAGTCGCCGGGCGTCATTCCGGAAACGCGCGCAGCGCGTTATCCGGAATCCCGTTTTCTTGTTTCCCTTAAATCAAACCAAACGGGATTTCGGCTCGCGTGGCTCACCTCCGGTTCACCACTTGGCCGGAATGACGTAAAGGGGTTTTCATTCAGTGGCGTCATCCCGGACAAGCCTCGCCACGCGAGGCGCCGATCCGGGACCCAGTTTGGTTTGGCTCACACGTCATTGCGAGCCTCCGAGAGGATGCGAAGCAATCCAGAGTCAAACAAAGCTTGCTCGATTGACCGTCACTCTGGATTGCTTCGTCGCCGCGCTCCTCGCAATGACGCAAAAGGCGCGGGTCTTAGCGTTTGGATGGGTGAGGCGAGCTTACTTTGTCAACAGAGATATTGCTGCGATGATCTCAAGCGCTGTCTTTTTTTTTGATAGGAATCTCGGCCCCTCGATGCAGCGACTTTGTTTTGTCGTCTTTGTAAGCCTGTATTCTAAGGCCACATGAGCTTGGGTCCCATGAGCAATCCATGAGGTGGGTAATTCGTATATTGCCCACCTCAACAAACGAGTGATTTTTTCCGTCACGCTGTATCTGCATATTTATTCCTTTCATGTGGACGCAAACCGGAATTGGTCAGCCCTTCAATACGTTTGAAAAGCGATTTTCCCTTTAAAAGATTCTTGCTTTCTTATTATGTCCTTCTGAATCAATGTGTTATGGTGCCATATCTATCAATTGTGAATACAATCGTACCGGTCGCTTCTAAAGCTATGCAACGTTAACACTGGTTGACCTCGCCTTATTATTCAAATATTCTTTACCCATATCATAAGGGATACATGAATATGGCAAAGGCACACATAACAACAGTAGATGGAACCAAGATCACGATTGAAGGATCGCATGAGGAAGTTGCTGCGTTAATCTCCCGCCTCAAAGGTGGACATAATACAGAACGTGTTGCCGACAAGAAAGAAGTTAAACACAAGAGTAAAACAAAACCTACGCCCGTGAATTTAATTTCTGAGTTGATTGATGGCGGCTTTTTTAAGAAACCAAAGGAGCTTGGGATGATAAAAGTCGCTCTTGAAGAGCAGGGGCACTTCTATCCTGTGACATCTCTGTCCCCCGCTCTTTTGCGACTTGTAAGAAAAAGAGAACTTCGCCGTATTAAGGATAAGAAGCGCTGGTTGTACGTTGGATGATAAAGGAAAGGAAGAAACCATGGCTAAAGATACACCATCAAAGGTTTTAGCAGATATTCTAAGTAAGTTAGAGCCACTCTCTTCTGAGGATAGAGGGCGGATCATGCAAGCAGCGTTTAGGTTTTTTGCAGAAAAGCCAGAGGCCGTCGTGAAAGACCATATAGTCGAAAATATAGAAGTTGGGGAAGTTGGCGCATTGCCTTCCCAAGCTCAAAGTTGGATGAAGAAAAATGGTCTCACAGCAGAGAATATCCAACAGGTCTTCCTCATCAAAGGAGAAGACGTTGAGGTTATCGCTTCGAAAATTTCCGGCAAAAACACACAAATTAAAACGCTTAATTGTTATCTGCTTGCAGGTTTAGCAAGGCTATTCTCTAAAGGAGAACGAAGCTTTGAAGATAAGTCGGCGAGAAAACTTTGCGAACATTTTGGATGCTACGATTCAACTAATCATTCAAAATATATGAAAGAGAAAGGCAATGTGATTAGCGGTTCAAAAAGCAAAGGATGGACTCTAACCGGACCCGGACTCGTAAAGGGGGCTGAGCTCGTTAAGGGATTGAGTCAATAGAAAACTATGACCAAGCACACACTAGTTCTCGCCGGCATACCGGCAGGGTTACGCACCCCTTTACTGCATTGCTATCAAGAGATAGTGGCCAATTACCTTGAACATAGATGGGAGCCATCGGAACTTAACGGTGGAAAATTCTGTGAGATTGTTTACACGGTCATCAAAGGTTTCCTTGAAGGAAAATTTTCAGCAGAACCATCAAAACCTAAAAATATGCGGGATGCTTGTCGTTCTCTTGAAGAAATTCCCGCCAATCTGCAGCGCCTCGGGGACAGAAGCTTACGCATTCTCATCCCTCGCATGCTTCCCGCTCTTTATGAGATTAGGAATAACCGAGGCGTTGGTCATGTGGGGGGTGATGTAAACCCAAATTATTTAGATGCGACAGCAGTATATGGAATAGCGAGTTGGATGTTAGCTGAACTTATTCGCATTTTTCACAGTGTATCAACAAAAGAAGCACAAGAAACTGTCGATGCCCTTATTGAGCGTAAGCTGCCATTAATCTGGGAAATTGAAGGCGTAAAGCGAGTGCTTGATCCTTCTATAGGGAATTCTGACCAAGTTCTTTTGCTTGCCAATAGGATGACGTCCTGGGTTTCTGTTAGAAATTTATTTGATTGGGTTGAGTATAGTAGTCTTAGTATGTTTCGAAAAAGAATTATTGTGCCACTTCATGAAAAGCGACTCATAGAATTTGATCGTAATGAGGATCGTATCAAAATTTCTCCCACAGGAGTTAGGGAAGTTGAGCATAGGATACTTAAGTCACGATCATAACAAATATTTATTGAACTTCTCTTCTGTCAAACCGCCGTCACTTCCCCTTAATCCCACACCCGCCGCGCATGCACACTATCCCCGCAAAGGCTGGAGATAACGGCGGTTTCGGCGGCGGTGAAGCGGCGTCCGCCGTGCTGGCGGCGATAGAGTTTCTGCGCAAGCTCGCGCCGCCGCCGCGCCAGCGTTTCATGCAGCGAGCCCTTTTCCGGCACAAGCGCGTAAACAACCTTGCAGCCCAGCGCTTCGGCCGCGCGCTCGAGGCTGGCGAGGTGGATGGTGCCCGCCGCCTCCGATTGCTCAAGCCGCGTCACGGCGGACGAACAGGTTTCAAGCCGCCGCCCCAGTTGGCGCGTCGACATGCCGAGCGCCTCGCGCACGGCGCGGAGCCAGCCGCCGTGCGGGCGCGCCGCCGCCGGGCCGAGCCCGCGCCATTTTTTGAACTGCGCGTCGAGGTCGTGGCGCAAAAGTATCTTGCGGTCGCCGCGGAACAGCCCGGCCTTGCCGCCCTCCATAATCGCCACGGCGGCCTTTTCCAGCTGACTAATCGCGGACTCGTGCGGCATGGCGTCTCCGTGGCAACCTGTCGCGCCGAAGCTGCAAAGCAGCGAAGGCGGAAAACCCCCTCGAATTTCGCGCAAAACGTACCATAACGCGCCTGGAAATGCAAGGAATATATTCCTATTTTGCCGTTTTGGGCGCGTTTTTCCGTCTTTGCGCTGCTGTGCGCGTAACGCGAAGGCGCGGCGTGCTGACACCGGCGGCACATTTGAAAGAGGAATGATGCCGCGCGCGGCATCAAAGGCGTTTTCTGCTTCCGCCGCCGCCGCCCGGCGGACGAAATTCGTCGGGCGAAATTCCGGGCATTATTCAGTCCGCGTTTGCTGCCGCTCGCGACAGCGCGGACGCAAAGCCGCCTTCCTGAAAAGTTTAAATCATCAATAAGGTGGGTCGGGGCAAACCGGGGCCAAAGAGTTATATCCCACGAACCGTTTGTACATCTCGCTGACCCCACGCTCATACTACCATATGGCCGCTCTTGCCTGAGGCGCGGAGAGCAACAGAAGACCGCAAAGAAAAAGAGTAAGAGCGGAAAGAAAACGGCGCGTGGCCAAACCCTTCATGAAGGTAAAAACACTGGTTCAGCATGAAAGGCGAATGTTGCTAAGGATTTAATGCCCTTTAGCGTCCTGATTTGATCCTCTCGTCGCGAGGAAACCGCAAAGCGGGAGACGAAGCGAGACGGGCCAGACGGATATGTTTCGCTCGCAGTTGGATCAGATCATAGACCTGGATCACTGCTCCCGCAAACTGGAGGATCAGTCATCGACCAAGTGCCGCTTATACATGTCGCTATCCCGGTGTAGGTCCAACCATACGGGCAAGAAGTCCCGGAAGTGGCGGAGGACCAAAGGCTCGTGTTCGCCAAACTGGTTGGGTCCCCGCTATGATAGGTCCTGCCTATAAGGTCAACACAATCCGCAGAGCCGCCGCTGTCACCGTCGCCACTACCGCTGCTAGGGCTAATCGTCGCGCAGGTATACTTTCCATCAGAAAAGTGCAGAGCCTTATCGCTGTCTGTGCAAGTGGGCGGAAGCGGTGTAGACATCGACTTCCAGACAAGCGCGCCCGTGGTCCCGTCTTTGAGGCAGGCGATAATGTTCTCGCCGTTACCATCTTTTGTTGTTGCGCCGCTCGTGCCGCATTCCAGGCCAAGACACACCGTCGTGCCGGCAGCCGGGGTGCATATTGCCGCTCTTGCCTGAGGCGCGGAGAGCAACAGAAGACCGCAAAGAAAGAAAGTAAGAGCGGAAAGAAGACGGCGCATGGCCAAACCCTCCATGAAGACAAGAAAGCAGCCCCAGCATGAACGGCGAATGTTACTAAAGATTTAATGCCCTTTTGGGGCGTTTCCGAGGTAAGAGCACGGTTAACGCCTGATAAAACAGGTGAAATACAGGGGGCTGGAATTATGTTAATGTCAACACCAGACCCCTAATCCCGTATCCCATATCCCGTACCCCGTATCCCGGTCTCATGTTCCCCGAACTTAACCAGCGCTCGCGCGAAATCCTGAAGCACGTCGTCGACGCCTACACGGCGACGGGCGAGCCGGTGGGCTCGCGCGCGGTGGCGGAACGTTTGGGCCTGTCGCTTTCCCCTGCCTCGATCCGCCACGTGATGGCCGAGCTTGAAGCGCAAGGCCTTTTGCACGCGCCGCACGTCTCGGCGGGCCGCGTACCGACCGATGCGGGCCTGCGCTTTTTCGTCGACGGCATTCTGGAGATCGGCGGCCTTGCGGCGGAGGACAAAAAGAACATCGAGGCGCAATGCGCGGCGCAGGGAAAAAATCTTTCCGACGTTCTGGCGCGCGCGACCGATACGCTGGCGGGCCTTTCGTCGTGCGCGGGCCTCGTGCTCGCGCCGAAGATGGACAGGCCCTTGCGCCAGATCGAGTTCGTCAATCTCGCGCCCGGCCGCGTGCTCGTGATCCTCGTGACCGAAGACGGGCTGGTCGAAAACCGCGTGATCGAGGCGCCGCTCGGCCTCGACGCGGGCACGCTGACGATGGCGGCGAATTACCTCAACCGCCAGCTGGCGGGGCGGCCGCTCGCCGAGGTGCAGAAAAAGATCGAGGAGGACATGCGCCACCGCCGCGCCGAACTCGACGGCCTCACGCAAAAGCTTGTGGCGGCGGGGCTCGCGGTGTGGTCGGGGCAGCAGCAGGGCGGGGGGCAATTGCTCATCCGGGGGCAGGCGCGGCTTTTGGAGGACGTGAGCGCGCTCGCCGACGTCGAGCGCATCCGGCAGCTGTTCGACGCGCTGGAGACCGAGGAAGCGATGACGCGCCTCCTGAAGGCCACCGAGGGCGCCGAGGGCGTGCAAATCTTCATCGGCGCGGAAAACACGCTGTTCGCGCACGCGGGCTGCAGCGTTATCGTCGCGCCCTACAAGAACACGCAGGAACAGGTGATCGGCGCCATCGGCGTCATCGGCCCCGTGCGCATGAACTACGCCCGCATCATCCCCATGGTCGACTACACCGCCCAGGTGGTCGGAAAGCTTGTGGGGTAATTAAAACTGGTTGGTTAACGCAAAAAATCGGTGCTTTCCGGCCGAAATAAAGACCTTTTTCGTGTTAACATGCGGATTTTTAACAGGAAGTTTACTTTTCAAATGCATAATCCTAGTCGGGTGTGATATCATACTTCATTAAGTTAATTGATTGTTTAGCGTTCGAAAAACGTTGATTTGTAATTTTTTACGGCACCGCACAGGAAGATAATATTTTTAAAAATTCAAATGAAGCGGAAAAAAATATGTCTAGTTCGGCCATCATAAAAATCTTTCCTGAAAGGTCTGAAGATTTCGACCCGCATTCCGCGCTTGAGTCGGTGCGGTCGGCGCTGCTTGTTCCGGAAAAAATCAGCCAGTTGATGAGGGCGCTTGAAACTCACGGCGCGAAAGCCCTTGTCATTACGCCGGAATACAACAAGGCGCGCGCCGCTGATGCCAAAAAGGAACTGGTCTTTCATGCTTTTATGGAGAAAAGCCCAATTGACGCCCTAAATCTTGCCCGGCTTTCCGGCGCGATCGAAGATATTCTTGGGGCGGGGGGCGTTATTCTGCCCTTTGACCGGGAAAATACGCCGGATCTTGGCCGGTATTTCAGTGGGCCGGGCTTCCAAAGAAATCCTTTTCAGGATGTTATTTTTGAAATCAACAAACGCGGGTTGCGCGCGCAACGGGGAGAACATCATTCCGGGCTCAAGTAGCTTTGCTGCGCACATATTTTATATTTTTAAGCAGGTTGGGAATATGAACGAATTGTTTCAGCAACTTCTCAATAAACTGTCCATTGAGGACAGGGCTTTGCTGCAAGATGCCGCCAGCGCGGCCCAAACGGCTGAACAATACCGTGCACGCTCACATCAAGGGGCTTCTCCTGATTCAAAAACCATCGAACACGCCAACGCCATGCGAGTGGTGCAACTTGGCGAAGCTATTAAGAATCTAAATTGGCACGGTGTGTTAGACCGTGAAACGAACCTTGCCCCGGATATTTCGGCGCGGGACATTGCGGCGATGCGCGATACGTTCGCCCATCCTGAAAAACATATGATCGAACAATCCTATGAGTTTGTTGGTCTCTGCCAACAGGCGGAATCGGTGCTCAATAAACTGAATAGTATCGCAAGAATACACCCCGACAACTCCGACATTCGCGACGGCATTGATGCCTTGTGCCATCTCTCGAACCCTGACAAGCCTTCGCCTTTGGTTTGGGAAGATGCTATAAATTACATGCAAGTGCTTGTGGGTGGCTACCTTGAGAAATTATCCAAACAAGGACTGCAGGTTCTGAATTCCCGTTCGGATGGTTTGTATGAGAAGATTCTCTATAAAAGACACCTATTGTGTCATAAATATAGACGACACGGACTCAATTCCAATATCACCTTTTCATTCGATAATCTTGATCTGAAAGAAGTTCTTCGCGCCGATAAAGCGCTCTTGAGGCCTGGGGCATATGAAGTTGAGCTTTTTGGCGACAGGCCCGAGCCCGAATTGAGGGCAACAATCTACAAATGGATGAACCCTGATAAGAAAGGCACCCCCCAAAAATGGTACAGCGTAGGCTGTAGGTTTGTCGCTGAAGAAATATCGCGTCTGGCAAAGGAGGGCGCGCCCCAGACTCAGATTTGGTTGCTCAATGAAGCATTGGAAACGGCCAGAAAATCAGAGGCCGAGATTCAAAAGTTCATGGAGAAACATTTCCCGGACGGCTTAAGTCCGCAAATTATGGATTCCTTTAATTGTCTCGATGAAAAAGCACGTGAAGATTTTTGGATGGATCGAAAAAAAATAACAACCAGATTCGAAGAGGCTCTAAAGGTAATAACGGGGCAAGCTGAGCGAAAGCGTGGTGCTAATTTGTCAGGGGCGAAGCGCCGAAAGATAAGAGGACAGGAAAAGAAAAACGCTCAAGCCGGCGGTTCAAGTAATGGGACATCAGAAGGCAATTTGCCCGCTGAAGGGCCTCGGCCTCCTGAAAGAAAACCTCAATGGCGGGGGAGACCGGCCTGTAATATCACGCCTTCCGTGTAAGTTCCCACCTCGTCACCTCGTCCCCTCCGCGGAGGACTTCCTCGGCACGCTTGGAGATGCCGAGATAGCGGAAGCCCGCTTTACGTAAAACGTTTTGCGAAGCGTGGTTTTCGAGATCGGTAAAGACCGTAATCTTTTTCACATCGGGGCGGTTGAAGGCGATGCCGATGACGGGCGGCACGGCTTCGCTCATGAAGCCTTGCCCCCAATACGGCTTGCCGAGCCAATAGCCGAGAACGATCTCGCCCGGCTGCGCGTTCGGACCCCACGGCGCATGAAGGCCGACGGCGCCCATGACCGTATTGTTCTCCTTATCGGCCATAACGAACAATTCGGGCTTGCCGCTCTCATACCCCGGCGTCATTTGCTCCAGCCACCCCTCGGCGTTCTTCAGCGTGTAGGGATGCGGCACCCGCGAGAGCCATTTGGCGACGTTCCAATCGCCGATCAGTTCGGCATAACGCGGCAAATCGCGTTTCTCAAAGGCGCGAAGGTAGAGGTGCGGCGTTTCGGCGAAAATCGTACTCATGATTTTACGATAATGCGAAACAACGATAACGTCCAGAAGACAGCCTTATTCATCCGGCCATTCATAGGGAATGTCCTTCGGCGGAGTCGCCGCGCGCCGCCAGTCGGCCTCGAATTGCCGCCGGTAGGTTTCGGCCAGCGATAAGTTTTGCGTAATCACGGCGCGAAGCGGCGGCCCCCAAAGCAGCACGGCGTATTTGTCGCGGTAAACATAACAGGGCACCAGCCCGAACGTATCCTGGTCCGCCCAGCGGTAAAGCGACGTCTCGCGTTTCCCGATAAACCGCTTGTCGCCTTCGCAGACCAGAAGGCGGTTGCGTATCTTCTTGTGGCGATGAACCTTGCGCAGATAGCCGACGAGATGTTCGCGCGCCTCTTTCATGAATTTATTTTCGGCAACGCCGCGCACCAAAAGCTCGCCGCCGTCCTTGCGTAGCGTGGCGTAAAAATCCTCGAACAGTTTTTTGAAAACGTCTTCGCCTTCCAGCATGTCGATGCGAAGCGTTTCGCGCTGGCGGCGCACGCCGGGCCCGTCGATGAACTCGATTCCTGCCGCTTCCATCGCGCTTTGAATGGCCTGCAGGGTTTTCAGGCGCGGCGTCACGGCCCCCCGCTCCAGATTGCCGAGCGCGGGCAGGGATATGGCGGCGGTGGCGGCCAGATCGGCCTGTCCCCATCCCAAAAGCGCCCGTGCCGCCTTGATTTGTTCGATCGAGATCATCGCTACCTTTCGCCTTCAAAGGATATAATAAATATATTATCATATGTTTAACACATATTATTGTGGCTGAAACTATTTCCGCCGATTATATTTCGTGTCACGGACAACCTGATTTCAATGCAACGGAGGTACTTATGAAAACGGCGCATACTTTAAAAATTATTGCTTTAGTTCTTGTAACCAGTCTTCTGTCCTCTTTTTTAGCGCGGACGGGGAATGTCACGGCGGCAACGAAAGCCGCTGATCAACCGGCGTTCAGCCGCGTCATGGAAAAAAAGACTCTGCGCTGCGGCTATGTCGTCTACGCGCCGGGCACAATTCGCGATCCCAAAACGGGCGCGTTGTCCGGCATCGTGCATGACATTGTCGAAGCGGCGGCGGCCAAGCTGCAACTCAAGGTCGAGTGGGCGGAAGAAACCGCGTGGGGCAACCATCTGGAGGGGCTCGGCGCGGGCCGCTACGATATGCTTTGCGCGGCCAGCTTTACGTTGCCCTCCGACGCGGCGCGGGCCGAGGCCATTGGGCCTCTGTACTATTCGGGCCTCGGGGTTCTGGTGCGGGCGGACGACAACCGCTTTGCGAACAATCTGGACGTCATCAACGCCCCGGGTGTGACCATCTCGGCCATCGACGGGACCATCCCGGCCATCATCGCGGCCGAGCAGTTCCCGAAAGCGAAACTGTCGTCGCATCCGCAGATGACGGACTACACGTTCAACGCCATCGACGTGGCGGAGCGCAAAGCCGATGTGACGTTTGTGGAAAACTACTACGGCATGGACTATCTGGCCCATAATCCCGGCAAGTTGAAAAACATCGCCGTCGAAAAGCCCTTGCGCATCTTTCACAACAAAATGCTGGTGAATAAGGGCGAGTTCAAGCTGCAATCCATGTTCCAGAACGTCCTGCTCGGCATGTTCAACAACGGCGAAGTGGACACGATCATCGACCGTTACGAGCGTTATCCGGGAGCGCTTTACCGCGTGGCCAAGCCGTATGTGATAGGGGGATAGGTTATATGTTTTGGCAAAGGAAAAATGCGGCTAGAGACAAGGGGATTAGAGGCTGGTGGTCTGCGTCGTTATAATTGAAGAAAAACGTTTCGTTGAGGAACGGCCTGTTCTCCTCCCCTCAAGGGGGAGGGAATTCCGCCTGTGCTTTGCCGCAATAGTTTCCCTCAAGCATGATGATGCAGAGCACCAGGGGGAAAATTTCGATGACCCTATCCTTCTCCCTAGCCTCTAGCCTCTAACCCCTATTCCTGCCACAATAGGGCATGACTTCCCCGCATCCCGAAACGCTGTATCTTATCGACGGCTCGAGCTTTATTTTCCGCGCGTTTCATGCGCTGCCGGACATGACGCGCGCGGACGGCACGCACGTCAACGCCGTCTATGGCTTTTGCAACATGCTCAACAAGCTGTTGACCGATTTGAAGGCCCGGAACATCGCCGTTATTTTCGACGCCGAGCGCAAGACGTTCCGCAACGATATTTATCCCGAATACAAGGCGCACCGTCCGCCGCCGCCGCCCGAACTTATTCCGCAATTCCCGCTTATCCGCGAGGCCACGCGCGCCTTCGGCGTTCCGGCGCTGGAAAGGCAGGGCTATGAGGCCGACGACCTGATCGCCTCCTATGCGCGCGAAGCGCTGGCGCACGGGCAGAGCGTCCGCATCGTCGGCACCGACAAGGATTTGATGCAGCTCGTCCGGCCGGGCGTGGAGATGTTCGATCCCCTGAAATCGAGCGTCATCGGGCTTGCCGAGATCGAAGCCAAGTTCGGCGTGCCGCCCGAGAAAGTCATCGAGGTTCAGGCGCTGGCGGGCGACAGCACCGACAATATCCCCGGCGTGCCCGGCATCGGCGTGAAAACGGCGGCGCAGCTCATCAACGAATACGGCGATCTGGAAACGCTTTTAAAGCGCGCGCATGAGATCAAGCAGCCCAAGCGGCGCGAAGCGCTTGTCGAGAACGCCGAACTGGCGCGTATTTCCAAAAAGCTGGTGACGCTCGACGATCACGCGCCGCTGCCTGCGCCGCTCAAGGACCTGCGCGCGCGCACAGATCATGCGCCGGAGCTGATCGCGTTTTTGCAGGCGCAGGGGTTCCGCTCGATTCTGGCGCGGCTGGAAAAAGATGGTTCCTTACCCTCATCCTCCCAGTCACTTGCAAACGAGCGACCGGGTCCCTCTCTCTCTCGCATTGCGGGAGAGGGTGACGCGCGTAGCGCGGCGGGTGAGGGTAGTTTGGAGCTAACACCCGAACCTTCGCTTCTTCACGCCAAAATCAACTATGAACTCGTGCAGGACGCGAAAAGCCTGCGCAAATGGGTCGAGGCGGCGCGCGAACAAGGCTATGTCGCCATCGATACCGAAACCAATTCGCTCACGCCGTCCACGACGAAACTTGTGGGCGTGTCGCTGGCGGTCGCGCCGGGCCGGGCGTGTTACATTCCTGTCGGGCATATCGATCCGGCTGGTGCGGCAGACGGAGGCTTTGCGTTTGAAGAAGCCAAAACGCTCAAGCAAATCGGAATCAAGGAACTGGCCGCGGAATTGCATGATTTGCTCATCGATCCGGCCGTTTTGAAAATCGCGCATAACCTGAAATTCGACTTGCAGGTTCTGGAGCAGCACGGCCTGACCGTCGCGCCTTACGACGACACGATCCTGCTGTCCTATGTGCTGAGCGCGGGTTTGCACGGCCACGGGTTGGACGAACTGGCGCTCAAGTATTTTCAGCATAAAATGATTTCCTTTAACGATGTCGCCGGAAGCGGAAAACGCGCCATCACGTTCGATTACGTACCGCTTGACAAGGCGGGCGAGTATGCCGCCGAGGACGCCGACTACACGTTGCGTTTATGGTTGTTGTTGAAACCGCTTGTGGCAAGGCAGCACGTAACGCGCGTCTACGAGCGGATCGAGCGGCCGCTGGTTCCTGTGATTGCCGCTATGGAACGCGCGGGGATCCGGGTCGATCCCACCGTCCTGAAGGCGCAAAGCGGCGGGCTTGCCAAACGCCTGCAAGCGCTCGAAGAGGAAATCGTAAAACTGGCCGGGCATCCATTCAACGTCGGCTCGCCCAAGCAGCTTGGCGAGGTATTGTTTGACGAAATGGGCCTGCCGGGCGGCAGCAAGGGTAAAACCGGCGCCTATTCCACAAGCGTGAGCATCCTTGAACCCTTGGCCGAAATGGGGCATGAGATCGCCGTCAAGGTTTTGGATTGGCGCGGCCTTTCGAAGTTGAAATCCACCTACACGGATGCCCTGCCGGAGCAGATCGATCCCAAAACGGGGCGCGTGCACACGTCGTTTTCGATGGTGGGCGCGGCGACGGGCCGTCTGTCTTCGACCGATCCCAATCTGCAAAACATTCCCATCCGCAGCGAAGACGGCCGCGCCATACGCAGGGCGTTCGTGGCCGCCGAAGGGCACGAACTTTTGTCGGTCGATTATTCGCAGATCGAAATGCGTTTGGCGGCGGAGGCGGCGGGAATTACGGCGCTTATCCAGGCTTTCCATGAAGGCGTGGACATTCACGCGCTTACCGCCAGCCAGGTGTTTCATATTCCCCTGAAGGAGATAACGCCAGAAAATCGCCATCGGGCGAAGGCGATCAACTTCGGCATCATCTACGGTATCAGCGGCTTCGGCCTTGCGAAACAAATCGGAAGCACGCCCGGCGAGGCAAACGAGTTTATCCGCCAATACCTCGATCATTTCTATGAACTGCGCAACTGGATGGAGGCGACGAAAGAGTTTGCGCATGCGCACGGCTACGTCGAAACGATGTTCGGGCGGCGCGTGCATATCGCGGACATCGGGGAGAAAAACGCGGCGCGGCGTGGCGCGGCGGAACGTCAGGCCATCAACGCGCCGCTGCAAGGCACGGCGGCCGACATCATCAAGCGCGCGATGGTCAGGATTCCGCCCGCGTTGGCGGCGGAAAAGCTGAAAGCGCAACTGTTGTTGCAGGTTCACGACGAACTGGTGTTCGAGGTGCCGGCTCAAGAACTGGCCGCTACGTCGGAGCTGGTTAAGAAGATCATGCAGGAAGCGCCCTTGCCGGCGCTGCGGCTTAAGGTGCCACTTGTCGCCGAGGCGGGACACGCCAGGAATTGGGCTGAGGCTCATTAGGGGCGCGTATGAGTCCCGACGCGTTTAGAAGAGTTATAATTTCTCCGGATTCGCCCATTTCGATGATCCCCCCGTAGGTCTTCAACATATCGTTGAAAAACTTCTGGTTTACGTCTAGGTACAAGTTGACCGAATTTCTCATCTGTTTGCGCGAATGCTGGATCAACCCTTCAAGTTTCGGATAAAGCCTTATGGCTCTATAGGCGACGTTCGACAGCATGCGCGTTTCGAGAATATATTGAGGCTGATTCCTCGCGGGCAGCCAGGAAACCGTGTGAATATTGCTGCGCCGGTCGTGCAGTTTGATGATGACCGTTTCGCCCATTTCCAGAAGCCGGTTGAAGTAGAACAGAATTTTCCCGAGTTCATGAAAATTCCAACCGTGATCTCCCAGTTCCTGAAGGGTTTGTTTTAAAAATATATCGTTAAAAGTCAGGGCGTGACCTGTTTTGCGGGGGAATGGCACCATATCGTTCTTGTCGAGCCTTTGACAGATCGTCACGACGTTTGAATCGAATTCGCGTTTGATGACCGGCATGGCGTCCGGCCTGTCCTCCGGCGTGTCGTGAAAAAGGCCTCCGGCAATGACAACGTCAACGTTAAATCCGGCGCGCTTGATGCGCCAGCGGTCGTCGTAAAGACTGAGGGCAACTTCGACCTGATGATGAAAATTAGGCGTTTTCCCGTCTTTCCGGTAATCGGGATGATAATCGGGGGCAATTTTCAGGGCGTGCAAGGCGCGTTTGTACTGTGCGGCGTGCAAATAGTGTCTTAGCCGCTTAAAATCACTTCTGTAATTGTCTTCTTCGATAGACATAGCCACTCAAAAAAATGAATCTAGAATAATCCGGCGGCGAATTATTATGGCTATGATCTAGGGAAAGGATCTGCAAAGCACAATAGAAATAATTCTTTCCGGCAAAACATAGTTAATTGTGCGGATGCACAGTAAAGGGTGGTTGTCAAATTTCTGTAAAAAAACAAGAGGACGCGTTAAACGCACGCATCCGGCTGGATTTTAAACGCGGGATCATCCTCACGCAAAAAGAACTTGAAGCAAGGAAAGGAGCCTCTACTTCGCCGCGAGGACCATGACGATCTGGCGGCCTTCAAAACCCGGTTCGGATTCGACCTTGCCAAGCGGCTCCAGTTCGGCGCGCACGCGTTTCAACAACGCTTGAGCGATGTCCTGATGCGCCATCTCGCGCCCGCGAAAACGCAGCGTGATCTTCACCTTGTCGCCTTCCCCGAGGAAGGTCTTGGCGTTCTTCATCTTGATGTTGAAATCGTGATCGTCGATCATCGGGCGGAGCTTGATCTCCTTGATCTCGATGACCTTCTGCTTTTTGCGCGCTTCGGCGGCTTTTTTCTGCAGTTCGTATTTGTATTTGCCGGCGTCAAGAACCTTGCAAACGGGCGGCTCGGAGTTGGGCGAAATCTCGACAAGATCGAGCCCCGCTTCCTCCGCGAGAGCCAAAGCATCGCGCACGGACATAACGCCGCGCATTTCTCCAGAGGCATCGATGACACGAATCTGTCGGGCGATGATGGCGCCGTTCACGCGGGGACCATCATTTTTCTCTTTCCGGAAGCCTTCCTGGCGGTCCCGGGTTAATGTTGGACGAACTATGGAAAAATCTCCTTTAGCTGTTGCGGATAATGAATGCCTTCAGGCGGGCAGGCTCTGCCTTCCTGAGAGCCCTATCGTGGCGGAAAATGTGGCTTGAAACAAGGCCTAATCCGGTCCTTTGGATATGGTTAACCCCGTAAATACGGCGGTGTGGCATCTTTGACCGCTCGGCTTTGATGGCCTTCCGGAGGATTTCGGGGGTCCGGAGAGGATGGATCCTGCTTCTAGTCTGCCGCGACAGGCGCGAGATAAGACTTCGCCGGGCGTAATAGAATGCCGGGATATTTCTCATATTTGGCAACGATTTTTTCGATGGTCCCGCTCAGGAGCATATCCTTCGTTGCGTTGTCGAGCATCCGGCGGAATTCCTCCTGCCCCCGCGCGACAGCCACGACGTTGGAAAATATTCTGACGGGCTTTTGCCCGATCATGCGGACTTTGCCGGGGTTAT
The DNA here is from genome assembly GCA_028716765.1 of Alphaproteobacteria bacterium. The sequence continues at coordinate 2,279 of JAQUPC010000032.1, read as the reverse complement.
TTTCATCGAAGACGTGGAACGTGAACGGATCGTAAATAATCGCATCCGCTTTTCCCTGCGCCAAACTGACGAAAAGTTCCGACGGGCTTGCGAGCGACGGCAGCTCAAGCGCCTGCGCTTCAGGAAAAACAAACCGGCGCAGGGTCGATGTCGCGCCGCCTTCCAGCACGGCCATTTTGTAATTCTTGTTATTCAGGATCGAAAGGTCTTTATCGAAACGAAAATCGTCCGTGCGCGCAAAAGCATAGAGAGGAAGATAATAAACGGGCTCCACAAAATCCACGGTACGGGCTTTTTCCGCCGTTCCCCACGCTCCGCCGCACATGGCGTCAATCCGGCCGCTTTCCAGCGCGGCGGGAAAATCGCCGAGGCCAATCTCTTCGGCCCATTCGATCTTCAGGCTGAGCAACTTCCCCAGTTCGCTCATGTAATCATAAAAGATGCCCTTAAACTCTCCCGTCGCAGGGTCTTTTATAATGGACGGATACCACGAGAAATAGCCGCACCGGATCGATCTTTTTTCCATAACGCGATCGTAAACGGACGGTTTGCCGCCGGCGGCGAAAGCCGAAAAGGACATGAGGGCGGCAAGAAGCGTCAGAAAAAACTTCGGCGTTCTCATTCTTTTTCTTTCCTCAAATCCGGAGGCGTGGCTTCCTGAACCAGGGCGCGGACCGCTTCTTCAAGTCCCATAATTTCCTGCGCTTCGCCGTCAAGGCGCCGGATCGCCACGGTGCGTTTTTCGGCCTCCTTTTTGCCGACGACGAGGATCGCGGGCACCTTTTGCAGGCTATGGTCGCGGATCTTGGCGTTGATCTTCTCGGGCCGGACGTCGATCTCGGCCCGCAAACCGGCGTCCGTCAGGGCGCGGAAAACTTCCCCGGCGTAGGAATCGGCGTCGTTGGTGATCGTGGCCACGACGGCCTGGACGGGCGACATCCACAAGGGGAATTTGCCTGCGTAGTGCTCGACCGCTACGCCGATATAGCGGTGCAGAGTCCCGAGGATCGCCCGGTGCAACATGACGGGGCGGTGTTTTTGCCCGTCCACGCCGACGTAGGAGGCGTCAAGACGCTCGGGAAGCACGAAGTCGACCTGAAGCGTGCCCATTTGCCATTCCCGGCCAATCGCGTCGCGCAGGTAAAATTCGATCTTCGGGCCGTAAAAAGCGCCGTCGCCTTTGTTCATGTCATAGGCAAGCCCGGCGGCTTTCAGGGCGTTGTGCAAAGCCGCTTCGGCCTTGTCCCATACGGCGTCCGTGCCGCCGCGAATTTCCGGACGGTCGGCCAGACGAACGCGTTCGACCTTGAAACCCATGTCCTTGTAGACGGATTCAAGAAGTTCGCAGAACGCAAGGCTTTCCGAAAGAATTTGGTCCTCGGTGCAGAAGATGTGCGCGTCGTCCTGCGTCATCTGCCGCACGCGCAGCAGGCCGTGCATGGCTCCGTGCGCCTCGTTGCGGTGACAGCATCCGAACTCGGCCATGCGGATCGGCAGGTCGCGGTAGCTTTTGATGCCCTGCTTGAAAATCTGCACATGACAAGGGCAGTTCATCGGTTTGATGCCGAGCATTTCGTCGCGGGAGCCTTCTTCGGCCTCGCTCTTGGCAATCGCAACCTTGAACATCTTGTCGCCGTACATGTCCCAGTGGCCCGAGGCCTTGAAAAGGGAACTGTCGACAAGCTGGGGCGTATGAACCTCGACATATCCCGATTTGTCCAGACGGCGGCGTATATAGGTTTCAAGAACGCGATAAAGCGCCCATCCTTTCGGATGCCAGAAGACGGAGCCGGGCGCCTCGTCTTGAAAATGGAAAAGACCGAGTTCGCGACCGATCTTGCGGTGATCCCGCTTTTCGGCTTCCTCGATCATCGTCAGGTAGGCTTTAAGTTCCTTCTCGTCGCGCCATACCGTGCCGTAAATGCGCTGCAACACGGCGTTTTTGGAATCGCCGCGCCAATAGGCTCCGGAAACTTTTAAAAGTTTGAACGCCGTCCCGATTTTTCCGGTGGAGGGCACGTGCGGCCCCCGGCACAGATCTTTCCACGTGCCCTGCGTATAAACCGTGATGGTTTCGTTGGCGGGCAAATCCTTGATAAGCTCGACCTTGTAGTATTCGCGTTTTTTCTCGAAATGCTCGATGGCTTCATTGCGCGAAAGCACCTCGCGCACCAGCGGCTCGTCGCGCGCGACGATTTCGCGCATCTTTTCCTCGATTTTGGGAAAATCGTCCGTGGAAAAGGGCTCGTTGCGGGAGAAATCGTAATAAAAGCCGTTCT
>JAQUPC010000031.1 GCA_028716765.1 Alphaproteobacteria bacterium | reverse complement strand
CTGGGGCGGCAGCTGGTTGATGACCGAGTTGACCTTAGTGTTGATTTCCGTAAGCGCCTTGTTGGAATCGTAGTTCAGGCGCAGGTTCGCCGTGATGGTGCTCACGCTGTTCTGGCTGGAGGACGTCATGTAATCGATGCCGTTCGCCTGCGCGATGGCGTTTTCCAGCGGCGTGGTGATGAACCCGGCCACGACGTCGGCATCGGCGCCGTAATAAGTTGTGCTGACCGTCACGACGGCGTCTTCGGTGCGCGGAAACTGCAAAACCGGCAGCGAAAAGAGCGCGCGCAACCCCACGACGAGGATCATCAGGCTGATCACCGTCGCCAAAACAGGCCGGCGGATAAAGATATCTGTAAAGTTCATCAGTAATCTTCCGGCTTTGGATTGGCCTCGTTCGCCGGCTGTATGTTGTTGTTGATAACGACGGGCGAACCGTTACGCAGCTTTATTTGTCCGGAGGAGACGACGGCGTCGTCTTCCTTGACGCCGCTCAAAACGGCGATCTGGTCGCCGCGCGTTTCGCCTGTCGTTACGAAAGTCTGCTTGGCGGTCAGCTGCGGTTCGCCCTTTTCGTTCGTGCCTTTCGTCTCAACGATGTAAACCGTGTTGCCGTACGGGTTATAAGTAATGGCCGTCTGCGGCAAAGTTATATAACGCTGAGGCGTTCCGGATACGACGTTCACGTTCGCAAACATGCCCGGCAAAAGAAGCCGTTCGGGGTTTTTGAGCGTGGCGCGGATGAGAATATTCCGCGTGGCGGGGTCGACCTTGGCGTTCAAAGCCGTGACGTCGCCTTCAAGCGCCTTGCCGGGGTGGGCGTCCGTTTTCGCCGTCACCTTCTGTCCCATTTGTACCTGCGGCAACAGCTGTTCCGGCAGATAAAAGTCGATATAAATCGGATCAAGCTGCTGCAACGTCACCACCGCCATGCCGGGGTTCAGGTATTGGCCGATGTCGACGGAACGAATGCCGACATGCCCCGCAAACGGCGCGCGGATGGTTTTTTTGGCGACGACGGCCTTTTGCTGTTCGACCTGGGCCAAAGCGGAATTCAGATTGGCCGTGTCCGCATCGACGGTCGCCTGGCTGACGGCCTGCACCTTCACCTGCTTCATGTCGCGTTGGAGGGTGATTTCGGCGAGCTTTGCCGTCGCTTCGAGCGATTTCAGTCTCGCGACGTCGTCGGCGTCGCGCAAATGCATAAGGGTCTTGCCTTCCTCGACGTCGTCGCCCGATTCAAAATGGATTTCGTCCACGATGCCTTCGACTTCGGCTGAAAGATCGGCTCCTTTCACGGCGCGAAGCGTGCCTACGGCCTTCAGTTCAGGCTGCCATTCCAGCATTTCTGCCTTGACGGTCGAAACCGTTTGCGGCGGGTTGCTGCTCGCGCTCATGGCCTTCGTCATCATATAGTGGCCGAACTGAAGCCATGCAAACACGCCGCCCAGCACGAGTCCCACCAAAACCAGCATGATAATCATGCGTTTCATCATTATGATTTTCTCCCGAAATTACGTTTTGTCAGGGGCTCGGGTCTCGGGGTTTGGGGCTCTGGACTTGCGGTTGAAATGGATTCGCCGGCATTCTCTGAAACCCCGGTATAAAGAGAAGGTGTTGTTTCCTTGTTTTCGGCTGCCGAACCCCGGGTCTCGAGCCCCGGAGCCCTGTTCCACCAACCGCCGCCGAGCGCCTGAAACAACGCGGCCGTGTCGGCGAAACGGAGCGCTTCGGCCTGAATGCGCGCGATCTTGCTTTGTTCAAGTGTTTGTTGGGCCGTCAGGAGCGACAGATAGTTTATCGCGCCGGCGTTAAACTGCTCGCGCGCCAGCTTGAGGCTTTCGGCCGCCGCGCGTTCGGCGGCGGCTTGCGCCTTGAGAGAAGATGCGTCGGTTTCAAGCGCGCGCAAGACATCGGCCACGTTCCGGAATGCCGCGAGCACGGTGCTGCGGTACTGTGCGGCCGCGCGTTCGTACGCGGCTTCGCTCGCGCGCTTCTTGTGCAGAAGCTCGCCGCCGTGGAAAAGGGGCTGCAGCAAGCCGGCGCCCAGAGTCCAGAAGGCCGCGCCGGGCGCGAAAAGACTGGCCAATTGACCGGCGCTAATACCGTAACTGCCCGTCAACGTAATTTGCGGCAGCATGTTGGCGGCCGCAACGCCTATGTCCGCGCTGGCCGCATGGAGTTGGGCCGTGGCGGCCTGCACGTCCGGACGCTGTTCGACCAGTTGCGAGGGCAGCGAAACGGGCAAAGTTCCGGGCAGATGGAGTTCGGCGAGTTCGAACGCGGCGCCGAGTTCTTCTCCCGGAAACTGCCCGGCCAAGGCGGCCAGCAGATGACGCGTTTGGGCCAATTGCTTTTCAAGGGGCGGCAGCGTGGCGAGGGATTGGGCTAGGATAGCTTCCTGCGCGAGCACGGCGGCTTTGGCCACGGCCCCCGCCTCGAACTGTTGTTTTAGAAGATCAAGCTGTTTTCTTTCGTCATTGGCGATTTCTTGCGTCGCAACGAGTTGCGCGCGGAGGGAAGCTTCCTGTATGGCGGCGGTGGCGACGTTCGAGGTGAGGGAATTGTAGGCCGCTTCAAGTTCGAAACGTTGTACGTCTTTTAAAGCTTCCAATCCTTCAACCTGGCGCCGGATGCCGCCGAAGACATCAAGCGGGTACGACACGCTTACCGAAGTGTTATAAAGGGTGAAGGGCGAATTGTGGCCGTTCGCGGCGCTCGACCCGTTACTTGACGATTTTTGCCGGGTCGCGTCGGCGTTTCCGTCCACGCTCGGGAAAAAAGCGCCTTCGCTTGCGTAAAGGTTTTCTTCCGCTTCGCGCAAGGAGGCCTTGGCCGCCTGCAGGTCCGGATTGGCGGCCAGCGCTTTTATGATCAGCCCGTTCAGGGCGTCGGAGCGGAACAAAGTCCACCACGCCGCCGGTATGTCGCCGCCGGGCACGAACTGCTGCGCGGAACCGTTCGCGGTATCGGCCTCAACGGTTTTTTCCGGCAGGCCTTGAGGAGAATAGGCCTGAACATCCGGGGCTGAAGGAGTCTTGAAATCCGGTCCCGCGGCGCATCCCGTCAGGAGCGGAATCGCCATGAACAGAGCCGCAGCCCGGCAAAATCCTGCGTAGCGAAAAAGGCGTGGACGCATAACCAACATTCCCGGTTAAAGTAAGCGGCGGACTAAATCGGACCGCTTGCGCAGCCTAGGCCAGTCACCGCGCCGCGCAAAGCAGACTTTACAGAATCACTCGGCCGGAATATACATTCATTCGTGTTTGTATGTAAACAGGAAAGCGCATCGGCGTTTTTTGGTTAACGCAAAAGACGTGATGGGGAAGGATCGGCTTTTATGGCGCGGCGCACGAAAAACGAAGCCGAACAAACCCGTAACGCTATTTTGGACGCCGCGGAGCAGGTGTTCTTCAAGCATGGCGTCGTCCGCACGTCGTTACAGGAAGTCGCCGGCGCTGCCGGGGTGACTCGCGGGGCAGTGTACTGGCATTTCCGCAACAAGATCGAACTTGTCCGGGCGATGGCCGAACGCGTCGTTTTGCCGCAGGAGCATATGCTGGAACAGCTTGAGGCGAGCGATTCGTCCACGCCGCTGGACGATTTGAGCCGCGCCTGCCGCGAAAGCCTCCGGCAAATGATCCACGACCCGCAACGCCGCCGTGTGTTTACGATTCTGACCCAGCGCTGCGAATACATCGACGAGATGGCCGATATCATGAAAACGCGCCGCGAAGTAAGAGGGCGTATTCTGGCCCGTTTCGTCCGCTTGTTTGAGCGGGCGCAGAGGCTGGAATCTCTGGCTTCCGGCTGGACGCCGCGCACGGCGGCCATGACGTTGCAAGGGCTGATGTTCGGCCTGATGCTCGGGATCGTCATGGACGGCCACGAGCCCGGGGCCGCGGTCGAAAAGACCAATGCGGCCTGTATCGCGGCGTTTTTCCGCGCCCTGAGCGCGGGGCGATGAAAGCAGCCCGGCCCCCGATGCCGAAAAAGTAGACAGTTCTGAAAGACAGGGTTAAATTCCCTTTTCGGCCCGGTACGAACAACCGGCCAGAGGGAGAGGCGCGTGAAAGCCAGCCAGGAATTAAAATTTCTTATCGTCGACGACCAAAAGCTGATTCATGAATTTGTAGGCCAAATTCTCCGTGAACTGAATTTCTCCGACATTCATTCCGTTTACGACGGCGAAGAAGCCAAATCGTTTCTGGAACGGGTTTATAAGGCAAAAGTCCCCGTCGACGTCGTTTTTCTCGATCTGGGCATTCCGAACATGAACGGTCTCGAGGTCTTGCGCTATTTTCGCGCCCGTCCGCAATTCGATACGACGGCGTTTGTAATGCTGACGGCGGAGTCCGAAAAGAAAAACGTGATGGACATCCTGCGCGCAGGAGCCAATGCCTATATCATCAAGCCGATGTCGCGGGACGGCCTGATAAAAAAAGTGCAGGAAATCCAAACGCGTTTGAAAGGCGGCCAGAATAAATGGTTCGACCGCGCCGCTGCGGCCGCGGAAGCGACCCGTAAGCATCGAGACACTTGATATCCCCGCCTCTTTTCGGACAGGCTCCCTTTTTACAAAGGCAATAAACGGCGCTACAACCATCGCAGCGTCGAGGTAAGGCAGGATAGTATATGCGCTGGTTGGGCGGTTTGTTTTCGTTTGGGCTTTTGCTGCTGGTGGTTTCCGCCGGCACGGTTTTTCTTGCCTTGCATCATTACAGCAAAGACCTCCCGGATTACGCCTTTCTCAAGGATTATCAGCCGCCGATCCTGACCCGCATTTATGCCGACGACGGACGCATGATGGCAACCATCGCCGCCGAGCAGCGCATTTTCGTGCCCATCAAGACCATCCCCCCCCATGTAATCGACGCCTTCGTTTCCGCCGAAGATCAGAATTTTCATCAGCATCAGGGCGTGGACTTCATGGGCATCGCCCGGGCGGCGTTCATGAACCTCAAGAACGTCGGGCGCGACCGCCACCCGATGGGCGCCTCGACCATAACGCAGCAGGTGGCGAAGAACATGCTGCTCAGCAACGAGGTGTCGGTGGCGCGCAAGGTGCGCGAGATCATTCTGGCCATGCGGCTGGAGAAATCGTTGAGCAAGGAACGTATTCTGGAGTTGTACCTGAACGAGATTTTTCTCGGCAGCCGTTCCTACGGCGTGGCCGCGGCCGCGTTGAATTACTTCAACAAATCTCTGGATGAATTGACGATCGCCGAGGCTGCGTATCTCGCGGCGTTACCCAAGGCCCCCAACAACTACAACCCTGTGCGCGATCATGACGCCGCCGTGGCGCGCCGCAACTGGGTGCTTGGCCGCATGGAGGAAGACGGGCGCCTGACGCATGAGCAGGCCGGGGCGGCGCGGGCCGAACCTCTGCAAACGCGTTCGCGCGACGAAGCCGAAACGGTTTCGGCCGATTATTTCACGGAAGAGGTGCGCCGCCAGCTGGCGTCCCAGTTCGGCGAAGAAAAAGTTCTGGAGGGCGGGTTGGCCGTCAAAACGAGCCTCGATCCGCGTTTGCAGGAAATCGCCGCGCAGGCGTTGCGCGAAGGGCTTATCGACTATGACCGGCGGCAGCGCGGCTGGCGCGGGCCCGTCACGCATCTGCCCACGCTTCAGGCCTTGCAGCTTCAGCTGGGCAAGATCGCCCTGCCGCCGGGCGGCGAAGCGTGGCAACTTGCGGCGGTCATCGGATTTAAGGACAACGCGGCCGGAATCGCCTTCGCCGACGGCAAGCGCGGACGGATTCCGTGGTCCGAAATGCATTGGGCGCGCCGCGAATATCCGGACGATACGTTCGGTCCCGCCGTTCACAAACCCTCCGACGTTTTGAACGCGGGCGACGTCGTGATGGTTGAAAAAGTTACGGCAGGCGAGGATGGCAAACCGTATCCCGCCGATGCCTATACCTTGCGGCAGGTACCGCTGGTGCAGGGGGCGATCGCGGCGCTCGACCCGCACACGGGCCGCGTGTTCGCCATGAGCGGCGGATTCAGCGCGAAAATAAGCCAGTTCAACCGCGCCACGCAGGCGCAGCGCCAGCCCGGCTCGGCCTTCAAGCCGTTCGTCTATATGGCGGCGCTCGGCAAGGGATTTACGCCTGCCAGCCTTGTTCTCGATGCGCCCTTCGAATATTTTCAGGGGCCGGGATTGCCGTTGTGGCGGCCCGAGAACTACTCGCAGCAATTTTACGGCGCGACGCCGCTGCGCGTCGGCATCGAAAAATCGCGCAACGTGATGACGGTGCGCCTCGCCAACAGCATCGGCATGGACGCCGTGGTGGACGAAGCGAAGAAGTTCGGCATCGCCGACGACATGCCGAATCTTCTGTCGTTTTCGCTGGGCGCCAGGGAAACGACGGTGATGCGCCTTACCACGGCCTACGGCATGATCGTGAACGGCGGCAAGAAAGTCACGCCAAGCCTTATCGACCGCGTTCAGGACCGCGACGGACGCACCGTTTGGCGGCAGGATGGCCGCGCTTGCGAGGGATGCCAGTTGCCGATATGGGTTGCGGCTTCGCCCGCGCCGGAAATTCCGGACGCGCGGGAACAGATCGAGGATCCGCGCATAGCTTACCAGATGGCGTCCATCCTCGAAGGCGTCGTGCAACGCGGAACGGGCGCGCGCATGAAAGGCATCGGCTTCCCCCTCGCGGGCAAGACGGGTACGACGAACGAAAGCCGGGACGCCTGGTTCGTCGGCTTTACGCCCGATCTCGTTTGCGGCGTGTATATGGGGTTTGACGATCCGAAGTCGCTCGGTTCGCACGAAACCGGCGCGAGCGTCGCCATCCCTGTTTTTCAGAAGTTCATGAGCGAGGCCATGAAGGGCAAGCCTGCCATTCCGTTCCGCGTGCCGCCCGGCCTGCGCATGGTGCGCGTCAATCCGGCTACGGAAGCGCTGGCACCGCCGAGCGATAAAGACGCAATCTGGGAGGCCTTCGTGCCCGGCACCGAACCGCAGGAAGGCGATCAGCGCCCCGTTCTGGACGGCAGCGTCACCGGCATCGCCGCCGAAGGCGCGGCGGCGGCGGGGCTGGCTCCGGCGCCGACTGTAGCTCCCATTCCCGGCGCGGGCGTTCCGGCCGCCGAGGGCTCTCCGGCAGCCAGTGTTCCTACAGTTCCCGTTTCTCCGGCCACGCAGGGCACGGGCGGATTGTATTGAAATATCAAAGAGATAAAACTTTTTTGCTTTCAAGGTTTTTTTAGTACACTCGGAAATATAAACCCGGCGATTTTTTCGAAAAAAAATAGAGGTAACAAATTATGTCAATAACGAATGCTATTACAGAAATTTTTGGCGTTACCAAACGCACGCCGAAGCAGCCGAGTCTGAAGGGAGCGCTCGACGATCTTTGCGACTTTGCGAACACCGACAGACAAAAGGTTCCAAGCGCAAACTTTCAATTTCTTGCGGAACGAGTCATCGAGAAAATGGAGAGAAGAAATCTGCCGGAGGATACTTTTGAGCTTCGGCAGATGAAAAGTTTTTACGGCGACACAAGAGCCGGCGAATCCGTCGACATTGGATATACAGCTCATAATATTGTGCGTTATTTTCTGGACTATTTTCCTGAGGAAGCGCGGACCGTTCGCGACCAGATCGTGAACAATATGAAAAACAGGAACTTTTCCAAACGCCTTTTGCGATGGGCCTATCAAGAAGTTTATTCCTGGAACGAAGGCGATTTGTGGAAAATTCTCGCAAGGGCCGCCAAGGCCAATCCGGCGTGGTTCTGCGACAAGGATTTTAACGCCGACATCAGGTCGTTTCTGGAAGATTCACGGGCCATTGCCCCTGAAGAGGCTATCGATTTTTTTGTGAAGCAGTATTTGCCGCAAGGGCTTCGTCTTTCCTCGATTGTCGGAAAAAAGGAGACCAGGAAACACGTATCGGATTTTTTGGAAACAATGCTGGCCATTGCCGGTAATGCCGCGAAGGCAAGACGGTTATATGGCCTTGAAGAAAAGACGGGGCGTAACACTCTGGACACGCTTTGCTTTCTGATTGCCGAGGGATCGGGCAACGAACCTCATCCTCCGGCAAGATTTGAGGATGAGCGGCGAGCGTTGGATGAATTACGTCAATACGATTTGGGCAACGCCCTTGCCGGCGCCATAAACCGGGAACATATGAAGATTATTGATGGCTTGAATGATTGGAACCTCAATTGCACCATCAAGATTAAACGTCCTGATTTGGCGGATAGCCGGGATGTGGCTGTTCTTTCGGCGAGTTTAAGGAGCAATGCTCTTGAAATGGAAGACCTGCTTGGCCGGCTGGAATTCGCGGAAGCAATATGCGCCGGGAGGAAAGATCTTTTGGATGAGGAATTCAGGGCTGTCCTTCAGGAAATGCCCGAAAGACTGCGCGCCGCAAAGGCTCTTCCGAAGCCGGGAATTGCATTTATTAGCGGAAATAAAATATTCACCATCAGGGATAAGGTTGATCCTGATTTGCCCGTTTTGCAGATTATTGGCCTGGCTTCGGCGTTCTTTCATCAGGATATAGATCCCTTTCTCGCGGAAGATATGGAAAGGCTTTTACAGATGGCGGAGAAAGCGGCGGAAGCGCTTGATGCAAAGCCGCCAGCCGCAAAGAGCAGGGCTATAAAGGCCTTTCCGGAAATGGCTATTAAATAAGGTATAAGGGGGGCATTTCTCCAGCTACGCAGGGCACGGGCGGATTGTATTGAAAAACCAAAGAGATAAAACTTTTTTGCTTTCACGGGCTTTAGTTTAGAATAATCCCGGTTTACTCAGGGGGTTTTAACGATGGCATATGAAGCGCTTTATGGCGCAAACGGACCCAAGGTTACGTTGGAAGAATATATTGACCTTGAAGGCGGCGAAACAAATACAAAAAAGTGGGATGTAAAACCGGTTTGCTATGCTTGCGGCGAAAGGGTTTTCGCCTGGGGCATCCCCCGAGCCAAAGGCTTCGGCCTTGCCGGACAGGAAGTTACGCACCCGCACGTCAAGCCGGTAACGGGCTTTCACCACTATAAGCATAACGGGGACAAGGAATGCCCGCTTTATTCCCCGGACGACCCCCGGTTTGCCGGATTGAGAAAGCACAGGTTTGATGTCCGGGTTCGCGATCGAAACAGGGAGATCCTGCTTTCGCCCGATATCAGGCGGCTTAACGCCGGGGTGCTGCGCAAATTATGGAACGCGCTAACAAGGCGGGAGATTGAATGCGAGGACAGAAAGCGCCTCCATCAAATCGCGATGACAAAAAGATTGTACAATATGGAAGCGCTGGGAACCTATCCCTGGCTGCTGTCCTACTTTTTAATGGGGCTGGAAAAACATCACCGCCGCCGCTCCGCCCGGAACGGCGACTATTTTATTGTGACCTACAAGGACATCGGCACGCAGATGCTTCCCTACCGGGATTTTGAAGGCGGCGAAAGGCTTGCAGAAGCGCCGAAATCACTTGCCATCCATTTTGTCGACGAAATGCCGGACGGAAAACTAAAAGTCGGGCGCGCGAAATTCGGCACGCCGCCTTTTAATATATCCGAAACCGACGCCTATGCTCTTGCGGGTTTACCTTTGCCCCAACGGCCGCGAAGCTCCGGTTTGGACAAAGTCCATCAGCTCGACTTGATTCCGCCGCCTCCAAGCTTCTTGCAAGGGCCGCCCGTTTGAGACACTGATTTTAAGTTCTTCATTATTTTGTTTATTCATCGCGAAGGCATATAAATGTCCAATTTATTGAAGGCGCAAAGTTGTTGTTCGAAATATGGGGCTGGGATTCGTTTGGCCGGTTATCTTCTGCCGTCTTTTTGCGCGGCTGGATACGAACTCCTAACCGGCAGCGGCGCAGCGCCTGCTGTGATGGCTGTGCTATGCGGATTGTGGGCGGGTGTGCCGGGCGTTTTTGCCACTGCCGTTTCCGAGGCCGTTGGTTGTCGTTTTTTGCCAAAAACAAAATTTGGGGTGACAAAGAGCGGCAAAATTTTACGCGCTATGCAAATTGCCGCATATATTACCGTTGCGCCTGCTGTTTTTTTCTTCTTAAATTCTCAGGCAGGGCCTTTTGCCGAGATAAAAAACAAAGAACGTAAGAAGATAATGGTCCCTGCGGAACCGGAAAGAATGACTCCGCGTCAAAAGGAATTGCATTGGAAGGTCGGGCATGCCCATCGCCGTTACGAGCGGCAACTGCGGATCTAGGCAGCCGGGGGTCTTGCGTCATAGCGCCTTTACGATTTGACTTTATCCACCACATATGCATTTACATTCTTAGGAATTCATCAAGAAGGTAAGAAAACCATGCGCGCGGAAATTCAATCAGCGGTGGCGGCGACGGAAAAGTCGCTGACGCTGCTGAGGAGGCATCTTTGACTACGACAACGCCGTCGTCCGTCTGGACGAACTGAACGCGCTCGCCGAAAACCCCGATCTCTGGAACGACCCGCAAAAGGCGCAAGGCATCATGCGCGAGCGCACGCATCTGGACGACGCCATAAACGCCTACCGCTCGTTCGCGCAGGGGATCAAGGACAACATCGAGCTTCTGGCAATGGCCGAAGCCGAGAACGACCCCGCCATGATCGCCGAGGCCGAGCGCGCGCTCCTGTCCTTGCGCGAGCAGGCGGCCGAGCGCGAACTTGAAAGCCTTCTGTCCGGCGAGGCCGACGCGAACGATTGCTACCTGGAAATCAACGCGGGCGCGGGCGGCACCGAGGCGCAGGACTGGGCGGAGATGCTGCTCCGCATGTATCTGCGCTGGGCCGAGCGCCACGGCTACAAAACCGAATTGCTGGACGAGTCGCCGGGCGAAGAGGCGGGCATCAAATCCGCCACGGTGCAAATCAACGGGCACAACGTTTACGGCTGGCTGAAAACGGAATCCGGCGTGCACAGGCTGGTGCGCATCAGCCCGTACGACTCCAACGCCCGCCGCCACACAAGTTTCGCCAGCGTGGCCGTGAGCCCCGTGGTGGACGAAAACATTCCGATTGAAATTCTGGACAAGGACTTGCGCGTCGATACCTTTCGCGCTTCGGGCGCGGGCGGCCAGCATATCAATAAAACCGACAGCGCCGTGCGCTTCACGCACTTGCCGACAGGCATCGTCGTGGCGTGCCAGCAGGAACGCTCACAGCACAAGAACCGCGCCAGGGCGATGGAAATGCTGCGCGCCAAGCTGTATGAACTGGAACTGAAAAAACGCGAAGACGCCGCCGCCGTCATCGAGGCGGGCAAAAGCGACATCGCGTGGGGGCACCAGATCCGCTCCTACGTGTTGCAGCCCTACCAGATGGTGAAAGACGTGCGCACCGGCGTGGAAACCAGCGACACCCAAGGCGTTCTCGACGGCGGCATCGACCGATTTTTACGGGCCTCACTGGCGGAGAGGATCAAAGGGCAGGTGGAGGAGAAAGTAGAAAAATAGTCCGGAATATAAATTCCGTTCAAATATCCGGAAGTTGAGGCCTCCTGCACAATAATACGCTATGATCGTCGAAAAAACCTTCTTTCCCGTTTGGTCTTCGGTATTTGAACCATTGAAAACCAGATTTAGGATATTTCTTCTTCAACCGCTTTGCCGAATACAAGCCCACTTCTGCAATCAATGTTCCGTTAGCGTTAAGGTATGATTTTGCCCGCTTCAGAATTCTGCTGATCATATCAAGACCATCGGTCCCGCTTGCCAAGGCAATTTTGGGCTCGTTCAAAAATTCATCCGGGCAGTTGTTATAATTACGAGCGGAAACATACGGCGGATTGGTTATAATCAAGTCGTATTTACCCTGAATGTTTTCAAAACAATCGGTTTGTACGCACCTAACCCTATCGCCGAGGGAATATCTCTCGATATTGATGCGGGCGACCTCCAATGCATCAGGCGAGATATCTGCCAGATCGACCTGTATTCTGGGATCGAGCAGCGCCAGAGTAATGCCGATGCACCCCGATCCGGCACATAAGTCCAGAACTTTATTATTTTCCCATTGCATCCCATTCAAAAAATCTTTGAATCGCGCGCTCATAAGAGAGCGCGGCACTAACACATTTTCGTTGACATAAAATTTGAAACCGGCGTAACTCGATTCTTTAGTGATATATTCTACCGGAATGCGCTCGGCAATTCTTCTTTCAAACAAAGCTATAATGCCCGCCGCTTCTTGCTCCGTTAATTTATCTTTGCCCGTTTTGTGAACGGGAGGACATCGGCTAGCCAATGCAAAATGCGCTAAATACTTTGCGGTCGCAAACAAAGAAAAACTGCCAAAAATATTGTATTCTCCAAAAAAGTGATGATGCAGTTTATTGTTGCGCATCAGCCTACAGCCAAATTTTATAATGCCGTCGACTGTCACATTGCCACTGCGGCAGGATTCCAGAAATTTATTGTATGCCTTGTTTCTTTTGTCGCTGTTGGATAGCTTCAAGCGTTGAGTCATTGGCTGCTCGTCGCAAAGTCAATGTTTTCCAAAATGGAAAGCGGCAATTCGTCAAACAGTAGACAATAAGAATGCGTAGCAAACAACAGCTTTATTCAAGCTAAAAAACCGCCAAGCGAAGATTGTGCGCTATCAAGCGAATCTGTGTTCTGCAAGCATTCGTGCAGTGGACCTTATTGGAGGCGATTGAATAACTACGACATATGGAGGAGGATTATGGGCAAATGATATCAATGCCAAGCAATCGCCAAAGGCATAAAATGAAGTAGGGGCTGCACTTTGCCCCGGCTGCCATCTATATTGGGCGTAGGAGGAGACAAAATCGCTTTCCGTCGCGAGTATGCGAAAAGCGACATCGCATGGGGGCACCAGATCCGCTCCTACGTGTTGCAGCCCTACCAGATGGTGAAAGACGTGCGCACCGGCGTGGAAACAAGCGACACCCAAGGCGTTCTCAACGGCGACATCGACCGTTTCCTCCGCGCCTCTCTGGCGGCGAGGATCAAAGGGCAGGTGGAGGAGGGTGCTGCCTAAGCCTGTTTTTCCGATTGCAGCAAATATAACTTAACAGACGTTTCATGATCCCACCGATTAACGACTGACAGACCGGCTTGGGCACAGCAGGTTTCGAAAAAGTCGACACCAAACTTATAAGAATTAAGCAGATGTAGTTTTTGCCCTTTTTTAACATGTAAATATTTATCCCCAAGTTCAAATTCCTGAGTTTCGGTGGCTTTGGCTATGTGAGCAAAAAGTTGCAGGTCAGGATGCCACTCGGGAGCATACTCAAATAACTCCGGGTCAAAGTTGTTTGTAGGCAACAACGCTTTTATGCGGAACATCGAGCTCAGGAAAAGATGGCGATGTAGAGGGGTCATATAGTTTTTGAACAACGCTCCCTCATCCTGATTGGTATCAACCGATATTGCCAATTGTCCCTGAGGCATAAACCGCATCAAATCCTTAAGCGTTCGCGCAAGATTCAAGTTTACGTTAAGATCGCGCATCGACCCATATATGTTTCCAATGGTGCATCCCGTCATAACGCCAAAAGCCGGTCCGGTTTCGATGGGAAATTCAGGTGGGTAAAAGAAATCGGCGTGAACCGTGTCAATCACGCAGCTTCCAAACGCTGATTTTAATTCACGGGCTATAGCTAGATATTTTTCGCAGTAATCAATGGCATAATATCTTTTGCTTTTTAAAAGCTTGATTACAGGCAGCGTAAGGTTTCTTATCGTTTCATCCGAGCCGGCCCCGAAGTCTATATATGGAATATCTGAAGGAACGCAGGTTTTCAGATATTGCCCAGCCGTTTCAAAAAGTTCTCTATCTGCTCTGGGAATATAGTGCTCCTTACTATGAAGGACGATCTCGTTCCATGTATCCGTTTGAGAAAGAGGGATATCATCTTTTTGAGGGCCACTGAAGTCATAAATATATTTGCCCAGATGCCCGGCATTTGTTTCCAAAAAAAGTTCCAAGGCATCATCATAAAAAACTTCATCGTAACCGGGGTCGAACCCCCGATTATGATCGGCTCCGTTATTGTTAAACAGTAATTTTTTATCAATAGCCTGCTGCATGTTGATTTATCCGACGGTCGTGCCCGTTTGTGGTGGACGTTTCGCCATTTCCCATGTCTCATCAAACTGTTTAATATATGCTGCTGCAACAATTGGGGATGAGATAAGAATAATTTTCGGCGATGGGTCAGTTTCGAAAACGAAGATGCAAACGGTGTCACCAAAAACATAATAGGGAACCGGCGCAGGCATATTTTTTGGATGCCATTTATAATCGGCATATTCCGTGCAGACAAAATTATAATCGCCACCAAGCAGGATTACGCGAACCAATGAGTCACGCCTCGTCTGGCGCAATGCAGCCATTCGTTCTATATGAGCGTCAACGATATCTGGGGCACAACGTATTAGGGCTTCATCATTAATGCCGTTTTGCCTAAAAATTCCTCCGGTCGTTTGGGCAGTAAAGAAGACAAGATCCCAAAATCTTGCAACGCCTTCGCGGCCATTTAATACTTCGACGCCTTCAGGTCTAAACCTCACCCCTTGGTTGTCGATGAACTCTAGGCGGTGTTCGATGAACACCTTCGCTATATGGTTCAACGTCGACTCCCTTGCCTGCACGGCGCTGGTTTCGATATTGCTGATGGTCTCGCGGCTTAGGCCAGCTTTCTCGGCGAGGGCCGAGGCGTCCCACCCCAGAAGGCCTCGCGCGGCTCTAATTTGGCGTCCTGTGATCATTAGTTCCTCATGATGTGCAATTTCGACCATATCACAGACTATGGTTAATTAAAATTAGTTTTTTCTGCCCCAAATGGGTAACTTCTTGCCTATATTCCGTAAACCTGCCCTTGGGCAACCCCAAATAATTACTTTCAGGGGTCAAAACCAGCACCATGTCAAATAATTTTGCTCATCATGCGGATTTCCTCTTGATTTCAAGACTGGTCTATGATAGGTTCAGGACACTTAAGGCATTTCATCCATTTATTTCAATTAAGGGGATTTTTGATGACGTTAGAAACTTTCATTTCCCGCCACGGAGAACCAGCCGCCCACGGCATGCTGGAAAACTGGGAACGCTATATGGGTGTGAGAATTTCGGCGGCGGCCTCTCTGGAAGAGCGCTGGCAAATCCTTATGGAGGAAACGCCTCTCAATTATCAACGCATGGCGGCCTAAGATGCAATACGATCAGAAGGACAGAGAAGACATGACGAACGACACGATGATGAACGTCAGCACGGCAAACGAAGCCGCGCTGCGTTTTACGGATCTGGAGCAACGCTACGGCAAAACGATGGCTTACGATCTTTTGCTCACAATCGAGAAGCTGGCAAAAATTCAGGATGAAATCGCCAAAGCCGTTTCAAGCCACGACGAACGCCTGCAACGCGCCATGGGCCGCCTCGAAAACATCAATTTCGGCGAGATGCAGTAAGCAGAGGGCAGATTACAGATATCAGATATCAGGTATCAGGAATATCAACTGCCCGTTGTCAAAATCCTCAATTCGCAAGTTACATTTCTATTTTTTCTGATCCCGGATCCCTGCCTTCTGTCCACTGATTCCGGAACCACGTCATCTGGCGCTTGGCATAATTGCGCGTTGCCTGCTGCGCTCTGGCGATAGCTTCTTCGCGAGACACCTCGCCGCGCAGAAAGGCCGTGATTTCGCGCACGCCGAGAATTTTCATGGCCGGCAAATCCGGATCAAGATTGCGGGCGAGCAGGTCCCGCACTTCCTCGATGGCCCCGCGTTCCATCATATCCAGAAAGCGCCGGTCACAGGCGGCGTAAAGCTCTTCGCGCGGCGGCAGGAGGAGGTGGGGAATAAGCGTAAAGCGTTCCATCAATTTGTCATTCCGGCGAAAGCCGGAATCCAGCGGCGAGCGTCCGCGAGCCGTATGACTTAAAGAATTCTGTGGGCTCGTTTCCGCCTTCGCCAAGGCTTCGGCGGACAAGTCGCTCGCACTTATTGTGCTGGATCCCGGATCTGCGCTCGCCTTCGGCTCGCTTGTCCGGGACGACGATAAAGACTGCCAATGCCCTATCGGCTGTCCGGTATGTATTGCCACCTCATAGGCGCGGATAAGGCGCTGCTTGTCGTTCGGCTTGATGCGTTCCGCGCTTCCGGAATCCAGCTTGGCAAGCCCGGCGCGAAAAGCCTTTTCTCCCAATTTTGCGTAAAGTTCCTGTGCCGCGCGGCGCACGCTTTCCGGAACGGGCGGAATCTCCGCCAGCCCTTCCAGAAGCGCCTTGAAATACAAACCTGTTCCGCCCACAAGAATTGGCGTCCGCTCGGACTCAACGGCGCGGCGGATAGCGTCCTCTGCCAACGCCCGCCATCTTCCCGCCGAGGAACGCTCGGCGGGATCGAACGCTTCGTACAACTCATGCGGAATCTCTTTTTTGTCTTCCGGCGAAGGTTGCGCCGTCAAAAGGGGAAGGCCCGCATAAACCTGCATCGCGTCGGCGTTGATGATCGTCCCACGCTCACGCCGGGCGATTTCAAGCGCCAGAGCCGATTTGCCCGAGGCCGTCGGCCCGGCGATGAGGTGGAGGGTTGGTCTGGTCATGTGCCCTCAATCTAGCAAGTTGTAAGATCAAGCAAAATGCCTGTTTGTCGCGGGCAGGCGTATTTGTTAGGCTGTTCCGCACAAGACTTAGGAGGACCGACATGGGCTTGAGCATTTGGCATATTCTGATCGTACTGCTGGTGGTGCTGATCGTTTTCGGCGCGGGGCGTTTGCCGCACGTGATGGGCGATCTCGGCAAGGGCATACGCAGCTTTAAGGACGGACTTGGCGGCGACAGCCCTTGCTGTAAGCATGATGCCGATAAGCCGTCGCTGCCGCCTGCGGACAAAAACGCGGATAAGAACGATACAACGTCGTCCTGAACATGCTGGACGTCGCCTGGCCCGAACTTATCGTGATCGGCGCGGTCGCTCTTGTGGCCGTCGGACCGAAGGACCTGCCCAAGGTCATGCATGCGCTCGGCCGCCTTGCGGGAAAGGCGCGCAACACGATGCACGATTTGCGCGTGTGCCTCGATCAAGTCACGTACGAAGCGGAGATGGCGGAAAAGAAGGAAAAAGAGGAAAAACCGCCGCCGGAGCCGGATCATGGACCCGCTTGAAGCCCAGCCCCTGCTGGCGCATTTTATCGATTTGCGGCGGCGGTTGATTTATTCGTTGCTCGCCGTTTTTGCGGCGTTCGTGGCGTGTTATTTTTTTGCCCCGGAGATTTATGCGTTTCTCGTCCGGCCGCTGGCCAAAGCCACTGGAGACGAGTCGCGCCGCCTTATATACACCGGCCTCACCGAAGCGTTCATCACCTACATCAAGCTGGCGCTGTGGGCGGGATGCTTTCTGGCCTTTCCCGTTATCGCCGCGCAGATATGGCTGTTCGTGGCGCCCGGCCTTTACAAAAACGAGCGCCATGCGTTCCTGCCTTTTCTGATTGCCTCCCCCGTTCTGTTTCTCATGGGCGCGGCGCTGGCCTACTATTTCGTTTTTCCTCTGGCGTGGCAGTTCTTCCTGAGTTTCGAGGTTCCGGCCGCGCCGGGCTCTTTGCCCATCCAGCTTGAAGCGAGAGTGAGCGAATACCTCTCCCTTTCCATGACGATCATCTTTGCCTTCGGCCTGGCGTTCCAGTTGCCTGTTGTGCTCGTGCTGTTGACGCGCATAGGGCTCTTGTCGGCGGCCAAACTGTCACAATTCCGCCGCTATGCCATCGTAATCATTTTTGTCGTGGCCGCCGTTATTACACCCCCGGACGTTATCAGCCAGATCAGCCTCGCGGTGCCGATGATGCTGCTTTACGAGGCGTCGATTCTGGCGGCAAGGTGGATGGAGAAACAGGGATCAGGGATCGGGGGTCAGGGGCCGGAACAGTCTTTTTCGACCACCGACCCCCGATCCCCGACCCCCTAGTCTCCTTCCTCCAGCTCCGCTATAGTCCTGCATTATAACAACTTTCGGAACTTCACCCATGCACGACATAAGATTGATCCGCGAAGATCCCGAGGCTTT
>JAQUPC010000030.1 GCA_028716765.1 Alphaproteobacteria bacterium | reverse complement strand
GCGTGCGTTACGCCGATCGGTTTGGGACTGGGGCGTCTCGCCAACTTCGTCAACGGCGAACTTTACGGCCGCGTGTCCGATGCGCCCTGGGCGGTGATATTCCCGCACGGCGGCGAGTTGCCGCGTTATCCCAGCCAGCTTTGCGAGGCGGGGCTTGAAGGACTTGTCCTGTTCGCTCTGTTGATGGCGCTGGCGCAGATCCCGGCCCTTCGCGCGCGTTACGGAATACTCTCCGGCGTGTTCCTTATGGACTACGGATTGTTTCGTATTCTGGCGGAGTTTTTCCGCGAGCCGGACGCGCAGCTCGGTTTTCTTTATACGAACGCGACGATGGGGCAATTGCTTTCCATCCCGATGATCGTGGCCGGCGCCTTGATCTTCGCTTTCGCCTTGCGGCGCAAGGCATGACGGCGCTGCTTGCCATCGTTCGCGACATCATCGCCGACGAAGGGCCGATAACGGTTGCGCGCTATATGGAACTGGCGCTTCAACATCCGGAGCATGGCTATTACCGGAATCATGATCCTTTGGGGAAAGACGGCGATTTCGTCACCGCGCCCGAGATAAGCCAGATGTTCGGCGAACTCATCGGCTTGTGGTGCGCCGAGGCGTGGCAACAGTCGGGCAGGCCCGATTCGTTCGTTCTGCTTGAACTTGGGCCCGGGCGCGGGACGCTGTTACAGGACGCTTTGCGCGCGACGGAGAAAATCGCGGGCTTTCACCGGGCGATGCGTCTTGTGATGATCGAGTGCAACGCCGCCTTGCGCAAGCAGCAGCAGGAAAAACTGACGGCGCATAAGCCGGAGTATATCGGCGGCCCCGGTCAATTGCCTTCCATGCCGTTGCTTTTTGTCGCCAACGAGTTCTTCGATGCGTTGCCCGTTCGCCAATTCGTAAAAACGCAACTTGGATGGCGCGAACGCCTTGTGGATTTTCAGGACGGCAAGCTGGCTTTTGCGGAAGGGGAAGTCCTGAACGATTTTTTTGCGGAGGACATCGTCGCGGCCATTCCGCGCAAGGTTATGACCTTTCCGGCGCCCTGCGTGCCCAGGTCGGGCAGCGAGACCGAACCCCCCGTTTATTGTCCCGCCAACGCGAACGAGGCGGAGGATCACGAGCGGCTTTTTTACGAAACCTCGCCGCAATCCCTTGGGCTAATGCAACAGCTTTCGGCTCATATCGCGCGGCACGGCGGGGCGGGGTTGATCGTCGATTACGGTTATGCCGCTCCGCCGGGCATGGAAACGCTGCAAGCCGTAAGCCGTCATCAGTTCGCGGACGTGCTGACGAACCCGGGCGAGGCCGATCTGACGACGCATGTCGACTTTTCGGCTTTGAAGCTCATCGCCGGGCACGAAGGCGCGCACGTAGCCGGGCCTGTCGGGCAGGGGGCGTTTCTGCGCGCGCTCGGCATCGAATTGCGCGCCAAGCAGCTTAAGCACAACGCGGCGAGGGAACAATCCGATGCCGTCGACGCCGCTTTGCACCGGTTGACGGATGCGGATCAAATGGGCGTCTTGTTCAAGGTCATGGGCGTTCTGTCGCCGGACATCAAAGAAACCGCGGGATTCCCATGATCAAAGCCTTGCAAGCCGAAAACCTGAAATCGCTGTCCGGTATCCGGCATGGGTTTTTTACGCGCAGCGGTATTCCGGACGGCGACGTTTACACGCTGCCGGATGAGGAAACGGCGGATGAGAACATGCGTAACGCCGTGGAGGTAAATCGCTGGCGCGTCGCCGGAAGCCTAGGCGTAAGCCCGGAATGTTTGTTGAATTGCCGCCAGATTCATTCGCCCGACGTCATGAGCGTTACGGAGCCGTGGACTCTTTCCGAACGGTCGCAAGCCGACGCAATGGTGACGAAACAGCGCGGTCTTGCGCTCGCCATACTTACGGCCGATTGCGTCCCGATCCTGCTGGCGGAGGAGGGGGCGGGCGTCATCGGCGCGGTGCATGCCGGATGGCGCGGCGCCATCGGCGGAATCATCGATAGCACATTGCAGGCGATGGAAGAACTTGGGGCCGTGCGGAAGCACATTGCGGCGGCGATCGGTCCTTGCATCTGGCAAAACTCTTATGAAGTCGGGCCGGAGTTTCCGGCGCCGTTTCTGGCCGAAGATCCGGCAAACGAAAAGCTTTTCCGTCCGGCGTTTCGTTCGGGACATTATCTGTTCGATCTGCCGGGATACGTGACAAACAAGCTGCGCGCGCTGGGCGTTTACGATGTCGAGCCTTCGCCCGGCGACACGTGCGCGGACGAGGCGCGTTTTCTCAGCTACCGCCGCAGCTGCCTCAGCGGCGAGAAGGATGCGGGAAGGCTAATTTCGGCGATTGCGCTTGTAAATTAGAAGTTTGTGTCATTCCCGCGAAAGCGGGAATCCAGAGGCCCGCGTCTGCGGGCCAAATAATTCAGAAAACTTGCAAATTATAACGTTGACTGCTGTTATGGACTTCTATGCTCGCTATTGCTTGCGTCCGCCTTCGCTAAAGCTACGGCGGACAAGCTGGATTCCCGCTTTCGCGGGAATGACACAGAGTGTTTGCGAGCGCAAGTTTGCGCAAAGACGATAATGACCCAACCACGCACCCTTTACGATAAAATTTGGGACGCCCACGTGGTGCGGCGGCAGGAGGACGGCACGTGCCTTCTTTATATCGACCGGCATCTTGTGCACGAAGTGACGTCGCCGCAGGCATTCGAAGGCTTGCGCGCGGCTGGGCGCAAGGTGCGGCGGCCTGATCTGACTCTGGCGACGGCGGATCATAATGTGCCCACCACAAGCGGCCGTGCGAAAGGCATTCGCGAAGAGGAGTCGCGCCTGCAGGTCGAGGCGCTTGAGCAAAACGTGCGCGAGTCCGGCATCGAATATTATTCCATGCTCGACGAGCGTCAGGGCGTGGTGCACATCGTCGGGCCGGAGCAGGGCTTTACGCTGCCGGGGCTCACGATCGTTTGCGGCGATAGCCACACGGCGACTCACGGCGCGTTCGGCGCGCTGGCGTTCGGCATCGGCACGTCGGAAGTGGAACATGTTCTGGCCACGCAAACGGTGATCGCCAGACCGTCGAAAAACATGCGCGTGGAGATTGATGGCGTCTTGCCGCCCGGCGTAACGGCCAAGGATATGATCCTCGCCGTCATCGGCGTCATCGGCACGGCAGGCGGGACGGGGCACGTCATCGAATACACAGGTTCGGCCATTCGCGCTCTTTCTATGGAAGGCCGCATGACGGTCTGCAACATGTCGATCGAGGCAGGCGCCCGCGCCGGGCTGATTGCGCCTGACGAAACGACTTTCGCTTATCTGGAAGGCAAGCCCAAAGCGCCGCAGGGCGCGGATTGGGAAAAGGCTGTGGCTTATTGGCGCACTCTGCCAAGCGATCCGGGCGCGCACTACGATAAGGAAATCAGTCTGGACGCCGCGAAGATCGCGCCGACGGTCACGTGGGGCACGTCGCCGGAAGACGTCATGCCGATCACGGGGCTGGTGCCCGACCCGAAAAACGAGAAGGATGAGGCCAAACGCAACGCTATGAAACGCGCCCTTGACTATATGGGTCTTTTGCCGGGCATGACTCTCGAAGGAATTGCGATCGACAAGGTTTTTATCGGTTCCTGCACCAACGGCAGGATCGAGGATTTGCGCGCGGCGGCGGCCGTAGCCAAGGGGCGTCGCGCCGCGCCGAATGTGACGGCGATGGTAGTGCCCGGCTCGGGGCTTGTGAAGCTTCAGGCGGAACGCGAAGGCCTCGACACGATTTTCCGAGAGGCCGGATTCGATTGGCGCGAGGCGGGATGCTCGATGTGTCTTGCCATGAACGAGGACAGGCTGGGGCCGGGGGAGCGTTGCGCCTCGACCTCCAACCGTAATTTCGAAGGGCGGCAGGGCCGCGACGGCCGCACGCACCTGATGAGCCCGGCTATGGCGGCCGCGGCGGCGATCAAAGGCGAACTAACCGACGTAAGGAGGATGACATGAAGATATCTTCGGCTCTGTTTACGGTAGTGGTGGTAATCATACTGCTGGTTGGCGGCTTTGCCGCCGTTCACAACGATCACTTGAAAAATTACAGGGATATGGAATCCGTGCCTTCGCCCGACGTCTACGATATGGCGCAGGGCGCGTTGACCGCCTCACGCGTAATTCCCCCGACGTGCGGGAATTACGAGGCGAGAAAAAGCATTCTGAATGCTTTTATGGCCTCAGCGCCTTCGTGGCTGACGAAAGTGCCGAACGTCCTGAATCCAAGGCCCGAAAAGTACGATTTTCCCGCAAAGATGTTCGACTGCGCCGCTGACCTGACGCTGGCACTTTCGCCGGAAGAGGCAAACCGCTTCGACCGCTATCTCGGGAGCAATGAGTTTGCCGTGGCCGAGTTCCCTTTGTTTAAAAGCATTGAGGGACTCGCGGCGGCGCTTACGCGCGATGAAAATGCGGCCGCCGATTACCTGATGCACGACAAGATCAAGAAAAAGGAAATCGAACTTGTGAACGAGCCGGGCCGGATTTTGCTCGTCGAAAAGATCCATTACTCGGTGGCGGCCGACGGCCGCGAAGTGCATACGGACTACATAGCGGCGGAACTGAAAGCCTATAGTAAATTGCTGGACAAGATTCACTAGTCTGCAACCAGCTGGGCAGAGCGAGGGACGAACACCATGAACGAGACCGTCATTCCGTCATCGCCGGCGCTTGCCGCCGGGCCGGACCTTTCCAAATGGGCGTATGCCGGGTTCTGGCTGCGGTTTTTCGCGCTGATGATCGACTTCGCGGTTCTCATGCTGCTTTTCGCTCTCGTCCTTGTGCCGCTTCAGGTCGCCATCGGGTTCGGCCAGGTTCTCACGTGGCCTATTTCGGCGGCGGTCATGGACGTGCAAGCCGATTTGCTGTTCTTCGGCGGTTTGAAAATTCAAATACTGGGCTGGCTTTATTTCGCGCTTTTGGAAAGTTCGAACTGGCACGCGACGATCGGCAAAAAGCTTTTTGGCCTTGCCGTCATGACGGCGGAAGGGGCTCCGCTTTCTTTTGGCCGCGCCACGGGGCGTTATTTTGCCAAGTATTTGTCGGCGGCGATCTGGTGCCTCGGCTTCGTTTTGGCGGCCTTTACGGCGAAGAAGCAGGCGTTGCACGACATAATCGCGGGAACGCTGGTGATGAGAAGAAAGGCCTAGCGATGGAAAAATTCACGCAACTCACCGGCGTTGCCGCGCCGTTGCCGATGGTCAATGTCGATACCGACAAGATCATTCCCAAACAGTTTCTGAAAACCATCAAGCGCACCGGGCTCGGTAAATACCTGTTCAACGATTTGCGCTTTGCGGCGGATGGGCGCGAGAAGCCGGATTTCGTTCTCAACAAACCCGCCTACCGGAACGCCAAAATCCTTGTTGCGGCAGCTAATTTCGGCTGCGGCTCCAGCCGCGAGCATGCGCCGTGGGCGCTGGCCGATTTCGGGATTCGTTGCGTAATCGCGCCAAGCTTCGCCGATATATTCTTCAACAATTGCTTTAAGAACGGCCTTTTGCCGATTGTTTTGCCGCAGGAAGACGTCGACAGGCTTATGGGCGACGCCCTGCGCGGCATGAACGCCGTGATAACGATCGATCTCGAAAAGCAGGAGATTTCCGGGCCCGGCGGCGGCCGTATCGCTTTCGACGTCGATCCTTTCCGCAAACATTGTTTGCTGAACGGACTGGACGACATCGGACTGACGGAACAGTACTTGCCTGATATTGAAGCTTTCGAGGCGAAGCGAAAAATTGAACAGCCGTGGGTGTGAGCAAGATATGATCAAAAACGTTCTTCTACTGCCCGGCGACGGGATCGGACCCGAGGTGACGGCGGAGGCGCGGCGCGTTCTGGAATGGTTTCGCGATAAGCATGTGTTGCCGTTGAATCTTGGCGAGGACGCCGTCGGCGGCGCGGCCATAGACCGTTACGGCGTTCCGCTTGCGTCTTCGACCCTCAAGGCCGCGCAGGAATCCGATGCGGTGTTGCTCGGCGCCGTCGGCGGGCCGAAGTGGGCCAGGATGGAATACAACAAGCGTCCCGAGGCCGGATTGCTGGCGCTGCGCAAGGAAATGGACCTCTTTGCCAATCTTCGTCCGGCGATCGTTTTCGACGCGCTCGTGGACGCCTCGACGCTCAAGCCGGAGATCGTGCGCGGGCTCGATATCATGATCGTGCGCGAATTGACGGGCGGCGTCTATTTCGGCGAGCCGCGGGGAATTTTCGATATCGGCGGCGGCGAACGGCGCGGCGTGAATACGCAAGTCTATACGACCCGGGAGATTCACCGCGTGGCGCGCGTGGCGTTCGAGTTGGCGCGCAAGCGGCATAACAAGGTTTGTTCCTGCGAAAAATCCAATGTGATGGAATCCGGGCTTTTGTGGCGGGAGGAAGTCACGAAGCTGCATGCCGCGGAGTATAGCGACGTTGAACTTTCGCATATGTACGCCGATTCCTGTGCGATGAAGCTTCTGCGCAGCCCCAAGGATTTCGACGTTATCGTCACCGACAATTTGTTCGGCGATATGCTGTCGGACGCGGCGGCGATGCTGACGGGGTCTATCGGCATGCTGCCTTCGGCGGCGCTGGGCGCGGAAGACGCGCGCGGCCACCGCAAGGCCATGTACGAGCCGGTGCACGGCTCGGCGCCGGATATCGCGGGTAAGGGCATCGCCAATCCGCTCGCCGCGATTTTGAGCGTGTCCATGATGTTCCGTTATTCCTTCGGATGGGTAAACGAGGCGGCGATGATCGATAAGGCGGTTAAGGCCGTTCTCGATGACGGCATTCGCACGCCCGATATCGCGGCGCTCGGCTCGAAGACAGTGAGTACGGCGGAAATGGGCGCGGCGGTGTTGAAAAAAATGAGTTAGTGCGGCTTGTAAGTATTGTCATTGCGAGGAGCGTAGCGACGAAGCAATCCACGATCTGGACCGCCACGCCGCCCTTGGCGGCTCGCGATGACGTGGATAATTACTTCACCAACGCCCTTAACTGCCGGCTTACCAGCGTTAGCATGGCAAGATCGAGATTTGCGGCGGCGCGGATCTCTTCCATGAGCATGTCGTACCGCTCAAGGGTGCGCGCTGTTTCCTTCATCCATGCCGCCAGCATTTCCTGCGCGCCGCACGTTTTCCGGCGGCGAGGCGGCAAGACATTCAGCACATCCGTCGTCAGCGTGCGCTGGCTGTCGAACAATTCGCTCTGCAAAGCCGTAACGGCTTCCCGTTGCCACGGGGTGTCCGGGCCCATAAGCGAGGCAATGCGCTCGCGCAAGCTTTCAAGGCCGAGCCGTTGACCGAGGCCGAAGAAAATTCCGGCCGCCTGTTCGATGCTGCAAGCCGTTCTGTCGGCAAGCCGCGTCAATTCAGGGGCGATCGCCAAATACGGCATGACCGTCATGCGATGGGCAAGCGGCACGGAAACGCCTTGCCCGATCAACTCCTGCTCGCTTTTCCGCGCTTCCGGGCCAATGACGGCGGGATTTTTCATGAACCATCCGGTAACGCGGTTGACGCCTTCGCGGTAATGCTCGATAGCGGGCTTCAGTTTGACCGGCACCTCGTTTTGAGTCAGGAACCACGGCAAGACGTAGTCCATCATGCGGTTGATCGTTAACAGCATGCCTGTCTGCGCCGCTGCCGGCACAAGGTTGTCGAGGTCTTCGATTTCCCGCCAGAGCGCGTGGAGACCAAACGCCGCGCGCACTAGATGATAGGCTCGGGCGATGCTTGCCGGATCGTGGCCGGTTTGCTCGGCAACCAAAAAGACGAAATGGCTGCCGACACGGTTGATCAGGCTGTTGCGCAGACGCGTCGCCACGATTTCGCGGCGCAGCTGATGATGGCTGATTTCGTCCGAGAAATCTTTCTTAAGCTGGTCCGGAAAGTAATACAAAAGGTCTTTATGCAGGAACGGATCGTCGGGCAAATCGGACGCCAGCAATTGTTCATAGAGCCAGATTTTCGCATAGGACAACAGAACCGCCAGTTCAGGCCGCGTAAGGCCCCGGCCGTGGCGCTGGCGTTCGGTCAATTCCGTTTCGTCGGGCAGGAACTCGAGCGCGCGATTGAGCAAGCCGGATTTTTCAAGCTGATAAATGCAACGCGCATGAACGGGGAGAAGTTCGACGGAACGCGCCTCAGCAATCGAGAGAGCCTGCGTCTGGCGGTAGTTGTCGCGCAGGACGAGCTTGGCCACGCCGTCCGTCATGCTGGCCAAAAGACGGTTGCGCGCCGTGATCGTCAATTTGCCGCCCATCATCGGCTTGCGCAGCAGAATTTTGATGTTTACCTCGCGGTCGGAGGTGGCGACGCCGGCGGAATTGTCGATGGCGTCGGTGTTCAGGCGTCCGCCTTTTTGCGCGTATTCGATCCGGCCGCGCTGGGTCATGCCGAGATTGGCTCCTTCGCCGATCACAAGGGCCTGAACATCGCGCCCATCGACGCGCAGGGCGTCGTTGGCGCGGTCTTTTGCGTCCCCTTGGGTTTCGCCGCTGGCCTTAACGTATGTACCTATGCCGCCGAAGTACAAAAGCTCGACCTTGCTGCGCAGGATGGCCTGAATAAGGTCGTTCGGCGGCAGGTTGTCGGCCGATATGCCGAAAGCTTTTTTGATTTCAGGCGATAGACGGATGATCTTCTCGTTGCGGGAAAAAACGCCGCCGCCTTTTGATATCTTTCCGGGATTGTAATCGGTCCAGTTTGCGTGAGGCAGATTGAATAAGCGTTGCCGTTCGGCGAAGCTTTTTGCCGCGTCGGGATCGGGATCGCAGAAGATATGGCTGTGATCGAACGCGCCGATGAGCCGCGTATGCCGTGACAAAAGCATACCGTTGCCGAACACGTCCCCGGCCATGCCGCCAACGCCGATGCACGTGAAATCCGCCGTCTGGATGTTTTTGCCGATTTCGCGGAAGTGCCGCTTGACGCCTTCCCAGACTCCGCGCGCCGTGATGCCCATTTTCTTGTGGTCGTAACCGGCCGAGCCCCCCGAAGCGAAAGCGTCGTCGAGCCAAAACCCGTACTCTTTGGCGATGCTGTTGGCGATATCCGAAAATGTGGCCGTTCCCTTGTCGGCCGCCACGACGAGATAGGGATCGTCGCCGTCATGCCGCACGACGCGCGGCGGCGGCACGATGTGGCCGTTAATGCGGTTGTCGGTGAGGTCGAGCAAGCCCCGCATCATCAGGCGGTAGCAGGCGATGCCTTCGGCATGCATGTCCGCATGATCCTTCGGCGGCTGCTTGACGATGAATCCGCCTTTCGATCCCACCGGCACGATCACGGCGTTTTTCACCATCTGGGCTTTCATCAGCCCCAGGATTTCGTTGCGGAAATCGTCGCGCCGGTCGGACCAGCGAATGCCGCCGCGCGCGACTTTTCCGCCGCGCAGGTGAACGGCCTCGACGCGGGCGCTGTAGACGAAGATCTCCAGCAAAGGCATGGGCAGAGGCATAAACTCGACGGCGCGGCTGTCGATCTTGATGGCCAGATAGGGCTTTGGCTCCCCGTCTTCGCCGTTCTGGAAGTAATTGGTGCGCAGCGACGACTGGATCAGATTGAGATAGCGGCGGATGATGTGGTCCTCTTCGAGAACCGTGACGGCATCAAGCGATTTGACAATTCTGTCCGCAAGGCGGGCCATTTGCTTGGCGCGGTCTTTCGGATGGTCGGGGCTGTGGCGAAGCAGGAAAAGGCCGATCAGCAGGCGCGCCGTTTGCGGATGGGCCAACAGCGTCGAGGCCATCATGTCGTAATTGTATGGCACACGAAGCTGGCGCAGGTAACGCGCCATCGCGCGCAGCACAACGATCTCCCGCCAGGTCAGCCCCGCCTGAAGCGTCAGCGCGTTGAAAACGTCGTTTTCGATTTCGCCAGCGAAAAGCCGGATAAAGGCTTCTTCGAACAACGGCTTGACGCTTGCAAAAGCGACAACGGCCTGTTCGCCGTTACGGCAAACGAATTCGTGGATATAAACCTTGCCGCATCCGTCGCACGGCACGATCTCGTAAGGGCCGCCCATGCGGCGCGCTTTAAGGCCCATGTTTTCGATAAGCGGCAGAATGTCCGACAGAACCAAAGGCTTTTCCGGCTGAAACAGCTTGAGGCGCAAAAGCCCTTTGTTGTCGATTTCGGAAAGATCGACGACAAACCGCTTTTCGGACAAAACGCGTTCCAGCGACTCGATGTCGCGCAAGGCGCCGCCGGTGCCGACGGAATCGCAATAGGCCTGCGGAAAGGCCTCGCCGTAGCGGTTGAAGAGGCTGAGCATCCGGGCTTCGCCGTACGCTTCCCGCAATTTGTCGCGGAGGCGGTCCGGCCACGACCGGCACAGGGCGCGCAATTCTTCTTCCAGTTTCGCGCGGTTCGGCCAGGGAACGCCCGGCTTGACCTCGATGGTCATGAAAACGCGCGCGAGGGGGCTGTCATCGATGCGGGTGTTCAGGTTCGTCATCTGGCCGGCAAACGTTTTTTCCAGATGCGCCTGAAGCTTTTTGCGGACGCGGGTGTCGTACTGGTCGCGGGGAACATAGATCAGGCACGTCGCGAACCGGCCGAAAGGATCCTTGCGCATGAACAGGGCGACGCGGGCGCGTTCCTGCAATTGCACGATGCCGATGGCGTGGGCGTAAAGCTCGTCCGCTTCGATCTGAAAAAGCTCGTCGCGCGGGTAGTTGTCGAGAATGTGTAAAATCGCGCGGCCATTATGGCTGTCCGGATCGAAGTCGGCGCGCGCAAGGACATGCTCGATTTTCCGGCGCAGACAGGGGATGCAGCGCGAACTTTGCATATAGGAGGCGGAGGAAAGCAGGCCGACGAACATATGCTCGCCAATGACCGGTCCCTTTGCGTCAAAGCGCTGGACGAAGAAGGCGTCCATAGGCGCGGTCCTGTGGACGCGGGCGCGCTGGTTCGTCTTGGCGCCGATGATAAGGCGCTTTTGCTGAAGCAAGCGGCGCACTTCCGGCGGCTGGTCTTTGAGATCGCGCAAACTGCCGAAGATGTTCTCTTTTTCGTCGCGAAGAATGCCGAGGCTCGTCCGGGGCGTTATTTTCCAGCGTAACCGGCCGTTTTTACGCATCAGTTCGAGAGCCCGGTATCCAAGAAAGATATAGTTTTCGGCGTTGAGCCACTCCAGAAACTGCCGGGTTTCCTCGATTTCTTTTGCCGGGACCCCGGAAGCGCGAAACTCCGCAACTTCCCCGACAATGTCTTGAAGGCGCTTTTGCATGACGGGGAAATCGGTGACCGCCGCGCGCACCTCGCCGAGAACCCGGCGGATGTTCTTTTCAATATCGTCGAGCAAATTTATTTCGAGGGTGCGGTCGAAATGAATATGGATGAAGGACTCGCCTTCTTCCTTGCTCCCTTTCAAATCGGCGAGCCGCCCTTTCGCGTCGCGCCGGACGAACAGGATCGGGTGTATGGAGAGATGGACGGTCAGGCCCTGCCGTTGCAGTTCGCCGGTGACGGAGTCCAGCAGAAACGGCATGTCGTCGTTGACGATCTGAAGAACCGTGTGGTCGACGGTCCAGCCGTCCTGTTCAACCGCGGGATTGAAGACCCGCAGATTGATCGTGCCGCGTTTCCTTTCCTTTGCCAAGGCCCACATGGAGGCGGCCATGCGCGTGCGAAGCGCCGGCGGCAACGACGCGAGGTCGTCGGGAAGGAGGTTGGCGAAAAAGGGGCGGGAAAACGATGCGGGGGAAGGCGAGGGGGGTTTTTTAGGTGACACTTTGAGGGCGGAAAATTTGACGGGTGTTTTTTTGCCTCCGGCGGCCCCCATAAAAACTCCATAGATAAAAAATACACTCGAATCGTGCGCACCCTAATCCTACCTTTGTGCCGGGTCAATGGGCGGAAAAAGCAGGTTGGCGTTATCCCTGTACCCGGATTGTTATTGGCTGTATCCTTGATTATCTTATGGGGAGGCAGTATTTCGCGCTCCCAATGGAAAAGGGGGCTTAACCCTTTGTTTCAAGAGCGGAAACCAATTGTTAGCATCCTTAAGGCATAATATGGCTCCTGCGCCCTTAGCTCAGCAGGATAGAGCAGCTGCCTTCTAAGCAGCAGGTCAGAAGTTCGAATCTTCTAGGGCGCACCAGTTTTCCGGAGGTACAGACCGGGGACGTGGTTAACGACATTGAAATGAATGAAAATATATAATTTCTTGAACGCAAGACGGGCGGGAACTATAGACGCCAAGTATATACATACGAATTTTAATCAAAGGAATATCCGGATTATGCTGAGTTCATTAATTGAAAAAGTGCGCGGCGGGTTGCAACTGACGGATCGCGTGGCCTTCTATAACGTCACCCATGATAACAGAGGCAGATCCATACTTGGCCCTGATGGCCTTCCCATAAATGGCCGTTTCCCGCGCGGCGGCCCTTTCGGGGCGGCTTTGGCGATCAGCCTGCCGGATGGAACGTTTGAAATCATAGGAGCCGCGCGCGGCAACAACGTCGTCGGCAGCGGGATAGCCAGCCGTCATGCCGAAGACCAAGCTCTGCAACCGGACAACTATCGTGCCTTGCTTGCCAAGCTTGCCGGATATAACGCGGCAGGGCTCGATCCTGTTGTGTGGATGCTCTCCTCCGGCCAATCCTGTACGACGTGCCACACGAAACAGGAGATCATGGCGCGCGATCTGTTGCGTCTGGAGCTGATCAGGCCCGGCCAATTTATCACGGTTTATGGCGCAACGTACGATGAAACATTCGAGATTGCCCAGTTTTACGATGCTCAATATGCTGACGCCATGATCCTGTTCGATAAGGATCCGGAAAATCCCGGCAATCTTATCAAGCATGACCGTCGCAAGTATAAGGACGTTCCCGCCGAAGTGCGTGAGATTTTTGCGGAAGCCGAAAGCCCTACGGCCGTCGTGGTTCGTAACGGCGAAATCTACGCCGTGGGCAGGGAAGAAAGGAACGCGACCGATCTTTATGCCACGCCCGAGGTCAATGCCGTTCGCGCGGCCTGTATCCGCAATCGCGAAAGCGGCGTGTTCGAATCATGGGGAGTCGACGGCGTTCTTTACACGACTACGTCCGAAGCCGGTCCGCTTTTGTTCGCCGAAGCCGGGTGGACGAAAATATCGACCGTCGTAAGCGTCAAGATGCCTGCGGACCTGGCCGGCAAACAGTTCGAAACGCAGGAAACGCCCGGTCTTTCAAATCGCAAGTTTCTTGGATTGGTGGCCCAGGGATATCATACGCCAAGGGCGGCGATCCGCGTGTTCTGCGATCTGGGCTATATAAACACGGCGCAACCGAAGTGGGCCGAGGTTTTGGCGGCGAACAATGAAATTCTTTACAACGGCGCGGCCGTATCCGATGCCGTGCTGGCGATGAGGAACCTTTATACGAGCGATCGTTTTGCGGCGCATGATATATCTTCATACGACAAGCCGGTAAGATCGCTTGGCCTGCCAGCAAGGCCGCTTAAGACGCTGGTCGCCTGAAAAAGCCGAAAGACGAAAAAACGCCGCTTATGCCTGCCGCGCGCTTCTTTCCCTGACGGCGCTGTCGAGGATCATAAGATGTTCGCTGATCTTGGCGAGCGTCGTCACGATTTCTTCCATGATCGCGACCTGATCCGGCGCGAGCGTCCCTTGCTCCGCCGCTTCGGACGCGACCTTAAGCTTTTTGTCCATGACGACAAGGCGCATCTCAAGCTGGTCTTTTTGCTGCACCATAACCTGCGCCAGCTGATCGTGCATGGCTTCGATATGCGTCATGGCGTCGTGCCATCCGGCCTTAAGCTGCGATTGCAGTTCCTCCAAAAGCAGTTCGGAAAGCGGGGATTCGGCTACGCCCGCCGGGGGCGCGGCCTGGGTCAGAGCCGGCATAAGCTGGCCAAGCTGTCCCGCGACGGAGCCCAGCGTTCCGGTCAGCTGGCCAAGAATGTTGAGGCGTTGCATCAGACTTTCCATGTTGTCCGTCAGCGACGTCAGCTTGCCGAAGCTTTGCGAGGCCCATTGCTCGGTCTTGGTGATGGTGGCGGTGGCCTGTTCTTCCAGGCGATTGCCGAGTTTGTTCACGCTGTCGCTGAACCGGGAGCGGGCTTCCGAGAAACGGGTATGCTCTTCGCGCATGGAGGCGACGGTTTGGTTCAGCGAGGTTGTCGCCGTTTGCACTTGTTCGTTCAGCGTTTGGGTGTTGATGACAAGTTCGCCAAGGCGGGTTTCGGTGATCACGGACTGCTGCGCGACTTGCGATTCCAGCGCGGTAAGCAGCTTTTGGCTGCGCTCGGCCAGATTCTCCACCGTGCCGTAGCTTGTCTCGCTGTTTTGCGTGATGCCCTTGAGCAAATGTTCGTTGTTGGTGCGCAAATCCTGCAAGAGAGTGCTCAGCATTTCGCCGTCGCGGCGCACCTGCTGCATGGCGTCGCTCATCGAGCGTTGCGCGCTGTCGAAGCTGGCGACGACGCTTTCCATACGGTGCGTGGCCATCACCACCTGTTCGCTCAGCTGTTCGTGCCGCGTGGCCATGCTGCCCACGGCGCCTTCCATGCGTTCGAGGTTGCTTTCGGCGCGCGAGGCGAACGCGGCCATGTTTTCCTCGGCCTTGGCCGTATGGCTCAACCGTTCGTCGACGCGCTCCATGATCTGCTGAAGATGGCCTTCGCCCCGGTTGAGGGTGTCGATCGCTTCATTGAAGCGGCTCTGCACGGTATCGGTCGTTTCGGACAGAACCTTGCCGCTCGCCTGCATCAGGTTGACGGCGGCGAACAAGCGCTCGCTCATCTGGTTCGTGTTGGACGCGAATTGATCGACGATCCCGGCGCTTTGCTCGGCGTTGCCGCGTAAATCCTGTTCGGCTTTCATGAGGTCCTGAAGCGTCTGAGCTATCTGGGAACCGGCGATATGCGTCACTTCGGCCATGTTGTGGGCGCGTTCCTGCATGTACGGCACCAGCGCGTTCATCTGGGCGACGTTCTTTTCCTGGGCCACCGCCATCGCCTGGGCCGAACTTGCCAGCTTCTGCACGAGTTTTTGCATCTCGGCATGACCGGCCGTGCCCTGTTGCTGAAGCTGGGTCGACAAGGCGTTCAGGCGGGCCGAAAGCGACGTGAGCGCGTCCTGTTGCCCGGCGAGACTGCCGGAGTAATTCACCATGTCGGCGCGCGCGCGCTCGTATTCTTCGGAGATGTTCCGCATCATCGCTTCGAACAGCGAGCGCGTTTCGCCTTCGAACTTGAGCCGTACCGGCCCTTGCTCGCTCATCAACGATATGTCGGGCAATTGGCTGAAATGATAGCGGGCGAGATCGATCGATCGCGCGAGTTCGCCGATGGCGTCCTGGCGCTCCATGCCCCAAACGGGAATGTGCATGTCGCCGCGCGTGAGGTTCTGCACGCTTTGGGCGAGCGCGCGTAAGGGAACGGCTTGCCTGTTGTGCAGGGCCAGATACAGGCCCGCGGCCATAGCGGCGGCAAGAATAAGGCTGAACCACGCGACGAGCGTGAGAGAAAGACCCCAGAGACGGAACGAACCCTGCGCCTCCAGCCGTCCCGTGGCCGCGGCAGCCTGCAGGCGGGTATCGAGAACGGGAAGCGAAGCGTAGGCGGGTGCCAGATCGGCGGCTGTAAACGTGACGGCGGAGTTTTCGACGCTTTGTTCGGCTTTTTTCAAAATAGCGTCATAAAGAGAGACGAGGCCTTCGATATCATGACGCGCCGCGGCAGGCGTTTTTTCGGGAAGGTGGGCGAGGGCGTTCTTTGCGGTCTTCAAGGATTGTTTCATGTCCGCAAGCGCGATGCTGTCGCGCATGGTGATGACGCGTGATGCGGCTTCCAGAAACCCGCCATAGCCGAGCGCATGAAGGATTTTTTCGTAGACTTCCTCGTCCGGCGCGAAGCTGATGTCCGGGGCCGCCAGCGCGATTTCGCTGCGGTCGAGATTGTGCTTGATAACGCCCGCGACGCCGATCAAAACGACGCATAGAAAGACAATGGATGTCAGCACAATGGCCGTTAGGTGGCTGATGCTGCCATTTTTGGGCGAAGAACCGCTCATGGAGGCTCGGGATACCAGAAAAAAAGGACGGAAGGAGATATGGTTAATAGATTATGGCAACCGGACTGTAAAGGCAAAGGATTCAGTATTCTAGGGGTGGATTTTAAGAATCACAGTATGATCAATGGCTAGTTTCGAATCAGCGCGGACCAGCTTTCCGCTTCCTGAGGGCATGACACGATATATGAGGCCTGATAAAGGGATACGGGAACGGGCCAACAAGGGGAGGCGCATGACTGAAAACGCGACAACGCGGCGGATCGACCCCAGGCTATTAAGTATCCTCGTATGCCCCCTGACCAAAACGCCTTTGCGCTATGACGCGGTGAGGCAGGAATTGATCAGCGACAGGGCTGGTCTCGCTTTTCCGATACGCGAGGGGATTCCCGTTATGGTCGTGGATCAGGCGCGGAGATTGGGGGACTAGAAGTCCGGATTTGCCGTTCTTATCCGCAGGTTTGGCCGGCCGGGGCGGAGCGTGGTGGGGCGAAATAATCTCTTACTGGTCGAGTATCGTACGGTAAATCACCGAGAACGTTGAGCGCAGTAACTTCCTCGCCGTTGGGATAATATTTCTCAACCAAAGGCTTTCCTTTGCATTGATGCCTGACTGCTGGGCCAAGGGGATTATGATATTCTTCCCTCTCTTCAACTCCTCTATTCACATTGCATATAACATAGTCCAGTTTATCGATCATACTACCTGTAATGTAATAATGCATATGTCGTTCTTTGCAATCACCATCAGGTTGGCGCTCAATAACATGATAGAAAGTATGACCAGACTGGGTTTGAATTTCATAAAATTCTACTGTTCCCATTATTATATCAGGATCCGGACGCTTCCCCTGCGCCATAAGCCTATAATCTTCATTAAGCCGGCTATCTATATTCCCGGATGAACAGAGGGCAGGAGTTCTATTGATGCGAATTTCGCATTTGAAATGAAATATTTCATTATCGTCACCCGGATAATATTTGGCATCAAGACGATAGCGGTTGTCTGACCGAAACGTAAGCCCCAATGTGCTGAAACATTCCTGCCATTGATGGGATGAATATTCAGGAATACTCTCACCATCGGCGCCGCATATCACGTAGGGCGCTTCGAGTTTTTTTGCCGGGGCGACGGAGAGTGATTGAGGTGGCATTATGCTTATCCGCAGGTTTGGCCGCTCGGCGCTTGGCGGCACGGCGGCGCGAA
This sequence comes from Alphaproteobacteria bacterium, assembly GCA_028716765.1. Next base: position 1,557 of record JAQUPC010000030.1, on the reverse strand, counting down.
ATAATTTCTTACAGGGCGTTGATCATAGGACAAAACGCCAAGAACGTTAAGTTCAGGAACTAATTTATCGTCGAGATAAAAAAATTCAATCAGAGGCTTGCCTTTGCGTTTGTGGCGAACGGCCGGGCCGAGAGAGTTGTGAAGCTTCTTACTATTAATCCTGCATGTGTATTCGGTGTTTGCGCAAGAGTAATATTGTTCCCTGCATCCGCCGTTCTTAAAACGTTCAATGATAAGCACACTGCCTGGGTTTTCCCTTAAATCATAATAGGTTTCTATTCCGGCGCTTTTGTCGTAATTCACAATTTCAAATTTTAAGCCGCGGTAGCGGAATCGGCCATTCAAGAAAGAGGAATAGCTGGTTGGGCGGTGTTCGGGACTAACGTGTTCGCAAAAATATTCCTTCAGAATTTTCTGCCAGGCATCTGACGAAAGACCGGAAACGATTTCGCCGTCCGCGCCGCGAATCTCGACATGTTGGTGGCCAGAAAAATCCAGTATTTTACGCACTCTGTTTAAGAAATGGGGGCGGTCTTGAGGGCGGTGGATATTTTCCCTCTCAAAAACCTTGATTTTCTCAAAAAGTCTTTTGACGACGGCAGGATAAAGTTCAGCAAAATCATTTTCTTCACAACAGTCCAGAAATGTATCGCGAATTTCATTTGCTATCCATACAAACATACTGCGCTCTGCAAGCTGTGATATGTCATCATAGCTGCGTGGTTTTCCTGTCGCGGAGGTGTAAATATCGGACAACGCCTGGATTGTTTCGTCTCTCCTTATTCTATCACTTTGCCATGGTTCAAAAAAAACGCAGGCCATCCTGAAAAAAGCATAAAATATCTTGCGGTTTTCTGACTCATTAATTCTTGAAATTTCTTCCAAGGCAACTGCGTCACCGGCAAACATATTCTTGAGTACTATTCCGTCCCGGGAGCAGGCGTTTATGCAAATGTCATTCATAACAGCATTCCGGAATTTAGTTACAATAATTCTGTTTGCAAACTAACGGATATGAAGAAAACGCAGAATCTTATCCCGCCTTCGAAATCGGAAAGCTGTAGCTTTCGTCGTCTTCGTCGGCGGACCCGGATTCATCGTCGGCAGATTTAGAGGTCTTGGAGCCTTTGCCGTTTTTGTTGCCGTTGGTCGGCTTTTGCCCGGCCATGATTTGCTCGGCCATCATCGTGATGATCGCGGCGGCAAGGCCGAGCAGGGACGTCGCTTGTTCGGGCGTTATGTTGTTTTCAGGAGAGGAGATGGGGGTGCGGTAGTGTTCCTTGATCTGGGCGAGCATTTGCAGAAGGCGTTTGTCGGGCCGCATGGCCGAACTCTCGTCGTCGGCTAAAGCCGCAAGCTTTTTGAGATAAATATTATAGGACCGCTCGGCCTTGGCGGCGGTCGTGCCGGAGAAAAGTTCGTAGTACATTTTCAAAACGATCTCGACCGCGCGCAACAAGTGCATGGCGGCGGCGGTGCCGAGCCCGAAGGCCAAAGCGCGCCCGGCCGTTCCGAATTCGCTCTGGGCCGCGACGGGAATGATTTTCAATATGTTGG
>JAQUPC010000029.1 GCA_028716765.1 Alphaproteobacteria bacterium | reverse complement strand
TGCCTTCCCATAGCGAATTACAAATTCTGATTATGGATCCTACCGCGCCTCAACCCAAACTAAGCCCTACAAGTCTGTTAGAAGCGCGCAGGATCATATGACAAATATTTTACTCTAATCGCCCAGAGAGAATTAGATATGTCTACCTCAACTTATTGGTCGGCCGCTTCTTCGCAAAATTCCGCGCTTGTGCTGAAAGATTTTCTTGGCGCGCCAGGCAAGGATTATCGCGAAATCATTTTGCGCGAAAAAAAGGCCAAGGGTTTGCACAGCCAAGCGGATTGCACCGCAATGTGGTTGCACCCACGGATTTTCGCCATAGGCGACAACACAACGACAGCCCGATTTGTGAGAGAGCGCCTAAAAGGGGCCCCACTTATTGACGTTGGCGGCGCTACGGGAAGATTTGGCGAGTTTGCCGTCACGGCAGGAGCCTCGGCCTATATCAATGTCGATTTATACCCGCTTGGCGGTCTTCACGATCTCGGCGAGGATCCGGAATACGATTTGATTCCCCCGGAAAGCGCTTTTAAAAATAATACCCAGCGCCTTTCCGTTTGCGCGGATATGCTTGATTTCATCTCACGCGTGCCCGGCCAATCCGTTAATATAATGATTAACGGCATAGATGAACTTATCGTCAGAACCACGGAATACCACAAAGCCCTTGCGCAAGAAATGGTGCGCACCGTAAGGCCGGACGGCGTAATATTGGGTTATAACTCCGCCAGTCTTCGTTATGCTGAACAGTTGCTTACGCACCGCTTTTATTCAAAGGAACAAATGGCGCAAAGTGGAGTAGTATTCGGCAAGCATCACCGAATCTTCGTTATGATTCCGGCTGAGCCTCAACTTTTCTCAAATCCAACAAGACCACATGAAACACAAATCAAACAAGAAATCGCCACCCGCCCACAAATCCAATAAATCGCATCGCCGATTTAAAGAATCATTTCATCACCGGGACGTAAAATCAAAGGATACAAAAACCCCCGCCAAACCGCCGCGCGCGGCGCCAACACGCGTCGTCGGCATTATCGTCAAAACGAAGTTCGGCTGGGGGCTGGAGACGACCGACCGGCGCGACAAGACCGAATACATTATCCGCAAGCCAACTGAGGCTGAGCAAAAAGCCGGCGAACTTGTCGCCGCTGAAGTTTTGCCGGGCACGAAAAAAGGCCGCAGCGAGGTCCGTATTACGCATCACCTCGGCGATCCCGAAGACGCGCGCAATACCAGCCTGATCGCCATCCACACAAACGGCATTCCTGTTATTTTTAGCGAAGCGGCGTTGCGTGAGGCCGAGGCGGCAGAGCCGGTCTCATTGTCGTGTCATCCCCGTGAAAACGGGGATCCAGCTGCGAGCGATAGCGAGCTCATGAGTCAAACGGCACGCAGACGCGCGCCGCTGGATTCCCGCTTACGCGGGAATGACGAATGTGGAAGCAGGCGCACCAATCTCCGCTCCATTCCCCTCGTTACTATCGACGGGCCCGACGCTCGCGATTTCGACGATGCCGTATTCGCCGAGCCGGACAAAAAGGGCTGGCACATCGTCGTAGCCATCGCCGACGTGGCGCATTATGTGCGCCCCGCAAGTGCGCTGGACAAGGCGGCTTATGAGCGCGGCAATTCCACCTATTTTCCCGACCGCGTCGTACCGATGCTGCCGGAAAAACTGAGCAACGATCTATGCTCGCTCCGCCCAGACGTCGAACGAGCCTGTATGGCCGTTCATATGTGGATCGACGGCGAAGGCGAGCTGACGCGCTGGCAGTTCGTGCGCGGAGTCATGAAATCGCGCGCACGACTGACTTACGAACAGGTTCAGGCTGCGATGGACGGCAAGCCTGACAAACATACCGCCCCGCTGCTCAACGACGTTATCAAGCCGCTTTATGGCGCTTACGGCTGCCTGATGCATGCCCGGCTCAAGCGCGGCACGCTGGAACTGGACTTGCCGGAGCGCAAAGTCGAGATGAACAAGGACGGATCGGTTCGCGCCATTGCCACGCGCCAAAGGCTGGACAGTCATAAATTGATCGAAGAGTTTATGATACTGGCCAACGTCGCGGCGGCGGCACAACTGGAGAACAAAGGCGGGGTTTGCCTCTACCGTATTCACGACAAACCCGCCGAAATTAAGCTGGAATCGTTGCGCGAGTTTCTAGGCAGCCTCGGCATCAATCTTGTTCCGGCCAAGCAGCTGCATCCGCGCATGCTGACGCACGTTCTGGAACTGGCGGCAGGAGGCCCTCATGCGCACGTCGTCAACGAGGTTATGCTGCGCTCACAGGCGCAAGCCGTTTACAGCCCCGCCAACATCGGCCATTTCGGGCTGGCGCTGGCGAAATATGCGCACTTCACCTCGCCGATACGCCGATACGCCGATCTTATCGTGCATCGCGGCCTGATCCGCACGTGCAAACTTGGCAAGGACGGTCTTACCGACAATGAAATCGAGCGTCTGGAACCTATAGGCGAACATATCTCCACAACCGAGCGGCGTTCGGCCACGGCGGAACGCGACGCGATCGACCGCTTTACGACGCTCTATCTCGCGGACAAGGTCGGAACCGTCTTTCCGGCGCGCATCAGCGGCGTAGCGCGTTTCGGGCTGTTCGCGTCGCTTGATGAGACCGGCGCGGACGGGATCATTCCCTTCAACGCCCTTCCCCGCGATTTCTATCATCACGATGAAATGCGCCATGCCTTGGTGGGCCAACGCACCAAACGCACCTATCAGCTTGGCATGCCCGTGAACGTACGGCTTGAAAAGGCTGACAAGCTGACCGGCAGCATGAGTTTTGAAGTCGTTGAAGACGAAAAACAAGGCGGCGCGAAACGGCCTGCGAAGAAACACGGACACGAGCGGCCACGCAAACGGCGGCGCTAGGGTTCGTTTCCTAGAGCCCTAATCTAAATTGGGGGCCGGAACCGCTGTGATCAAAAGGGGTGACGATTTCATAACTATTGCCATCGCCTCTTATCGACAAAAGAATGACTTTTTTTACGGTTTCGCTGACCGTCCCATCGGGCTGAGTCAGCTCGTGGTATTTAAGCCTCTCCAAAACGTCCGATGGCAAATCGCCGCGTTTGCCTTGAGCAAATTCGATTAACTTTCTCGTCGTTTCCCTTGTTTCCATGTCCGTGAACGTCCTCAAATTCGAATAGGCCAACCCGGCCTCTTCTCGGTCTACCGTCGTCCCGTCTCTAAGTTTTCTGGTGTCACGCATAACCATCTCCTCGGAATTTGACTCTTCTTACGACGCTCCTGCTATCAGCAAGGCTTGTGCGCCACGGCAGGCTGGCTTCCGGGATTGAGGCGAAGGCCGCACGCAATCCTTCTTTATGGGAAAACGATGGCAAAAGCCTTCGGGCCCCGTAACAACAAGATATTCTTTCAACTCCGGGGAATATTTGAAGTCCATTGAAGCCCTGCGGCAAGGATAGAGCATGCCCCACAACAGCTGAGACAAAGCCGTTTCACGTTTATCTCCGACACCGACAACCCTGGCCCTGTGAAGATAGGAACCGGCCACTTCGGCCACGGACATCATGGTTTTGATTTCGGCATAATAAATGGGCCCATGCTTACCGGGCGTTTCTCTTATTTCGACACTGCCGCTGACGTAAGTATCGCGAAACAAAGCAACAAACGCCGCTTCGGGGCCAAAATTCCGGTAAAGCCTTTTGTATTTACCCCTGTCTATTTCCCTATCCATAATCTCTCTCCTGTATATAAGGCTCAATATAGCTTCCAGCAGCGTTTTCGTAACACAAGGCTTTCTGCACAAAAAGCGAAAAAGAGTTGACGGCCAAGGCGTTATCCCCCAATTTGACAGGAACGAGGTTAACAAGGTTCATTAACTATGTCAGACAACGATCCGCAAGGCCCGTGGGGTTCCAACGGCAAGAAATCGTCAGGCGGCGGCGCGCCGGAGTCCCCGAACCCGTGGACTCGAAAAAGCGCCGGCCCCGACGAGCCTCTCGGCAGCCCTCTGCCGCCTCCGGATTTCGATGAGTTATGGGACAAGTTAAAAGGGTGGCTCGGGCCAAGAATGCCTGAAGGACGGCTTCAGGCCGTTGCCGTCATTTTTGGCGTTATCGTATGCTTGTGGTTGTTGAGCGGTATTTATCAGGTTGCGGCCGATCAGGTCGGGGTCGTCATGCGCTTCGGCGCCTATGAACGGACGGAAAAACCGGGGTTGCATTATCATTTCCCTTACCCGATCGAAGATGTTCTTTTACCTGTTGTGACGTCGCAGAACGAAATACCCGTTGGTTTCCGGCATAACCCGCGGCAGGACAACGAGATGCAGAATGTCCCGCAGGAAAGCATGATGCTGACGCAGGATGAAAACGTCATCAACGTCGAGTTCACCGTGTTCTGGCGCATAAGCGACCCTTCGAAGTTTCTTTTCGAAATTCGCAATCCGCAACAGACCGTGAAAATGGCCGCCGAAAGCGTCATGCGCGAAGTAATCGGCCAGAACAAATTGCAGTTCGCCCTTACCGACGGGCGCGGTCAAATCGCCGAAGAAACGCGCCTCGGGCTCCAATCGCTCATGGATGAATACAACGCGGGCGTCGTCATAACACAGATCAACCTGCAAACCGTTTCAGTCCCAGACGAAGTCAAGGCGGCGTTTCAGGACGTCGTCAACGCACGGCTTGATCAGGAACGTTTTCAAAACCAGGCCGCGGCGCACGTCAACAAAGTCATCCCTGACGCCAAAGGCCGTGCATCGCAGCTTGTTCAGCAAGCGATGGCCTATCGCGATCAAAAGATCGCGCTGGCGAAAGGCGAAGCCGATCGTTTTAAGGAAGTGCTGACGGCCTATAACGTTTCGCACGACGTAACGGCGAAGCGCTTGTATCTGGAAACAATGGAGTCCGTATTGGGCAACGCACGGAAGGTCATCGTCGAAAAATCGGCGGGCGGCGCCTCTATCCCTTACTTCCCGCTTACGCAACTCACGCGCGGACAAACACCCTCCTCTAACGAAGGAGACCGGCCATGAACATACGCTTGCTAGCGTGGCTCGGAGCGGGATTTTTGGCGCTCGTGATTATCTCCAGTTCCTTTTTCACGGTCGCCCAGAGGCAACAAGCGATCGTGTTTCAGTTCCGGGAAGTCGTGCGCGTCGTCGAAAGGCCGGGTCTGCACGCCAAATGGCCTTTCATTCAGGACGTCGATTTCTTCGACAAGCGCGTTCTCGCCGTCGACGCCCCGACGCAGGAAATCATGCTGGCCGAGCAAAAGCCGCTTGAGGTGGACGCGTTCGCGCGTTACCGGATCGTCGATCCGGTTCTTTTCTTCCAGAGGCTGCGCGACGAACGGATCGCCAACGACCGCTTGGGGAGTCTCCTCAACGCCACGATGCGCAGCATTTTGGGAACCGTGAAAACGTCCACGCTGTTGTCGCCCGAACGCGTGAAGGTTATGGGAAAAATCCGCGGCTTGCTCAATGCCGAAACCAAGGATTTCGGCATCGAGATCGTCGATGTGCGCATCCGGCGCACCGATTTGCCGCAAAAAACGAGCGATGCCGTGTTCTCCCGCATGCGCTCTCAACGCGAGCAGGAAGCGGCGCAGCTTCGCGCCGCCGGACAGCAGGAAGCGCTCCAAACGACGTCCGAAGCCGACCGCGAGGCGACGGTCATCCTGGCCGAGGCTCAGGGAAAGGCCGAAAAGCTTAAAGGCGAAGGCGACAGGAAGGCGCTGGAGATCATGGCCGACGCCACAAGCAGGGATCCGCAATTCTTCGCGTTTTGGCGGTCCCTAACCGCTTACAAGGAAAGCTTGAAACCGGAAAACACCACATTTATCTTAAGTCCCGAAAGCGAGTTCTTCCGTTATTTCAACGCGCCGTCCGGGAAATAATTTCCGGGCGGTCTTGAAATGTCATAAATCAGTCAAATTTGTTTGGTGATCTTGGATTCGCAGCATGAGACATTGCCACTCCGGCGCAAGCGGGATGGCTGTTTATGCGAAAATATCAAGCCAACCGACAAATCCGGACCAGAAAAGGGCTACCTGCAATGAAACGCGCCAAACTCAACGTACTTTTCGTTTTAGGTTTTATAGGAATGATTGCGGCATCTCCGGCGGCAAGCATGGCCCGGAGCGGCCCGACGGGTTTCGCCGATCTGGCTGAAAAGCTCCTCCCGGCCGTGGTCAACATTTCGACCACCCAGACAATAACGGCCGGCGACGATCTGCAGGATTTTCAGGATCTTCAAATTCCGCCGGGATCGCCGTTTGAAGAATTTTTCAAGGATTTTCTGGAAAAACAGGGGAAGAATCCCGGCGGCAAGGCCCATAAACGCAAAGCGACGTCGCTTGGCTCCGGTTTTATCGTCGATCCCACGGGTTATATCGTCACGAACTACCACGTGATTCAGGATGCAGACGAAATCAACGTCATCCTGCAGGACGACACAAATCTGGCCGCGACCGTCGTCGGCCGCGACAAGAAAACGAATCTCGCCCTTCTGAAGGTCACGAGCAAGAAACCGCTGCCCGCCATTTCCTGGGGGGATAGCGACAAGATACGCGTGGGCGACTGGATCATTGCCATCGGCAACCCCTACGGACTCGGCGGCACCGTGACCGCCGGCATCATCTCCGCCCGCGCCCGCGACATCAATTCCGGGCCGTATGACGATTATCTCCAAACCGATGCGCCCATTAATCGCGGCAATTCGGGCGGTCCTATGTTTAACATGGACGGCGACGTTATTGGCGTAAACACTGCTATTTTCTCGCCTTCCGGCGGATCGATCGGCATTGGATTTGCCGTTCCTGCATCGATGGCCAAAGGCGTGATCGAACAGCTAAAATCCAGCGGCCACGTCCGGCGCGGATGGCTTGGCGTGAGGATCCAAACTGTTACACAGGAAATCGCCGACAGCCTTGGCATGGCCAAAGCGCACGGCGCCCTCGTCTCCAGTGTCACGCCTGACGGCCCGGCGGCAAAGTCTCATGTCGAGCCCGGAGACGTCATCGTCTCGTTCGACGGCAAGGAGGTCACCGAAATGCACCGCCTGCCACGGCTCGTGGCAGAAACGCCGGTCGACAAGACCGTTCCCATGACCGTGATACGCAAAGGCAAGGAAGTCAGCTTGCAGGTCAAGGTGGCGGAACTTGAAACTCATGAAGAAGCTCAGGAGCAGCAGGCTGGCGACGAGGAATCGAGGCCATCGCCGCTTAGCGCCGAGAAAGTGAGCGAACTTGACATTAAGGTCGCGCCCATAACGGAGGCCGCACGGAAGCGTTACGACCTCGACAAGGGCTCAACGGGAGTCGTTGTTGTTGACGTTTCGTCCGACGGAATGGCCGCCGACTACGGCATACAACCCGGCGATATCATCAGCGAAGCGAGCCAACAGGATATTAAAACGCCAAAAGACCTTATGGAAGCCGTCAAGCTGGCGAAAAAGGACTCCAAACCCGTCCTTCTCCTTGTCGACCGCAAGGGCGACCTTCGCTTCGTGGCGATAAACCTCAACAAGAAAACGAGTAAAGATAAAGGCAAAGATAAGGATAAAGATAAAGATAAGGAGTAGCCTCCAGCGTAGGCCAAAAACTTCAGGGAGGGATAGCAATGCCTGGAAAAATCGGCAAAAGCGCGATCATCGCGATAACGTTGATCGCAACGGCCTTGTCGCTTCCACGGCAACCACTGGCAGCCACCGCTGACATTAATGAACTGTCACGCGGTACGGCCGCGTTGACGCTTTCCCTTTACCGCCAGATGTCCGGAAAGGAAGATGGCAACATCTTCTTCTCGCCCTACAGCATATCGGAAGCGCTTGGCATGGCTTATGCGGGAGCCAGAGGCAAAACCGCCGAGGAAATGGCTCGCGTCCTTGGGTTCACGTTGCCCGCAGATAAGCTATATCCCGCCATCGCCGAGTCATCCCGAAGCCTTATGGCTTCAGGAAATAGCACGGGGCAGAGCCTGAACATTGCCAACGCAATATGGCTCAAGACGGGATTTGCCGTCCTCCCGGCCTACAACAAATTGCTCAAAGACAATTTCAGCAACGAATCCTATCAGTTGGATTTTTGTCAGGCGGCCCAATCCGCAAAAACAATAAACGAGTGGGTGGAAAAAGAAACGAAGGATCATATTCATGATCTTATTTCCGAGAAAAATCTGGACTGCATGACCAGACTGGTGCTCACCAACGCGGTTTATTTCAAAGGCGATTGGCTTACGCCTTTTAAGCATGACAGCACCTCCCCCGGTTCGTTTTGGACCGGAGCCGATAAAAAAATGGACGCCACATTCATGCATCGCCAAGGGCATTACGAGTATGGCGAAGACGATGCGTTTCAGATTCTCCGCCTGCCCTATAAAAACGATTTGGCCATGCTCGTATTATTGCCAAAGGCTAAAGACGGCCTGGCGGCGGCCGAGAAGAATTTGAACGCCCTGGCCCTGGAAAAATTGGACAGCGCCTTAAAGCCCGAAGAAGTCGTTTTAAGCTTTCCCAAATTCGAATCCGACACGAAATACAGCCTGTCCGACTATCTAATTAAAGCCGGCATGAAAGAGGCCTTTGGCAACGCCGCCGATTTTTCGGGGATTACCGCACAAGAACCGTTGCGTATCGATGCGGTTTTGCATAAGGCGTGGATCAAAGTGGACGAAAAAGGAACGGAAGCGGCGGCGGCGACAGCAGTGTCCATGTTGGGCACGGCTGCTTTCAACCCCAACGTCAAACCTCCTGTCATATTCAACGCCGATCACCCTTTTCTCTTTATGATCAAAGACAGGAAAACCGGGATGATCATTTTCTGGGGCCGCATATCATCGCCGAAGGATGCCCCTGCCGCATAGCGCACCTATTGCGCTCAAAAATACTTCCCTCTTGCGCAGTTCTTTATGAGCATGAACACGCTATGGTCATTACAATATTACCTCAATAGTAATATGGTCTATATTATTAAATAATAAGACTTAATTATGGATGTTGTCGCCTGAATATAGTACTATATCGCTGTTACAGGAGGAACTAATTAACTTCTGACCCAGGAAGTGACAGACGCCAATATCAACCGAAAAGAAGGAGGGTGCGATGAAAAAAGTGCTCTTTACCTCTGCAGCGGCTTTGGTGGTTATTTTAGCATTAGCCGGAACCTCCACAGCCAACGGCACAGGGGATTACGAACCAAAAACCAATAAAACGACGGCAAGGCATAAACATACCGGCAAAATGAGGTCTGTTGCCGCCATGCCCGACTGCGACCGGGCCGCTCCATCGGTGGGTTCCATGCACCCCGGGGAAGGCGAGCAGAAACTGGTCGTCCTATTGCCGAAGGGATATTTTCAACCCGGAGACGTTCCCCTGTTCGTCGTCGCTCATCCGACGCACGAAACGGACGTGCCATAAACGGCCATACCGTCAATGATCAGGACCCGGCTGCTTCGGGGTCGTCTTTGATCCACGCCGCAAAGTCTTCGTCGTCCTGCGAGCCGGAATCATCTTCGCCGGATTCTTTTTCACGCGGCAATTCTCCGAGCACCGGGCGCGCATCGAGCAACCCGGCTGCCTTCAACTCCTCAACGCCCGGCAATTCGTTGAGCGATGAAAGATTGAAGTGGCTTAAAAACTCGGGGGTCGTTTTCCACGTCAAGGGACGTCCCGGCGTCTCGCGGGGCTTGCCGGGCCGTATCCAGCCGAGTTCCAGCAAAATATCCAGCGTTCCCCGGCTGGTTTCGACGCCGCGGATGCTTTCGATCTCGGCGCGCGTCACGGGCTGATGATAGGCGATGATGGCCAGCACTTCGGAAGCTGCGCGCGGCAGTTTGCGGCGCGGCTGACGCCTGATCGTCATCATCGGCGCAAGATCGGAAGCCGTGCGGAAACTCCACAGCCCGCCTGTTTCCACCACATGAACGCCGCGGGGCGCATAGGCTTCCTGCAATTGACGCAACAGCGCTTCCGCATCGGCCTCTGCGCCAAGCTGATCCTTCAGGACGTCGAGGGATAACGGTTCGGCGCTGGCGAACAAAACAGCCTCCAGCAAACGCAAGAGGGGTTCGTTTCCGGAAGAAGTGTTTTCGGGCTGACTCATATCTTGTCGCTTTCCGTATGAGGGGTATCCAGCCGCCGAAGATAGATCGGGGCGAACGTGCCGTCCTGACGCAAATCAAGTTCGCCCTCCTTCACCATTTCCAAAACGGCGGCAAAGGTGGAGGCGCAGGCCGAACGCACCTCGAGCGTATTGCCGGAATGTTCCGGCAAAAAGTTATGCAGCACGGTCCACTCCGGCATGATGCCGAGCAATTTTCGCAACCTGTTCCTGCTTTCCTCGATGCTGTAAAGACGGGTGGTGTCGATCCTGAGTTTCTCGGGTTTTTGGCGGCGTTGCGGCGCGCCAAGCGCCGTCAGAAGGTCATAGAGCGGGAGGAAATAGACGGGCGTTTCCTCAATGGTCCTATCTTCCGGAGCGCCGCGCATAAAGACGTCGACCCCAAGCTGGGGAAACTCCTGCAGCTTTTGCGCGGCTTGCCGCATGGCTTCCAGCCGCTGCAATTGAAACTTAAGCGCCTCGGCCATATCGGCGGGGTTAGGCTCGTCTTCCGGCTGCTCCGGCAACAACAGGCGCGATTTGAGGTAGGCCAGCCATGCGGCCATCACGAGATAATCCGCCGCGACTTCAAGCCGCAATTCCCGCGCCGAGGAAATAAAGACGAGATACTGTTCTGCGAGGGCAAGGATCGAGATGCGGGAAAGATCGACCTTTTGCTCGCGCGCCAACGTGAGCAATAAATCGATGGGGCCGTCGAAGCCGTCCAGCGCCACAACGAGATCGGCCGCCGATCCGGTCTCCGGGATTGTATGTGGGCTCATTTCGTCCATTCGACGCGCCTAAAATGCCGTTTAAAGGGGTTTCCGGGGTGTTTTACAGGCGAATCAGGGCAAAAATCCTCAAAATTCGGACATAAATCATTATCTTAATCAATTAGTTTAAATAATTGGTGTAACATATTGATAAATTGGCATTATAATGTTTATGCTAGATTTTCTCATAAACGTTCAGTCGCGCCATTGCGTCCGCAAAACTAAATTCGCTTTCCGGCTCGCGCAACATCGCCTTTGCGCGATCCCACCGCGCCACGGCCTGTTCGCCCATCTCCGGCAAGGCGGCTGCTATTTCGCGCATCTCCGGCATCGTTCCGGGGCAATAAAGAACCACATCGGCCCCGGCCGACAAAGCCTGCCCGGCGATTTCGGGCAACGGCCCGTCCAGGGCCTTCATCGCCAGATCGTCGGAGAACAGCAGTCCTTTGAAACCAAGCGTGCCGCGAATGATCTCCTGGTGCACTTTCGCCGAAAGCGACACGGGCTTTTCCATATCGAGCGCCTTAAACACCAAATGGCAGTTCATCCCGATGGGCGCGTCTTTCAAGGCCAGAAACGGTTTGAAATCCTCAGCCTCAAGAATTTTGCGTTCCGTTTCCACGACAGGCAGGGTCAAATGCGGATCGGCCTGAACGCGTCCGTGGCCGGGCATGTGCTTGACGACCGGAAGCACGCCGTTCTCAAGATAGGTTTCAACGGCAACGCGGCCAAGCGTCCCGCATATGTCCGGATTAGGGCTTATGGCGCGATCGCCGATGGCGCTTGACGCCCCTTCGATAAACAAATCAAGGACCGGCGCGCAGTTCCCGTTAATGCCGAGATCGTAAAGCATATGCGCCGTCAGCCGCGCATGAAGCCGCATGGCCTCGATCCCGCGCCCGGCATCCCGTTCGTAAATGCGGCCTATTGCGCGCAAAGGCGGCAACGCAGGCCAGTGCGGCGGCTTGAGACGCGCCACGCGCCCGCCTTCCTGATCTATGAATAGTGGCGCATCGGCGCGCCCGGCGGCTTTGCGCAAATCGTCAACAAGCCGCCGCACTTGATCCGGCGTATCGCAATTCCGCTGGAACAGGATGAAGCCGAAGGGATCGGCCTCCCTGAAAAACGCGCTCTCTTCAGGCGTCAACGAATAACCGGAGCAGCCGAAAAGGACGGGTCTCACGGCCGCACGACGATACAGGGAGCCTTTTGGCTCCACAGAGTGGCACAAACCGAACGCGCCTTGGCATCCTGCATAGGACCGCCCTGAATACGGAAATAGACTCCTTTAGTCCCGAGATCGACGCGTTTTAACTGCAAATGAACCTCGCCAAGCGTATCGGCATATTTTTTCTGCAGTTTCGCCAGTTGCGTTTTCGCGGTTTCCTGGCTTGGGAACGATCCCAGCTGCACGAAAAACCCTTTTACAGGCTGGCCGGTGAACATTTCTTTTGGCAGGTTGCCCGTCGTTTTTGGCTTAGTGACCGCTTTAGGCGCCGGAGCCGGAGACTTGGTTTCGGCGGGTTTAGAGGGTGTTTCAACGGAACTTAAAGGTGATGCATCCGGCGTTTCCGGTTTTTCGGTTGACTGAGGCGAGGCGGCGGCCACGCCCGCAAGAGATTCAGGCTCCACCGCATTTGCCCCGGGCGATGGCGTGACCGGCGACACGGGAGCAGGCGACGGAACAGAAGCCGCCGTTGTCGAAGCCTCGGCAGAAACGGGCTTGGGTTCTTCGGGAGGCGGCAACAGATGTTCCACCACGGGTTGCTTCCCGGTGCTGGTATTATCGATCCTCTGGAACACGGTTTCGTTCTGATGCGGAATTTCTATGCCGCCGGGCTGCTCGGGGCGTTGCTTGACCGGGCCTTCGGCCTTGATCGTCGGGATTTCCACCGGCGCCTCCCCGGCGTCCGTGCCGAATTGCCAATAAGCAATCAGACCGCCCGCAATCCCGACAAGAAGCGCCAAAAGCATAATGCGCCGCCGCCCGAGAAGCGGCCGGTGCTGCACGCGCGTAAAATCGGAACGGACGGGCGGTTGGGCGAAAAGTTCAGGCGGTTTCCGGTCGATCATTCTTCATTTCCTCTAACGGCTCGCATCCCATAACCGAAAGGCCGCTGGCAATGACCGTTTGCGTGGCTTTGACGAGCAAAAGGCGCGTACGCGTCAGGGCGGGGTTATCGGGGACTATAAAACGAAGCGTAGCATTATCATTGCCTTTGTTCCACAGGCTATGGAACTGGGCGGCAAGGTCCATCAGGAAAAAGGCAATTCTGTGGGGCTCTTGCGCCACGGCGGCAGCTTCGACCGCGCGCGGCCAATTGGCCAGAACGCGAATGAGGGCGAGTTCATCAGGATTATCGATCCCGCTTGCATCCATTTTGGCCATAGCCCCGGCGGAGAGGTCTTCGCCCGGAAACAGCTCCGCTGCGTGGCGCAGCACCGAACAGCACCGAGCATGGGCGTACTGCACATAGAAAACGGGGTTGTCCCGCGTCTGCTCGACCACCTTGGCGAAGTCGAACTCAAGCTCGGAATCCGGCGCGCGCGTCAGCATGAAAAAGCGGACGGCCCCTGCCCCCACCTGCTCCACCATTTCGCGAAGCGTGATGAGGTTGCCGGAACGCTTGGAAAGCTTGACCGGCACGCCGTTCTTGAACACCTTGACGATGCTGTTGAAGATCACTTCAAGCCGGGCCTTGCCGTCGCTGAGCGCCGCCACGGCCGGCCGCATTTTCTCCAGATAACCGCCGTGATCCTTGCCCAGAATATTGATCATATAGAGAAAGCCGCGCTCAATCATATCGTAGTGATAGGCGATATCCGTTACGATATAAGTCCATGTGCCGTCGCGTTTCTTGAGCGGCCTGTCGGTGCTATCGCCGAACCGGCTGGAGCGGAAGAGAGTCAGGGGAACCGGCTCCCAGTCCTCCATCACTTTGCCTTTCGGCGGCGGCAAGGTGCCGACGTAAATTAAACCTTTGTCTTCCAGGATTTTGAAAGCCTTGTCGAGCATGCCGTTTTCGATTAGTTCGCGTTCGTTCGTGAAAACATCGTGCTTGATGTCGATGAGAATAAGGTCCTCGCGGATCATTTTCATGATTGCAGAAACGGCGAAAGCCCTGACGGGATCCAGCCAATCGTCCTCCGGCTTGCCGAGCCACTTGCGCCCTTCGCGCCCGGCCAGTGCCGCGCCAACGTCCTTAAGATATTCGCCCGGATACATGCCTTCCGGAATAGCGCCGATGTTTTCGCCCAAGGCCTCCCGATAGCGGAGATGCACCGTGCGGGCCAGAACGTCGACCTGCGCGCCCGCGTCGTTGAAATAGTACTCGCGCGTGACGTCGTAGCCAGCCTTGGAAAGCAGGTTGCAAAGCGTGTCGCCGATCACGGCGCCGCGCACATGCCCAGCATGCATAGGGCCGGTAGGGTTGGCGGAAACGAACTCGACGTTCACGCGCTCCTTCTTGCCGAGCGCACTGTCGCCATAGGCAATTCCGGCGCTAAGGATTTCCTTTAATTCTTTTTGCCAAACGTCCGGTTTCAGCCGCAGATTGATAAAACCCGGCCCTGCCACATCAACGCCCGTTACAACGGGAAGCGCGGCGATCTTCGGCTTCAGCAATTCGGCAATCGCGCGCGGCGGCTTTCCGGCGGACTTGGCCAACACCATCGCTGCGTTCGTCGCCAGATCGCCATGCGACGGATCGCGCGGCGGCTCCACCACAAAAACGGGCACAGGCGTGCTCAACGCCAGCGCGCCCTCCTTGATCAAGGCATCAAGAATGGCGGCAATGTCCGCATGAAGGGTTTTGAAGATCGTCACGGCATACCCTTTGTATTTCTTTCAATATAGCTAGCAAGCGCTAACGACGTAGTCATCGTCAGTTCCTGGGGCAAGTCCTTAAGCGAAAACCATTCTACGGCCTCATGCTTGTCCGGCTCAAGGTTTTGGGCCTCGCCGCCAACGATCCGTACTTCAAAGGCGGGAGTCACCCAATGAACACCTTCCTCCGGCAAAATATGATCGGTCAGGCGCAATAACCTTAGCACTTCAACTTCGAGGCCGACCTCCTCTTTAACCTCCCGGATCACCGCCGCTTCGAAAGTTTCGCCGAAATCGACCGCTCCGCCGGGGATCGACCACTTTCCGGCCTCGGGCGGTTTCTTGCGTTTGACGAGCAAAATGGTGGATTCATGCGGCTCTATTATGACAGCCCCGACGCCAACGCCGATATAATCTTTGCCCTTTTGCATGCCTTTATAACATCGTCTCCGTCGAGAACAGCTTGCGGTGCTCCATGACGGCGTAGCGGTCGGTCATGCCGGCGATGTAATCGGCGATATGCCGCGCCTTGAACATCTCATCCGTTTCATGATCGCGCAGGGCCTTGTACCAAGGATTCGGCAAGCAGTTCGGCTTGTCCATAAGGAAAGCGAACAAATCCTTCACGATTTGCTCGGCCTTGGTTCGCGTGCGGTTGACCTTGCTGTGCTCGTACATGCGGTCGCGCAAAAAGGCGTTCAGCACCTTCATGTGCCCCTGCATGGCAAAGCTGAACTTAACCGTTTGCTGTTTGGCTTTACGGATGTCAGCGGCCGATTGCGGCTTCAGCGTCACGATGGCCGCGCGTGTCGAATCCAGAAGATCCGTCACCATCGTGCCGATGACTTGCCGCACGACGGCATGCATCACACGTTCATTGTCGGCCTCGGGGCAACGGCGTTTCGTGTCCTCCAATATAGGGCCGAAAAGAGGCAAGGTCTTCAGGTCGTCAAAACCAAAAAATCCCGCGCGGTACCCGTCGTCGATATCATGCGAGTTGTAGGCCACATCGTCCGACAACGCCGCCACCTGGGCTTCCGGCCCGGCGTAGGTCGCGAGCTCGAGGTCGAATTTCGCGTTAAACTCAGCCATCGTCGAGGGCAAGGGCTTGCCGTCCTTTTCCGGCAACAGCGGACCGTTGTGCTTGGCAATTCCTTCCAGAGTCTCCCACGTGAGATTCAAGCCGTCAAAATCCACATAACGGCGTTCGAGTTTCGTCAAAATGCGGATGGTCTGCTCGTTATGACTAAACCCGCCATAGGGCCCCATGACCTCCGCCAACGCGGCTTCGCCCGAATGGCCGAAGCAGGTGTGCCCAAGATCGTGAGCCAAAGCGATGGTTTCGGTCAAATCCTCGTTCAACCCCAGAGCGCGTGCGATCGAGCGCGCGATCTGCGAGACTTCAAGCGAGTGCGTGAGGCGCGTCCGGAAATAATCGCCTTCGTTTTCGATGAACACCTGCGACTTGTTGCGCAGCTTGCGGAACGCGCCGGAATGGATGATCCGGTCGTGATCGCGCTGGAACTCGGTGCGGGTCTCGCTCGGCGCCTCGGGCGCCAGCCGGCCCCGCGTTTCACGGGCCTTACTGGCGTAAGGGGCGCTGCGCGCCCCCGAATCTTGCAAATATTCTTTCATGGCCCCAGATTAGACGGGTCTATAAGTTTTGGCTAGGGGTAAGCTTGTTTTGGAGGGGTTATGAACGGCGGAAAAGAGACCCATATTCTTAATGCTTCGTCGAACCTGCTGGGGATTTGTTTTATCCTCATTGCAGGCATGAAGCTGACGAACACGGGGGAGAATACGCTTGCTGACGAGATAAGCATTGCCTCCAGCCTGTGCTTTCTGGCCAGTTGCATCTTGTCTTATCTGTCGATCAGAACGGAAAAAAGCACCGGCCCCTTCGAAAAAGGGGCGGATTACCTCTTTATCCTCGGCATATTCTCCCTGTTTATCGCCGTCCTCTTCTTTGCGACGGGGATTCTGTGATGGCCCTGTAAGACGGATCAGGTTAGCGTACAATAAATGCCTATGAACACGGAGCTTAAGATGAAAAACCCGTTACTTTTCATCATTTTTACCGTTCTTGCCGCGGTCGCGGCCAGCTTCGTAACGCTCAAATGGAGCGGGGCGCCGGGCGAAAAGGCAACTGCGGCCAGGGCGGAAAGCGTCTACGACCGCGTGATGCGGACACAGGTCATTCGCGCCGGTTACGTGTCCAACCCGCCATCGTGCATGAAAGATCCTAACACGGGCAAGTATTCCGGCATATTCGTGGAAGCCATGCAGGAAGCCGTAAAAAAACTTGGGCTCCGGATTGAATGGACTGAAGAGGCAGGCTGGGGAACGATGATCGAGGGAATGGAATCCGGGCGCTATGATATTGTGCCGTGCGCAATCTGGCCGAATTCCCGTAGGTCAACGCATGTGGATTTTACCAAGCCTCTTTTCTATAGCGGCATAGCGGCCTATGTCCGCGCCGACGACAACCGTTTTGACAAAAATATAACGCTGATAAATTCGCCATCGGTAAAGATAGCGACAATGGACGGCGAAATGGCGGAAGTTATCGCCTCCACGGACTTCCCTCTCGCGCAAAAAGTTCAGGTTCCGCAGCTGTCGGAAATTTCGAATATGCTCCTCAACGTCAAAGACCGTAAGGCCGACGTGACTTTTGTCGAATTATACTTTGCGCACGAGTTCCTGAAAAATAATCCGGGCGCGTTAAAAAACATCACGGCGGACAAGCCATTAAGGGTGTTCCCCGACACCGTTATGATTCCCGGGAATGAATTTGCGTTGCGGCAGATGCTGGATACTGCCTTCGAAGAACTGCTTAATACCGGATACGTCGACAGCCTGTTGGATAAATATGAACCTGCTCCGGGAACGTTCTATCGATTAGCGCCCCCATTTCATATAGGCTTTGCTGGGAGCGGAGACAAATCGGGCCACACAATGTAACGGGGACAAAATCATGAGGAAACACTTTAGCACCGTCATTCTTGCCATCGTTGTCGCGCTGGCGGTGAGCCTTGTCACGCTAAATTATGAAAAGGCGCCACAGGACAATACTGCGCTCCTTGGCAAAGAAAGCCCTTACGACCGCGTGATGCGGACGCGAACGATCCGTTGCGGTTATTTCGCATGGCCTCCCTTTGTCATCAAGGATCCGAACTCTGGCAAACTTTCAGGACTTTATGTTGATGTTGCGGAAGCTCTGGGCTCCATAATGGACTTGAAGATTGAATGGGCGCAGGAACTTAATTTCGGCACCTATCTCGAAGATCTGGCCGCGGGACGCTATGACATGGAGTGTTCGGGTGGCTGGGCGAACGCCAAGAGGGGCCAGATCGTCTTCTATTCCAGGCCCTATGCCTATATGCCCTATGTCGCGTTGGTGCGTCCGAACGACCGCCGCTTCGACGCCGATCCCGCCTTGATAAACAAGCCCGGCGTCAAGGTTGCGACTATGGATGGCGAGACGACTTCGATACTTCGCCATCTGCGTTTTCCCTTCACACAGGACGTAAGCTTGCCCCAGAACTCGCCTATTGCCGACGTCATCTTCAATGTTGTAAGCGGCAAAGCCGACGTGACGTTTACGGATACGCTCACGGCAAGCGAGTATCTGAAGGAAAATCCCGGGAAATTGAAGGCCATAAGGTATAATCCTCCGCTCTATCTCATTGCTGTTTCGCCATCTCTCCCCCCCGACATTCGCATGAAGCAAATGGTGGATGTGGCGACCGATCAATTGCTCAACAGCGGCACGATCGATGCTATACTGAAGAAGTACGAAACGGGACCGGGGATTTTTCTGCGCGCCGCACTGCCCTTTCGCAACTGACGAAAGGCTTTCATGCGCATAGCCAGCTGGAACGTCAACTCGATCAAGGCCCGAATGCCTAACGTTCTGGAATGGCTGAAATCCGCCAAACCGGACGTGCTCATTTTGCAAGAACTTAAGTGCGAAACCAATGAGTTTCCCCGTCTCGAGTTCGAGGCGATGGGATATAACTTCTCCATCGTGGGCCAGAAATCCTATAACGGCGTGGCGATCCTGAGCCTTGAAAAGCCAGAACATGTACGCAATCACTTGCCGGGAGATACGGACGACAAGGCGGCGCGCTACATTGAAGCGACGATTGGCGGTGTTTGCATTGGCTGTCTCTACGCGCC
>JAQUPC010000028.1 GCA_028716765.1 Alphaproteobacteria bacterium | reverse complement strand
TCCAACGTCCGGGCGGCGTTTTTCGCGCGCGATTCCGTTCAGGCTATCGAAAACCTCTATCGCATCGGGCAGAAAGACCTTGCCCGCCGCTTTTTCAAAGCCATCAGCGATTACGTAAGCCAAAGGGTCGAGTTCGTTCTGCTGATGGAACTTGCCTACGAGTTGCAACGGCCGGATTGGGCGATCAACGCCGCCAAAGCGGCCGCGCAAAAAAACATGCTCGTCGGGGCCGGGTCTTTTCCTGTTTTGTCGATGCGCATTCCCACGCCCCCTGAATTGGCCTTTACGCACGCCCTGATCCGCCAGGAAAGCCTCTTCAACGCCGACGCCGGAAGTCCGGCCGGCGCGCGCGGACTTATGCAGCTAATGCCGGGCACGGCGAAAGGCATGTGCCGCAAGCTCGACATACGTTACAGCGATTCCCGTTTGACGGACCCCGATTTTAACGTGCGGCTGGGCACCGCCTTCGTTCAGGAACAGCTTGATCAGTTCGACGGCTCAATCATTCTGGCTCTGGCCGCCTACAACGCCGGGCCGCGCCGTGCCAGGGAATGGATCGAGCAATTCGGCGATCCTCGCAGTTCCCGCATCGACCCCATCGACTGGGTCGAGATGATGCCCATATACGAAACGCGCAATTATGTTCAACGCATCATCGAAAATCTTCAGTTCTACCGGGCCCGCCTGAACGGCGGCCAAGCGCCCTTACAAATTGTAAGGGATTTGAAAAGATAGCTGTTTATATTAATTTCAGAGCCATTGGCTGACTCGGTGAATTATGCTACGTTCCGCCGCGTTATTCAGCGAACGTGGATCTCATGTTGGATTTCTGGATACCTCTCCTTGCCGTTTCGACCACGCTCGCCGCCACGGGCTTCGTAGTGGTGGCCGTGTTATGGCTGAAGAAGCTTCGCACAACCGTCCAGAACACGATGCGCGAGATTGCCGGGCAACAGGTATGCAATGCCCAACGCTTGAGCGAAGCAGTCGGGCAACTTCGCAAGCAGCAGCGTTCTCTCGAACAGCAATTGCAAGATCTCACGCAATCGTCCAGCCGCTTGCGGCAGGACGTGGCCGCTATAGCGACACGCGTCGAGATCAGCGAACGCGAGCATGCCATCGGCCCCTCCGATCGCATTCTTCATTGACAGCGCATAATTTTGAACGCGTTTTCCGGTTTTTGCGGCCACAGAGTAATGGCGACTGATGAAAAAAAGCCCGGCTATAAGGCCGGGCTTTTGGTTTTTTTCAGAACTATAACTTTTTAGGCTCTTCCGGCGGCGGGCTCTTGGGCTCGTCTTTTTTAGGCGCATCCTTGGAGTTTTTCTTTGGCTCTTCCTTGGCCGCCTCTTTTGCCTTTTTATCCTTGGGCTCTTCCTTCTTCACCTCTTTGGGCGCTTCCTTGGCCTCGCCCTTTGCCTTTTCTTCCTTGGTGGCTTCCTTCTTCACCTCTTTGGGCGCTTCCTTGGCCTCGCTCTTTGCTTTTTCTTCCTTGGAGGTTTCTTTCTTTACCTCTTTAGGCGCTTTCTCGGCCTTGTCCTTCTTCATGCTCTTTTCGGCTTTTTTGGGCTCTTGCTTGACTGCAGCTTTGGGCGCTTCAAGAGTCTTGCCTGAGCACAAGGCTCCATTGCCCCAGACAAAATAAAGCTTGGCTTGTCTCTTGCCGCCTACGGTTATGCGGCGCTTGGCGTACTGTTCGCCGTTCATGGCCTCAACGATATAGGAACCTTCCGGAAGGTTGGCGTAAAACAACGGCCCGGCATCTTCGACCGCAAGGATCACTTCGTCCTTCAAGCTCTTGATGACAAGTTCGACATCGGTCGTCATGTGGCCGCCCTTATTGGCGTTCGACACCAGCAGATTGTAATCCTTCGCCGTGGCTTTGATGGCGTCGCGCTCTTCAAGGCCGATACCTCCGGTAACAAAGGAAACGCCGCCCCTTTGCTTCACTACAGGCATGTCTTGCGCCAGCGCAGGCATAACGATGGCCATAGTCAGAACGGCCGATACCAGAACCAGCCGCCATTTGCCGAAACACTTCATTCATTCCTCCTTCGAATCCGGATTGAAATACAACCGATGTTATGTTGACGGAGGAAAGAATGAATAGCAAGGTTCCCCTGCGTTTCCGGGTGATTCACGCCATGAAAAGGCCATCGTTCCTTATTAACCATAATCCCATGCTGCGTTTGAAACTCTCGATCATTCTCTTTTTTCTTTGGCCCGCCGCCGTCTTTGCTGCCGACCTCGGGCCTTCGCGCCAGCTTGCAAACGGCGAAATCTTGCGCGGCCGTTTTTCTGCCGAACACCCGGTAAAGGGCTTCGCCAAACCCATGCAATCGGCGGGGCGCTTCGTCGTCGCGCCGGGACGCGGCCTGATCTGGGCCGTGGAAAAGCCGATGGCCATGACGTTCATATTCACGGACGCCGGCATGGTGCAAACCATCGGCGATATGCCGCTGCTACAACAATCGTCGCAGAAAATGCCTTTTCTTGCCCATGTCACCGGGCTTTTGGCGGCGGCGCTCGGAGGCGACTGGAAAACGCTCGAACCTGATTTCGCAATTACGCGCAGCGGAAGCCCCAAGCGCTGGCGCGTAAAAATGGTGCCGCGTCCCACCTGCCCCATATCCATGCCGTTTCGCGCCCTATCCGCGACTGGCAACAGTTATGTCGAGCAAGCCGAGGTGCTTAGGCCCGATGGCCTGTCGGACACATTCGTCTTCCGCGATCATAGCATCACACCAGCGCCGCTGACCAACACCGAGGCGAAAGCGCTGGCGCTCCGGCCGATGTAACCGTCATGAAAAAAGGCGGGAACATCGCCCCTAAGGGTTTTGTTCCCGCCTTGCGTCGCAAGACAGTGCCGTGACTTTTACTTGTCGAACGGCGCCACTTTCAGTTCCTTCAACATTTTGATCAGCGGCCCCATATCGCGCGGTTCGATAAAGCCTTTGATCGTGGCTTTCTGGACGGCGGGGTTGTCGGACTTCAACGCCAGCACAGCCGTCTTGATCTTTTCGACGATGGCCGGGTCGGTGTCCGCACGCGCGACAAGGCACCATTCGGGATAAAGCGCCGTGGTGCGAACTTCGGCGCCGCTGTCGGCCACTTTGTCAACGATGACAAAGTCATCGACTTTCAGAAGGCCCTTCTTTTGCATCGATTCCAGCACGCCCGTGCGCACGAAACCGGCGTCGAAAAGACCCGATTTCACCGCCATCGGAATGTCGTCCTGTTTCTTGGCCTGCACGAACGAAGCCAGGTCCTTTTTAACGTCAACGCCCTTTTGCTTCAGGTGATAAACCTGAAACACATAGGCGCCGGCGGAATCCGTGCCGTAGGACATGACTTTCTTGCCCTTAAGGTCTGCGGATTTTGTGATGCCACTATTCTTGTTGGCCAGAATGACGCCGCCAAATTCGGCGCCCTTGCCCGAGTCGACAGTCGCCAAAAGCTTGGCCTTGTCCTGTTCCATGACGATGGCCGTAATGACGGAGTTCGAAAGCAGAAAATCGACTTCTTTCTTGCCGATGGAATCCGCCGCCTTTTCGATCGAGAGCGCAACAAGATTAACTTCTTGCCCAACCGATTTCGACAAATCTTCCATCAAATCGGTCCATTCTTCTTTTGCTTTCAAATCGCCGCGATTGGCGAGGTAGCCGAAATTGACTTCAGCCAAGGCGTAGGAAGGCAGGCCAATAAGCATAAGGGTGAGAGATAACAGCGCGTATTTTTTCATGTGAGGTCCTCAAGGAATGGAGGTTTCAGAGGGGCAGATAATCGGCGCACATGGTTAATTATATGTTAACCAAACGACGGTCCCTAGGGTTATTCCTGCGTGATTCGCCGCATGGCCGGCCATGTAGCCGGAAGGCGAATTTCAGCACTTTCCGCTTAAATATCGACGCAAAATAAAGCTTAGGGCTTTTCCCCGCCGCTTGCATTTGGCGGCTCCGGCGTTGTTGTTGCGTCAGTTTCGGGTGTTGCCTTTTCAGGCAGCTCAT
Organism: Alphaproteobacteria bacterium; assembly: GCA_028716765.1. The sequence goes on along the minus strand of JAQUPC010000028.1, from coordinate 15,329 downwards.
CTTCCTCCCCGTCGCCGCTAAAGAACAAATTACGCAGAAAGCCCGGGGTCAGCAGCGAAACGGGATTCACGCCAATATCAGGGTCGTTCAATGTGCCTGTCACCGTATAAGCCGCCGCAAGAACGCCGCCGCCATCGCCGCCCGTAATCACATCGCCCAATAGAGGAATAATACCGATGATCCGGTTGAACAGGCTGAAAGGCACCAAAAGGCCGTGTATATTCGCTTCGCCGTTGTTGAGATTGACCTTGCCATCGATGTTGATACCGAAAACGGAACCTGCCGCGCGTATCTTGATCAACTCGGCCTCGTCGCCATGCCAGCGAAACCGGCCTTCGAGATGATCGAAGCTGGCGTTGCCCGTCACAAAATCGATGAATCCGAAGGGCGAAACGGCGCTTAGAAGGCGCGCGAGAGCCGGCAACCCCGCCACGACGAAATGCCCGATCTCAACCGTGCCCTCGATCACATCGGGATTTTCGGGCGTGCTTTCGCCTTTCATTTCGATCGGACCGTCCTTCACCGTATCGGTGAACCCCATGCCTTTCAGCGCCTTACCGAAATCGTCGCAGGTAAGGCTAAACACGCGTATGGCGCCTTGCGGCGCGAGGCTGATGTCAAGCGGATGGCCGCCGTCCGCGCGCCCGTGCAATTCGATCGCGCGCCAGCCTTCCTTTTCCCGAGTCGCGTTGGCCTTAATGTCGGCAATAAACCCGTTCTCGCTCGTATAAAGCTTGCCGAGGTTAAGCGAATAGCTTTTCGGGCGGGGATCGGTGCGCGCCGGGTCTTTCCCTCCCGTAAGGCCGCTCACGTCGAAGGACTCGCCTTCGGCGGTAAAATGCAATTCCCCCTGCGGCCCGAACGATTGGGAGAAGTGCAGCGTGGCGTTCGTGCGCCCGAGCATGAAGGGCCGCACGTCAAGTTCCAGCACCTCGTAACTTTCGCGATCCAGCATGCCGGAACCGCTTGCCTTGATGTCCGCGCCCTGAAGTTCGAAGCTTTTTAGCCGGATGTTTTTCCCTTCGGCCATATCCGCCGCAAAACGCAACGTCGCCGCCGTTCCCGCCGGTTTTTTCCACGCAAGATCGCTGAACGTGATAGCGGCCTGACGAAAATCGATATCGCCGGAAAGTTGCGTCTCTTTCTTGTTCGGCTGCATTAAACGAAGCGCCGCCGTGGTGGAGCCTTTTACCTTCCCCGAAAGGTCGAGCCCCAGTTGCTTCCATTGTTCGTCGCTGACCGTGCCGTTAATCGTGGCCAGTCTATAGGGTTTGCCCCCCCCTCCCCTATCGGCGGAAAACTGGCTTTGCCAACTTATCTGCAGCGGCACCTTGTTGAGCGCGGCCGGGCCTTTAAGCGAAAAACCTTCCTTGTCGAGATTCAGGGCAAGATTGCCCTGCGAAAGGTCGATCCCCTTTATCAGTTTTCGAATGGCAAAATTCGTCAGCTGGGCGTCGGCGCTAATATCCACGTCTTTCATGGGCAAGGAATTGAGAAGCGGAAAACGCAATTTCAGCATCCCGTCCACGCGGCCGTCGCAATCGTCGGGGACCAGCCCAACGGCCCTGGCATACCCAAGCGGCCGCGCGTCGATTAGCTTGACGACGTCGCGGACCGGCGCGGAAAGTTTAAGCGGAATATCGATATACTGAACCGTCTTTTGAAAATCCGAGATATGGATCGTCGACGGCTGGAGTTTGATCGCGCCAATGCCGCCGCCCGACAATTTAACGTCCATATGATCGAGGTCGAAAGGCGCTTCGGCGTTCACGCCTTCGACGGGCGGCATGCCGTCAATGTATTTGACCGTTGCGTTGGAGGCGAAAATCTTGCCTTCGCCGGATTCGAGCAGCATATTTTCCGGCTCCTGCCAGGCAAGTTTGCCCCGCAAGACGACATCCCCCTGCTTGTAAACCCCTCGGCTCAAATTGGCGGCAAGCCATGTGCGCGCATTCGTAATGATGGGCTTGGGCCAAACGGCGGCAAATTGATCCATCGGCAAGTCCGAAAGCTGGACGGCTAACGTAAAGGCCAGATCATAAGGCGTCCCGCCTGAAGGCGGTTCTTTGCCTTCCAGTTTCAGCGAAAGTTTCGGCCCCCCGAAATCGATATCGGCCACCGGAACATCAAGCCGGTGCGTTTGCCTGTCGTAGGTTCCCTGCACCTTCAGGCTTTCCACCGCGCGGGGCTTGTCCCAAAAGGAAGGCATAACGAGCCTGCCTTTGCCCCCGCCGATTTGCGTGGCCATCTTGACGATGTTTAGATCCCTGTCGGTGGTTACCTCAACCTTGCCTGTCAGAGGCAAATCGGCCGCCGTCAGCGCCACCAATTTTGGCTGGAGAACAGCCAGCAATGCCGGGTTAACTTCTCTAAATTGAATGGTCACGCCGTGTTCCTTAGGACCGAAATCATAAGCGTAACGGGCATCCAAAACGGAACTGTGGCCCTTTTGGTCGACCTCGATCTGCGCCTGCCCCGTCAATTCGTCCCATCCGTGATGCAAGGCCAGAAGAGGAATCTTGATGGCCCAATCCTGTTTTATCTCCTCGTCATGAATGGAGACGACTGCGCGGGTAATGGCCAGATCCAGGAAACGGCCTCTTCCCGTGATTTCAGAGGTAAAATGTCTGAGAGCGTCCCAAATCGAAAGACTTTCGGAAGGCCCCTCGGCCGTATTGCCTGCCGCCTCGCCGCCAAACCAGACCGTGCCGTCGGCACGGCGGGTAAACCACAATTGAGGTTCGTCGATTTTCAGTTCGGAAGGAAAAAAACGGCCCTGCAACAGGGCAAGGACGCTTAATTTCATTTTCGCCGTGGGGAACTCGGCGATAATCTTGTCCTGCCGGTCGCGCAAAATTACTTGCTCGCCGTGCAAGGCGATCGAATGATCGACGTTGTCCCACTCGATCAGGGTCTTCGCGATCGTGGCTTGCGAGTTGGGCAACAGCTTTTCGATCGCCGCCTCGACATAAGGGGTCAGAGCCGTCGACGTCATGGGCTGCGATGACACTTTCCAGGCCAACAGCAGGAAAGCGACCACCAGAACGCCGAAAAAAACGGCAAGGGATCGAAGGATAAGACGGGGCCAACGGAGCATGCACGGCAGGATAAAGCCGGTCCGGGTTTCTGTCATGCAAAATAACGCTCCCCGGCGCGTTGTTTCGCTTTTCTTTGCCCCTTAGCTGGGTTAATTTGCCCCCATCTACTCTATGGAGGCTCCTATGTCCTGTTGTATGTGCAATAACGGAAAAAAATCCTGTTCGAAGCCAATGGCCAAGAAAGCGCCCGCCAAGAAAAAGGCAGCGCCCAAGAAAACCAAAAAGAAATAACGGGCGCAACGGCATTGAAAGCCGTTGTATCCGCCATTCCTAAACCCGCCGCTGCGCTGAAGCGTGGCGGCGGGCTTATACTATTCTGCCAAAGGCTCGGACGCCCAAATCACCGTCGGCTTTTTCTCGCGAGGGAGGACATATGACTTCGGGAACCAGAGAACTAGACGTTTTCGTCAAAGAATCCTTGCGCGTCGGGGCTTCCCGGAACGACATCGAGAAAGCGGCCGTAGCCGCCGGATGGCCGTCCGATCAGGCAAAAAACGCGCTTGGCGCTTATGCCGACATCTCTTTCCCCGTTCCCGTGCCGAAGCCGCGGCCTTCCATGTCCGCCCGGGAAGCGTTCCTCTATCTGGTGATGTTCAGCACCCTTTACACCAGCGCCTTCCATCTCGGCGATTTGCTTTTTGATTTTATCAACCGGGCTTTTCCCGATCCCGCGGCGTCTGATTACAGTTACAGGGGTAATTTCTGGGATTCCATGCGCTGGTCGGTGTCGTCGCTCATCATCGCCTTCCCGATCTTCCTGTTTACCGCCCGGTATATCGGGCGCGAACTCGTCCTGAACCCGATCAAGCGGTTATCCCCCGTGCGCCGCTGGCTAACGTACATTACCTTGTTTATAGCCCTAAGCATCCTGATCGGCGATATGACCGCTCTGGTTTACAACGTTCTTGGCGGTGAGTTGACGGCGCGCTTTTTGCTCAAAGTCATCGTCGTTGCCGTAATCGCGGGAACGATCTTCTGGTATTACCTTTCGGACTTGCGCCGGGAAGAGAAGGAATCATGAATCAAGCGCTTGTTGGCCGGTTGCTCGCAGGCCTTTCCACGGCAATCGTCGTGATCGCGGTGACCGTGGCTATCGTGCAAAACCCGCCGGGGCTTCAGCGCCTGCGCAAACTTGACGAACGGCGCGTTCAGGACCTGGAAAGAATTACCAACTCAATTGAAAACTATTGGAGAACCGACAAAGTGTTGCCGGCCGATCTTGCAGCAGTGGACAAGAAATATGGCATTGGCAATACGGATCCAGAAACAAAGGCTCCATATATCTATGAAAAAACAGGCGAGAGAAATTACAAGCTCTGCGCTGTTTTTGCCGTGGACTCTGGCAACATGCAAAACTCCCGCCATCACTATACAACCCGCAACTGGAAACACGGTAAAGGCCGCCATTGCTTTGATTTCGCGCTGCCAAACACCGGTAATGTCATGCCTTAAGCGTTGCTTTCGATGACGATCGTTCCCGCCACGTCTGAGCATATCTCGAAAGCCGCAGCGCTTCTGCGTAGCGGCAAGCTGGTAGCCTTTCCTACGGAAACGGTTTACGGCCTTGGCGGCGACGCGACCAACGACAAGGCCGTCGCGGCTATTTACGCCGCCAAGGGGCGGCCCGAATTCAATCCCTTGATCGTGCATGTGGCCGGGACGCTTGATGCCCAAGCCCTTGTTGAATGGAATGACACGGCACAGCTCCTCGCCAACCGGTTCTGGCCCGGCCCTCTGACGCTCGTGCTGCCGCGAAAGCCGGATTGCCCCGTTTCGCTTCTGGCAGGCGCGGGCCTCGACACGCTGGCCGTGCGTATGCCGGCCCATCCCGTTGCGCTTGATCTCCTGCGCGCCACGGGACGGCCCATCGCCGCGCCCAGCGCCAACGCCTTCGGCAAACTTAGCCCGACGACGCCTCAACATGTTACCGAATCACTCGGCGCGAACGTCGACATGATTTTAGACGGCGGCCAGTCAGCTGTGGGCGTAGAGTCCACCGTGATCGACTTAACGACGCCGCTTCCCACGATCTTGCGCCCCGGCGGCGTGACGCGCGAACAGCTGGAGCAATCTCTATGCGAAGTTTTTGAAGCCGTTAGCGAAAACGCCGTTATTAAAAGCCCGGGCATGACATCAAGCCATTATGCGCCCAACATTCCTTTGCGGCTGGCCGCAAAGGAAGCAGCGCCCGGCGAAGCCTTATTGGCCTTCGGGCCGGATGCAGGTGTTAAAGGCGGAGCGGCGCGCCTGAATCTTAGCGCCACAGGCGACTTGAACGAAGCGGCGGCCAACCTCTTCGCCATGTTACGTCAACTCGATCAGCCCCATCTGCGCGGCATCGCCGTCATGCCGATTCCGGAAACTGGTCTCGGCGTGGCGATCAACGACAGGCTTAGGCGAGCGGCGACTTTGCTTGATCACAATTAAAAATATATTTTCATGCAATATACTTTCACCAACTAAAAAACTGATCAGCATACTCTTGTATTTTTTTATAATTTCTATTACGTTGTATCGCCTTCCTAATGCGGGGCTACACGCCTCCTGTCTTCCACATATGACGTAACGAATACGATCATATGGACAATCATACAGTAGAGACTGTTGTCCCGCTTTAACGCACCATCATAAGCATTTGTCATGCCGTCCATTCTGATGAACAAAGCGGATCATTTCCAGAAGCGGATGGAAAAGGTCCAGCTCATGGTTATTGACGGAAGCGCCAAGGCCGGAGAGTTGGTCAAAAACATTCTTAATCAACTCGGGTTTTCCAATGTTCTTTTGGCGAGCAACGGCTTTCAAGGTCTTCAGATCACGCGGGAAACGCGCATTGATATCATCGTTACCGACTGGGAATTATCCGTCTGCAAACCTGAGCCGGCCGCCAACGATCAGGAAGAGAAGCATCAGGCGGCAATCATACCTATAAATGGAACGATGTTCGTTAAGAGGCTGCGTTTTGCGCCAAACTCGCCCTGTCCCTTCGTGCCCATCATCATGCTTGTGCGCTCGGCGTCTTCCGTTGACATCTTGACGGCGCGAGATTCCGGGGTCGATGAAATTGTCGCAAAGCCCTTTGAAGCCGACGATTTTTGCCAGAAGATCATCAACATTATCGAATCGCCGCGCGTTTTCGTTACATCGGAGGTCTACAGGGGCCCCTGCCGCCGGCGCAGACAGATGCCCCTGCCAACAGGTATAAAAAACAGGCGGTTTAAAGAAATAAGGATTATCCGGCATGATGAGGGATTGAAATAAAGGACGGAAGATTTTTGTGCACTTGCAAACAAACTCGCTTTGGCATAATTTTTGTATATGACTCAATCGGTAACGAATAAAAAATGTAACTCGACGCACGATTCGTCGTCAGGTGGAGGGGCTGACGTGACTATCGCCTATGAGCCGAACTATGCCGTGAAGAAGCTTATCGGCGAGGATGTCAACATCAGGGACATCATCACTCCCGAGAAAATTAAGGAATGTCAAAAGCTTGTGGATGACGCAAGCGCTTCGTACTTTACGAATGCCCATGCTGATATGGACAAAATGGGCCGGGCCATCAACGGCCTAGTCAAGGCCAAAAAGCCGAACGAATCCTACTTCCACGAAGTCGGCCAAATCGGAAATAACCTTAAAGGCCAGGCCGAGTTGTTCGGGTTCACGCTGGTCACGAAGATATGCGTTCAGATTATGGAGTGTTGCAAGGCCTCTCATGAGCCGTTCAACACGCGGCTTTCCCTCATAAAGGAGCTCTATGCTGCGCTTAACCTCTGCATCAATCGAAGCATAAAAGACGACGGCGGCGAGGCCGGAAAGTCCTTATTGTCCGATCTTGATAAATACCACGCCAAAAAGAAATCGCCGAAATCCTAGCGCCAACGGTCATCGACTTGCATATTTAAACGACATACCATTAACCATAACTTTACTCCGTTCTGATTATTTGTTATGAGGACTAAGCCAGTCCTCATACTATTTCCCTATTGGGTCGCCCATGACAATTCTCGCCAGAAAAACGGCTTATGAAGTTTGCCGCCCGAGAGTTTTTTCCGGTGTCATTTCGCTTGAAGAAGGCGAACCCGAGTGCCATCCGCATCCCGAACCTTTTCGCTTCGAATATAATATCATTCACCCGCATTACAAAAATATGGGCACGGCGTTTCTTTTATAAATAGGCCCGGGCCGTTATTGAGCCTATCCCGCTATACCAAGCACCGCGAGGGTAGATTTCTTCTTTTCCTCGTCGTCTCTTGACGCCGTGTTGGTCACGGAGGGAAGCGCCAAATCGCCCATATCCATCTGCGCCAGCATCATGGCGGCGAACGGCGAAGACATAGTGGCATCACGCCTGAAGGAGCTCATGGCGAGGGGCGACGTCAAGGACGCCATCGCAAAGCTTCGCCCTACGTCGGCGGCAGTGACCCGTCCGGCAAACGCTTCATCTCCCGACGCTGATGCCGCCAGAGCCGATGACGAAGCCACGCGCGAGGTTTTTGCGCATGCCACCGGCGCGTTTCCGAACTTTTGCGCAAAACGGTCATAAACCTGCGCCAATGTGCGGGGCTGGCCGCTCTTGTCATAAAACACGGACTGATTGGCCGAAGCGGCCTCGGGCAGAACGCCAGCCGCCTTGCCATTCGGGTTGGCGCGCATGGCGTTGATGAACTCCGCCGCGCCGCCCGCGCCCAAAAAGTGCGCGAGGTAAAGTTCCGTCGATCCCGCCTTGACGCCGGTTTTGCATTCAAGCGTTTCCTTGTTTTCGTTCGTAAACTCCGCCGCCATACAGGATGCCGCCCGGGGGTCTTTGCGCAGCGCCAGAATGGCCTGTTTGGCTTGCGGGTCATTGACCCGCGCCACGCCGTCTGACCCTATGGTGATCCGGTTCGCCGCGTCGCCAAGGCCGTACTTTTCGCCATAGGTCTTGACCATGCGCAGCCAGGTCTGTTCGACGAACTGGAACAGGCCAGTGGCGCTGCTCGTCTTGGCCTTGGCCGCAGGGTTCAAACCGCTTTCCTGAGTGGCATTGTTCAATAAATAGGCAAAATCTACCCCTGCATGTGCGCTAGCCTGCTTTATGGCCTGCGTCACGCGCTGGGACAGGCTAAGGGCTTGCGTTGCAAGTCCTTGAGATGCCTGAATATTGCCCACCGTCTCCATCAGGAATTGACCCTCTGCGTCTGGTTGTTAGTTCATGCCAACCAGTCATAAGCAAGCCACGTGCCAAACCATGATTTCATTCAAAATTTACCAAAAAAGCCCCTCTTTTAAGCGGCCCTTAAGCAAGTTCTGGCATACTTGGGGCATAGTTTAGGGATGGTTTTTAAAAGGCGGCGTCATAAAGCGCGCCTGTTTTCATAAGAACAAGGCATTGCCATGAGCGATATTGAAAACGTCTCGGCCTCATCCGCCAGCTCCGCGCAAGCCGCGGCCGCTAAAGGGGCAAGCGAGCGTCATCACGAAGAAAAGGTCCCCGAGACCAAGGCATCGGACAACAGCGCAACGGAAAGCGCCGCCGCACCCGAGACGGAAACCGCGAGCGTCTATAATACCGTGGGAGGTGCCAGCAACTCCACGATACGCGGAACCGGCGTAAGCGTGGTGGTGTAAACCCTATATTAGGAAATCACTCCACAGCCATCAATTTGGCCGTTGCGACAATGCGGCGGATCTCGAGGGCGTCGAGTTCTTCATCGGATTCCGCCCTTGCCGTTTCGTTTTCTATGGCCTGCATCTCGGCTTCAATGGCGGCACGGTTAAGCTGGCTGACCGGCACGGCTTTTTCGGCAAGCACCGTGCAGCGCTCGCCCGTCACCTCGGCGAAACCGCCCTCGACGAAGATGCGGTCCGTGACCGTGACGTCGTCGTTCTCATAAACCTCGACCACGCCCGGCGCCACGGTGGTGATCATCGGCGCATGCCCGGCCAGAACGCCGTAAAGCCCCTTCGGCGAAGGCACGGCGGCCATGACGATGGCCTTGCTGACAAGCATTTTTTCGGGCGAAGCGAGTTCGAATTGAAGTTGTTCGGGCATAAGAGCTCACCGGAAGTTATTGCAGCGACATTTGGGCGGGAACGTTACGGTTATAGATCATGTGAGGAGCCGGAGCAAAACGCAACAGCTTTAGGTGGTCTTCCATCGCGCCGTAACTGGCCTTCATAACCTGCGTTTTAAACTCGTCGTATGTACAGTACTGATAGATCATGGGCTCGTTTTCTCTCGGGCAAGGCGGAATATACGAACTGACGACGTAGGCTTCGTTTTTGCTATTGTCAGCATTGCTAGCCCAGACCAGAGACACCCGAAACTTGTTTTCTCTCTCCCCGAAGCAAAAAAAGTGAACGCCGCCCCGAAACATATTTTTCGATCCGTTCCACATCTCGCCTGCGAACTTAACGGCTGCCTCATGCTCATCCGTCGGCCTAAAACCGTGATGCTTCATGAACGGTGAAAACTCTTTCAAGCCCGCTTGCCATTCTGCTTTGATGTCGCGCCCCATATTCCCCTCCCTTTGAAAAACCGTTGCTCTAAGAAATGACCCTTTAAAATTTTCTTACCATAAAATAACGGCAAAGTTCGGCATAAAGCAAAGCGGATATTACTTTCAAACCCGCCTTTACGCCGCCTCGGCCATCTTTTCGGCCTTGGCGACGGCTTCCTCGATGGTGCCGACCATGTAGAACGCCGCCTCAGGCAGATGGTCGTACTCGCCGTTAACGATGGCCTTAAAGGCCTTGATCGTGTCTTCGACAGCCACAAACACGCCCTTGGTGCCGGTGAAGATCTCGGCCACGTGGAACGGCTGCGACAGGAAGCGCTGGATCTTGCGCGCGCGGGAAACGATCAGCTTGTCCTCTTCCGATAGTTCGTCCATGCCCAGAATGGCGATGATGTCCTGCAGCGACTTGTAGGTTTGCAGAACCTTCTGCACCGCGCGGGCGGTGTTGTAATGCTCCTCGCCGACGACGAGCGGATCGAGAATGCGGCTCGTGGAGTCCAGCGGGTCGACGGCCGGATAGATGCCGAGTTCGGCGATCTGGCGCGACAACACGGTGGTGGCGTCAAGATGCGCGAACGAGGTCGCGGGAGCCGGGTCGGTCAAGTCGTCGGCCGGAACGTAAATGGCCTGAACGGACGTAATCGAGCCCTTCTTGGTCGACGTGATGCGTTCCTGAAGCGCGCCCATGTCCGTGGCCAGCGTCGGCTGATAACCCACGGCCGAAGGAATGCGGCCCAGAAGCGCGGACACTTCCGAACCCGCCTGCGTAAAGCGGAAGATGTTGTCGATGAAGAGAAGAACGTCCTGCCCTTCCTCGTCGCGGAAGTATTCGGCGGCAGTAAGGGCCGTGAGGCCGACGCGCGCGCGCGCTCCCGGCGGTTCGTTCATCTGGCCGTATACAAGGGCCACTTTCGAGCCGGGGCCGTCCGTCTTGATAATCCCGGCGTTGATCATTTCGTGATAAAGGTCGTTGCCTTCGCGGGTACGCTCGCCCACGCCAGCGAACACGGAATACCCGCCGTGCGCCTTGGCGATGTTGTTGATGAGCTCCTGAATGATGACCGTCTTGCCGACGCCAGCGCCGCCGAACAGCCCGATTTTGCCGCCGCGCGAATAAGGGGCCAACAGGTCGACGACCTTGATGCCCGTCACGAGCATCTGCTTTTCCGTCGATTGCTCGGTGAACTCCGGCGCATCGCGGTGGATCGGCATCATTTTCTTGCTCTTGACCGGCCCGCGCTCGTCCACCGGCTCGCCGACGACGTTCATGATGCGGCCCAAGGTCTCCGGTCCGACGGGCACCATAATCGGTTGGCCCGTATCGGTCACCTTCTGCCCGCGCACGAGACCGTCGGTCGAGTCCATCGCCACGGCGCGCACGGTGTTTTCGCCTAAATGCTGCGCCACTTCGAACACAAGGCGGCGTCCGTCGTTTTCCGTGTACAAGGCGTTCAAGATCGAAGGCAATCCGGCCTCAAACTGTACGTCGACAACAGCGCCCATAACCTGCGTGATGTGGCCGATATTGGTGGTGGTCATTTTGTTTTCCTCTTCAGTTACCCAAATGCTGGCTTTTCCCAAGATGCGGGAACGTACAACCTTCTTTTTTCCAAAATCTGGAACATTATTTCATTCGAGGTAGTTAGGATGCCTCCGCTTCCCCGTCTCGTGATCTCTTGATTAGCGGCGATCTTCACAATCGTTTTCAACGAGCTCTCAGCTAAGGGATTCCCAAACTGGGCGTTTATGCCTTGCAACAAACGAAAAGCCCCGCCCATTGAATGTTCACCGTTCGCGAAATCTATAGGAAGCGGTTTGCTTCCCCGCGCCGTTTTAATATTTCTATTATCTAATGATGACATCTTACACCGCCTCCGCGCCGGAGATGATTTCGATAAGTTCTTTCGTGATGTAGGCCTGACGGCTGCGGTTGTAGTTCATCGTCAGCTTGTCGATCATTTCGCCCGCGTTGCGGGTGGCGTTGTCCATCGCGGTCATACGCGCGCCCTGCTCGCCGGCCGAACTTTCCAGAAACGCCTCAAAAACCTGCACCGCAAGATTGCGCGGCAGCAATTGCGCCAGAATCACGTCCCTCTCCGGCTCGAACAGTTCATAAAGCGCCTTCAACCCTTCGCTGGCGGCCTCCTGCTTTTCGGGCTCATCGGCCTTCCGGATTTCTATCGGGACCAGTTTTTTGACCGTTATGATCTGCGACATGGCCGACTTGAACCGGTTGAATATTATATAGGCGGTGTCGAATTCTTCCGCATCGTACATGCTCAAAATCCTGGCCGTCACCTCATTGGCCAAACCGGCGTCGGCAAGCTTTTTGGGCATATCCTCATAGGTATGCAAAATCTTTTTTCCATGCTCGCGGCGCAACAGATCGCGCCCCTTGCGGCCGACGCAAATCAGAAGGACTTTTTTGCCTTCCTTTTCCAGCTTTTGAATCGTATGCCGCGCTTCGCGCACGACAGAGCCGTTGAAAAAGCCGCACAGCCCGCGATCCGACGTCGCGACGATGAGCAGAACGGTTTCTTCCTTGCCGGTTCCGGTAATCAGTTTTGGAGTCGTCTCGTTGATCTCGAGCCGTCCGGCCAGCGTGCTCATCATGCGCGCCATGCTCTGCGCATAGGGGCGCGCGGCCTTGGCCTGATCTTCGGCGCGGCGCAACTTGCTGGCCGCCACCATCTTCATGGCCGAGGTGATCTTGCGCGTCGATTTGACGCTCACAATGCGGTTTTTCAGGTCTTTAAGACTTGGCATGGTCCGGTTCGATCAAGGCATGGCAAAATCGTGGGCTTTTTGGCCCATAACAGCAGCTTGGTCAAGGGAAATTATGCTGTTCTATCAGGCCCCCCTCCCTCAAGGGGAGTGGGCTTTTTTATCTATAAGCTACGCCCGGCGACATCCTGCAGACTGGAGCACGGAGGATCGAAGGTACGGGCCGAAATAGTCATGACTTCGCCGTGCAAAGCCCCCGAATCCGCCTTGTGCAAGGCGATGACCTTATCCCGTTTCGCTTTGCAGAAAGCCGGGGCCGAAACGTCGGCAATCTCCTGCCCGTATTCGTTAGCCAATTGCGTGCGCAGGCGGTCGAGCTTATCGATCCCTTTACCGCCGTAGGCTTTTTTATAATAACTTATCATTGTCTGCTCGGCCTCATGAAGAGGACCAATGTTGTTGCGGGTGAACCCGGTGTAGGCACCCACAAGATCCTGCCCGGTCGAACTAACATGGCAGGTGACGGTTATGACCATCAGTTCGGAATGGAGCCGAAGCAGCTGCTCGGCCTCCACCTCGGTTGGCGAATAACAATGCGCGGCGGCAAGAGAGGCCGAAGGCGCGGCGAGGACAAACAGCAAGGAAGCCAGCGCCAGCATGATTCCGTTTTTCATGGCTTCTCCTTTTGCGTGGAAAGAGCGCGATTTTATCCCTATTCCATCGCCGAAACAAGTGCGCGAAGCGCCTTGTCGATGCGCGTTTGCCATCCGGGGCCTTTGGCTTTGAAAAAGCTGATAACTTCCGGCGAAAGGCGAATCGATACGGCCGTTTTGACCGGCTCGCCCTTTCGCGCCCGGCGCCGTGAAACAGAAACAGGCTTTTTGTTTTTAGGTAGCTCCCCCATGTCACCCTCGCGCGGTTTTCTGTTTGTATATACATAATTATTTACAATGTATATACGTTATATTTGGCTCAAACCATGGCTCTCTAGGCGTCATCCCGGACAAGCGGCGAGGCAAGGCCGAGCCGCGCGATCCGGGATCCATGTTGGTTGTTTAATTAAACGGGATCCCGTATCTCCGCACTCGGCCGAAGTCCTCGTGCTGCGTACGGGATGACGCCGGTAATTGTTCCTGAAGGCCCTACTCCCACTCGATCGTGCCGGGGGGTTTGCTGGTCACGTCGTAGACGACGCGGTTGATGCCGCGCACCTCGTTGATGATGCGCGTGGCAACGCGAGCCAAAAAGGCATGATCGAACGCGAACGAGTCCGCCGTCATGCCGTCCACCGACGTCACGGCGCGGAGCGCAAGCACATTATCGTACGAACGCTCGTCGCCCATCACGCCGACGGTTTTCACCGGGAGCAGAACGGCAAATGCCTGCCAGATTTGATCGTAAAGCCCCGCCTTGCGGATCTCATCGAGATAAACCACGTCGGCCTTGCGCAAAACGGCGAGGCGCTCTTCGGTGATGTCGCCGAGAACGCGAATAGCCAGACCCGGCCCCGGAAACGGATGCCGCCCGACAAAGCTTTCGGGCAAACCCAGTTCGCGCCCAAGCGCCCTCACCTCGTCCTTGAACAGTTCGCGCAGCGGCTCAATAAGCTTGAGCTTCATGCGCTCCGGCAATCCGCCGACGTTGTGATGCGACTTGATCGTGACGCTCGGCCCGCCCGTGAACGATACGCTTTCGATCACGTCCGGATACAGCGTGCCCTGCGCCAGAAACTCGACGCCCTGAATCTTGTGCGCCTCGGTGTCGAACACGTCGATGAACAGCTTGCCGATGGTCTTGCGCTTGATTTCGGGGTCTTCGACGCCCTTCAGCGCGCCAAGGAACAACGGCCCCGCATCCACGGCCACTAGCGGTATGTTGTAGTGCTTGCGGAACAGGTTGACGACCTCTTCGCCCTCGCCCTCGCGCATCATGCCGGTATCGACGAAAATGCAGGTCAGCTGATCGCCGATGGCCTCATGAATAAGAACGGCGGCCACGGCGCTGTCGACGCCGCCTGAAAGACCACAGATCACCTTGCCCTTCCCGGCTTGCTGGCGGATTTTTGCGATTTCCGTCTCGCGGAAAGCCTTCATGCTCCAGTCGCTGCCGAGGCCGCAGATTTTGTGCACGAACGCGCCAAGCAACTTCGCGCCGTCGGGTGTATGGACGACCTCGGGATGGAACTGCACGCCGTAAAACTTGCGCTTCTCGTCGGCGATGAACGCGAACGGCGCGCCGGAACTCGTGCCCACGGCCTTGAAACCTTCGGGGATTTTCGTGACGCGGTCGCCGTGGCTCATCCACACGCGATGATGCGTGCCGGGCGACCAGAAATCGTCTACCAGCGCACTGTCCTCGGTCATCTCGACTTCGGCGCGGCCGAACTCGCGGTGATGGCCGCTTTCAACCATGCCGCCGAGCTGCATGCACATCGTCTGCTGGCCGTAGCAAATGCCGAGCACGGGCACGCCAAGCTCCCACACGATCTGCGGCGCGCGCGGACTGTCCTTCTCCGTCGTCGAGGCCGGACCGCCCGACAGGATAATGCCTTTGGGATCGAACGCCCTGATCTGCTCTTCCGTGCGGTTGAACGGATGGATTTCGCAATACACGCCCGCCTCGCGCACGCGCCTTGCGATAAGCTGCGTCACTTGCGATCCGAAATCGAGGATGAGGATTTTGTTCATCTGTTCACCAAATCCAGAAGACGATAGGCAAGCCTGCGCCCACCCCTGATGTGGCGGCATCCATTGTGTGATTTATTATGAATAAATTGCCCCAGCATATTGTGTGTTTCCAAGGTTTCAATGTGCACCGGTTTAGCGCGTTGATGCCATTTCTGCATTAAGCTTCTTCTATCCTCTGAAGATCTACCCAAACCATCGGTTCCTGTGAGATTATAGAAATGAATAAAAACCTCAGCAAGTTTGGGGTGGTCAATGATGCTCAGGAAAAAGCGCATTGTTAGGCTAGCCCAATCGTCTCTGAATAGCATAGTTGAAGAGGCGTC
>JAQUPC010000027.1 GCA_028716765.1 Alphaproteobacteria bacterium | reverse complement strand
GTCTCGAGTTCGAAGCGATGGGCTATAACTTCTCCATCGTGGGCAAGAAATCCTATAACGGCGTAGCGATCCTGAGCCTTGAAAAGCCAGAACATGTACGCGATCACTTGCCGGGCGATACGGACGACAAGGCGGCGCGCTACCTTGAAGCGACGATTGGCGGTGTTTGCATTGGCTGTCTCTACGCGCCGAACGGCAACCCCATCGACAGCGAAAAGTTCTCGTACAAACTTAATTGGCTGAAACGCCTTAAGACGCATGCCGTCAAACTCATGGAAGACGAAAACCCCTTTGTCCTTGGCGGCGATTACAACGTCATCCCCACGGCCGAAGACGTTTACGATCCCGAGGGCTGGGAACAAGACGCGCTTTATCATCCAAAATCGCGCGCCGCTTTTCGTGAACTATTACACATCGGGCTGACGGACGCGTTCCGCGCGCTTCACCCGCATCAGAAACATGCGGCGACGTTCTGGAGCTACCGGGCCGGGGCATGGCAAAAGGACAACGGGCTCAGGATCGATCACTTTTTGCTGTCGCCCGAAGCCGCCGACCGCCTCACCTCGTGCTATATCGACCGTACCCCGCGCGGGCGAGACAACGCCTCGGACCATACGCCGGTGGTGATTGCGGTGGATTAAGCCGCTAAATATTCCGCTTCATGCAGTTGACGCCGGCGCTGCTGAAAATAGGCATACAGAGTTTGCGAGGCGATTTTTGTCGCCGCGTTATAGCGGGGATTGCCGTAATAATCCGGTTCGCCGCTGCCGTATTTAAAACGCTCGGGCGTAAACTTTCTCGAAAAAATCTCTTCGAGCGCCTCCATAAACACCGTCCCGGCTACGCGTTCAGCCGCGTCAAACCCCCTCCACTTTTCGGCCTTCAAAAGCTTTTTGCCGTCCAATACATGCGGGCCCTTTTCATAGGCTTCCATCCGCTTAACAAGTCGAACGTTCAGGACATCAGGAAGTTCCATCGCAATTTCAAGAAGATCATCCGCTTCCTGTGCTTTTAGAGGCAACCGGTTGTCGTGGCGATCCTTGATCGTCACGGTTCCCGCTTGATCCAGAATATCGACGGGCAAAAGGTCCAAAGCTTTCCAGACATCTTCTCCGGCCAATTGGGCGAGAATTGTATTTCTCTCAACGACCAAATTCTCGACGGCATCGAGGTAAGGACTTTTTTCAAGCTGAAGATCGCCGTACGCGTTCCAATCATAAATAAAAGAGGCGGGCATCATACCAAACCGCGGCGCACTAAACAGGGTTTTAAAGGCTCCTACGGTATCGGGATGCAGGCCATCGCGAGCGGGATCGCGGCCATCGCGCCTGTCACGAAAAGCAATGTGCGCGCCCAACATGCCGATCGGACCGGCGGAACATTCCGGACCCGGCGTCGTTACGTTCACGTCAGTATCCTGCCTATCCATCATAGCCTCAATGACAGCAGGGGGCGCATTGACAACAGCCGCGGCAAAAAAGGCTAGAGGCTTACGAGGCACATGTTCACTGCGTATCGGATAAAACCAGGGCCTACTGTGATAATAAGCGTTAACGTCGACTTTCGGATCGTTGATGCTTGCAAGGCAGGCTTGTATGCGTTCATGCAAAAGCGTTGCGGCGGTAAAAACGACGGGGCATTGGAAAACTTCAAGCCTCTCCGCGAATTGGCGCGTCCTTGTGGGATTGAAGCCGTCATGAAGATAAAGCGTGCTGCTGGTGGCAGGCTTATTCATATAAATAATATCTTCCGGCCTATAGAGATAAATGTAATCGCCCATAATCGACCTTTTCATAAAAAGATACGCGGTGAAAATCGGTTATATGTATAAATGCTATTCGCCTAAAATGGCAACTATTGTCAAAATTAACCTTAAAACATCTTATCGATCGCGCTTTGATCCACGGATTGGCCGTAACCGTGGACAATGGCGCCGCCATCGTCGATCATGCCCTGCAGTTCCATGGAACTGAGAAGCGCCATATCGCTAAATTTTTCCCTGTTGCCCTCTTCCAGGGTCCGGCGCAGCCGGAGCCGCGTTTCGACGACCAGCATGCTCATCTGCACGGTCAGCTTGTCAAAACGTTCGCGCATTTCGATCGGCGCGTAATCGTAAACCTCGATGGCCAGCGGCGCGAAGCCAAGAGCGCTGTTCTGAAAATGCTCGCGGTACGTCTTATAATTCCACTTATCGATCTCGTCGAGCAGCTCCGGCATATCCGGCAGCATGTTCAACATCATGATCACTTCGTTGAAATGATTGAAATAGTCGGTCGAAAGAAACGACCGGGGATCGATGTTCGTGCCGATGAGGCGTTCGCGGAGTTTGTCGATATCAAGCATGACTTATGTTTAAAGCCTACGAGCTAAAGAACGGTTAACAGAGGCCAGGGATTAAAGGCTGGGACACAAATCAATTCTTGAGCCTCCAGCCTCTGATCCCCAGCCTCTACTTATGCTTGATCTGCATAACGCCCAGAAAGAACGCGGCAAATCCAAGCTGCAGTCCGCCCACGATGAACGTAATGGCGACGATAAGGAGGCGCATAACATTCCTGTATTCAAGCGCTCCGAAATCCACGGCCGACCAGCGATAGCCCGCAACGGCCACGGCAAACAGCCCCAGTGCGATCAACCCGCCAGCCAGAAAAAGAAGGCGCTCGAGCGTGAAACTCGATAGTATTTTCTCATACCGCTCGCTGCGCGGAATGATGCCGTTTCTCATGGCATAGGTACGGGCCATGAAACCGAAAGTGATGCTCTGGACGCCGACAAGTATGCCCACGGCGCCAACCAAAAGGGTATGCACGTCCAATCCCACGCCGTTACCGATCATAATCGGCCCCGGCAGCAAAAGGACGGCAATGAGCAAGCCCAAAAAAATCATCGCAAGTCCGGGATACAGATAAAGCCAGCGCGGCGAGTACAGAAGCAAAAACCGTAAATGCCGCCAGCCGTCGCGCCAGGGATGCAGATGAGACTTATGCCCGCGCCCGTCGGGCCAAAGCGTCACCGGCACTTCCGTCATCTTCAGGCTATAGAGGGAGGCGCAAACGATCATTTCGCTGGCGTACTCCATCCCGGTCGTCCGTAAATCAAGGTCCAATACGGCTTGACGGTCAAAACCGCGCAGCCCGCAGTGGAAATCGTTGATCGGGATGTGAAAGAAAAGCTTGCCGAGCGCGCTTAAAACCGGATTGCCGAGATAACGGTTAAGGCGCGGCATGGCTTGCGGCTTGATGCCGCCCTTGAAACGATTGCCAACGACCATTTCATACCCCTCGCGAAGCTTGGCCAGAATGGGCATGATTTCCGAAAAGTTATAACTGTCGTCGGCGTCGCCCATGATGACGTAACGCCCTCTTGCGGCCCCTATGCCGCCAGCAAGCGCCGCGCCGTATCCCTTTTCGGGCACAAACACGACCCGCGCGCCAAGACTTTCCGCGACGGCCACGGAATTGTCCGTACAGCCGTTATCGACGACGATGATCTCGCCCGGCACGTTGTTGCGGGTCAAAAAGGCCTGTGCCTTTCGAAGACAAAAAGGCAGCGTCCGGGCTTCGTTCAGGCACGGCAGGACGATGGAGAGTTCCAATTCCGAATCGGACATAGCACAGACGTTCGCAAAAACGGCCCAAACTGTCGATTGCGTTTACGAGACGGGCCCTTTATCTATTTCCCATGAACTTCGCCCGCTCCCTTTTCACAGTAAGCGGTCTAACGGTCATAAGCCGTATCGCCGGTTTTATCCGGGATACGCTGACGGCCATGCTGCTCGGCGCCGGACCCGAGGCCGACGCGTTTTTCGTGGCCAACCGGCTGCCGAACCTCTTCCGCAGCCTTTTCGCCGAAGGCGCCTTTACGGCGGCCTTTGTGCCTCTTTATACGTCCGAAGCGAAAAAGAATGGGGACGAGGCCGCGCGCCGTTTCGCCGGCGAGGCGCTGGCGCTCATGATAACCATTCTGGTTCCGCTTTGCGGACTGGTTATCCTTCTGATGCCTTATCTCATTATGGTCATCGCCCCGGGCTTTCATGACGAGCCGGGCAAATACAACATGACCGTGGCGTTCAGCCGCATAACATTTCCCTACCTGCTGCTTATTTCCGTCACGGCATTGCAAAGCGGGGTGCTCAACGCGCGCGGCCGTTTCGGCCCGCCTGCGGCGGCGCCTATTGCGCTTAACATTGTCCTGATTTCGGCTTTGTTCCTTGCGAAATGGCTCAAACTGCCCGTTGGCGAAACCCTGGCGTGGGCGGTTACGATTTCCGGAGCCGTACAAGCCACATGGCTGTCCATAAGCTGTTATCGGGCCCGCCTTTCCATTCCGTTAATGCTGCCGCATCTTGGCGCGGCCACAAAGCGCTTGTTCAAACAGATAGGTCCGGGCGCCGTCGGCGCCGGAGCGGCGCAAATTAATTTACTTGTTTCGACGATCCTTGCCTCGACGTTGCCGACCGGCGCTATCTCGTTCCTGTTCTACGCCGACCGCCTAAACCAGCTGCCGCTTGGAATTGTCGGCATTGCCGTTGCGACAACGCTTTTACCGCTCCTGTCGCGCCATGAAGCGAATGGCGACGGCCACGCCGTCCGCCATTACACAAGCCGCGCGATTGAGTTTAGCCTCCTCCTTGGATTGCCCGCGACAATCGGCCTGGGCCTGGCCGCGCAACCGATAATTCAAACCCTGTTTGAACACGGCCAGTTTACGCATACCGATACCGTCGAAACGGCAAAGGCCCTTGCGGCCTATTCGTTGTGCGTTCCGGCCTTCCTTCTCATCAAGGTTTTCAGCGCCCGCTTTTTCGCGCGGCACGACGTCAAAACGCCCGTCAAAATCGCCGTCATATCGATGATTGTTAACGTTCTAGCCTCTTTAGTGCTCATCGGGCCTCTTCAGCACGTCGGCATTGCGCTGGCCACATCGATTGCTACATGGATTAACGCCGGACAGCTGTATTTTAACCTAAGAAGGCGGGGCGAAAGCATCGCGGACGATAAGTTGAGGGTTCGTTTGCCTCGACTTGCGTTATCCGCCGCCGGAATGGGCGCTGTAACCCTGTTTCTTGTCTATTTTACGAGCGATTGGTATGCTAATGCCCGGACCGGACATGAAATTGCTGCTCTGATGATTATTATAGGCTCCTCCATATTTGTTTATGCCGCTCTCCTGCAACTCACGGGGGCCATGCGATGGCGCGAGGCGCTTGCCCTGTTTTTCCGTAAAGAAACGCCTCATCAAGCCTGACAATTAGGCCTTAAATCAAACGAACGAGGACCCTCCTATGCGACGTATTTTTTCCGGCATGCAACCGACCGGCAACCTGCACCTTGGCAATTATCTCGGGGCGCTCAAGAACTGGGTAAAACTGCAAAACGAATACGAGTGCTTTTATTGCGCGGTTGATTTGCATGCGATCACCGTACCCCAAGATCCCAAGGTTTTAAAAAACGCAACGCGCGAAGCTTGCGCGGCCTATATCGCCGCCGGCATCGACACGCATAAAAGCACGCTGTTCGTGCAAAGCGCCGTTTCTGCGCACACGGAACTCGGCTGGATTCTCGGCACGATAACGCCGCTTGGCTGGCTGAACCGCATGACGCAGTTCAAGGACAAATCGGCAAAGAGCAAGGAACTTCTTTTATGGGGCTTGTACAGCTACCCGGTCCTGATGGCCGCCGACATCCTGCTCTACAAAGCGACGCACGTCCCGGTTGGCGAGGATCAAAAACAGCACGTCGAACTTGCGCGCGATCTCGCGATAGCGTTTAACAAAAAATTCGAAACGGATTATTTTCCGGTGCCGGAGCCGCAAATACTCGGCGAGGCAACGCGGGTCATGTCGCTACGCGACGGCACGAAGAAAATGAGCAAATCGGATGAATCCGATTACTCGCGCATCAATATGACCGACGATGCTGACATGATCGCGTTGAAAATCCGTAAAGCGAAAACCGACCCCGAGCCGCTGCCGCATACGATTGCCGAACTCGAAAAGCGGCCCGAGGCGGACAATCTTGTGACGATCTATGCGGCTTTGGCCGACAGCACGCGCGTCGCGACGCTCAAGGCCTATGCCGAAACGCAGTTCTCGCACTTTAAAAAGGATCTAACCGATCTGGCCGTGGCGAAGCTGAGCCCAATAACGACGAGAATGCGCGAACTGCTGGCCCATCCGGCGGAAATCGACAAGGTTCTGGCCAAAGGCGCGGAAAAAGCGTCCTC
This sequence comes from Alphaproteobacteria bacterium, assembly GCA_028716765.1. The sequence goes on along the minus strand of JAQUPC010000027.1, from coordinate 13,489 downwards.
CCTCGCCGAAAAGCATATGCGCGAGATCAAGGATATCGTGGGGTTTTGGCGGGTTTAGCACCCTAACAAGCCTGAAGTGTCCTGGGCCGGCTTTTCTTCTGCCGTATTAAATCCGCAAGTTTTTCTCGCGCACTGTCGCCGAGCGGCTGATTATAGAGCGTAGCAGCCGCTTTAATTGCCGCCTCGACGTTGATGTTTCGCGGCAACCGCACATGGGTTATTTGTTTTAAAATAGTTTGTTCCGCTTCAGGATCGCCCGCCCACACGGTCAGATTTACGGCACACTTATTAAGCGCGCCAAGGGCCGATCCGATGTCGTAAGCACGATAGATATCGTTCATCGCGAAAGGCGCAGTTACTTTTCTTTTGCTTTTTCTTGCGGCATTATAGCGCGCCCCACGGGCGATAGAGTTGGCGGCGCTTTTCAGCACCGCATGAGACATTACTATGCCCGAACGCATATCGCGAACAACTTCCAGGGCAGTATCTTGAAGATGCGGGGCGGAAAGCGCTTTGTGCATCTCAATGCTGAGGGCTTCGCCAATTTCTTTCGCTTTAGCTTCTAACCCTGCCCAATTTGTTAAGCGGCTCCGCAACAGAGGTTGGATAACATCAGTATCCATTGGACTTCCGTTATCTGCTCTCATAATGTTCTCCTTTAAAATTGTTATGGTAGTGCGTGCGACGCACTGGGATATCACCATATTCCATCGGGTAAATGTCTACGCAACCTGCGGCACAGGATTCGACCGTTTTTTGCCGAAAAGCCGGATAAATCTCGCGGCCTCGGCTTCGCCCGGAACTTCCGGCAAGGTTTCATACAAACGGGTCTTGACAACACCGGCGTATCTTCCCATGGCGATATCGAACATGGGTTCACGGCTTTCTCTGTCTTGCAACGCCTCAATAACGAGTTGGAGCATTTCAGGACGCCCCTTGTTAACCCAGCCGTTGACAACGCGGAGACACGCATAGCGAAGCGTTTTCACAAACCTTCGCGCGGAGGCTTCATGCTTGCCGTCTTTTCCATTGTCTTCCGTCTCGATCTGACAGGCCAGCTTATAAGTGGCCGTAAAAGCATGACGAAACGGTAAACGGCAGTGCGTTTCATATGTTTTCTTGAAAAGCAACCGCCATTCATTAAAGGCGATTCCGTAGGCCGACCTGTTAGCGCTCTCGACGACGGTCTGGCAGGCATCATTCAGCATCACTTCTCTTTCATTAAATTCCCGGACACGCTTGTTCCAAAGTTCCTGCCCTGCCTCGTCGTCGCCCATTCGATATTTATCGCGGTAGGCATCAAGAACACGCTGAAGAGAAGTGCCGAACGTTGGCGTGTTGACGAAACCAAGGTCGAGCTTGGCGAAAAGAACGGCACGAAGAGCGGAATACTCGTCCGCATCATAAAGACAGGCTTCGAAATTTTTGACGGCCTGTTCTTGCTGGGAAGTTCCTGACCGGGTATAGACCGCCGCGCAGTACATGGCGTCGAACGCGGAGTCGTACATCTTTTCCTTGCGCAATTCTTCGGCGATGATCAGAAGGCACTCGGCCAAATGCTCATTGGCCTTATTCAGGACGACAAGAGCCTTCAATCGTTCGGCGGCGGTGTTGAGTTTTCTTTCCCGGCCTTCGGTCGCCTCCATGGCGGCTTCTGCAAAAACCAGCGCGTCATCGGTAATTTTTATTGTCTTCGCCATTATTTCTTTCCCGTTATAATGCCAGCTATATCGCGATTAAATACTGCTTATTTATGACAAAATTACGCTGTTTTCGTCAATCCATGATTTACTTTCACCGCTCATGACTGGGTTTTCAGCCCGTGCTCCATAACCTCGGCGGGATGTTTGGGCGTCTGCACGCGCACGGGCTTTGCCGGGATACCGGCCACCGTTGTGTGCGCCGGCACATCTTCCAAAACGACGGAACAGGCCGCCACGCGTGCGTTCTCGCCAATCTTGATGTTGCCCAGAACCGTCGCCCCAGCGCTGAGCAAAACGCCGCGCCCGATTTTGGGGTGACGATCGCCTTGATCCTTGCCGCTCCCGCCAAGGGTCACGCCGTGCAAAATGGAAACGTCGTCGCTCACGACGCTTGTCTCGCCGATGACCACCCCCGTAGCGTGATCCACGAAAATGCCGTTGCCCAGCCGCGCAGCCGGGTGGATATCGACCTGAAAGATCTGCGAGCACAGGCTTTGCAGATAATAAGCCAAAACGGGCTTTCTGTTGTTCCAGCACCAATGGGCGACGCGGTGCGTATGAAGAGCCGCAGGCCCTTTAAAGTAAAGAAACGGCTGGAGCCACGTGCGATAGGCGGGATCGCGCTCGCGGCTTGCTTTCATATCCTTAAGAGCGCCTTGCAAAATCGCCGGATCGTCGGCGAACGCCTTCTGGCATATATCGCGGATCATTGGGGCGTTGCCGTTGGCGGCGCCAAGCCTCTGCCCCAAAAAATGCGCCAGCGCTTCGGCGAACGTCTCGTGATCCAGAACATAGGCCTTAAGGAACGAAGCCATCTCCGGTTCCTGCTTGGCGGTCGACGCGGCATCCTGTCGCAAATGCTCCCAGATAGCGCCGTCTTTCGCGCCTTCCTTGTATCCGGTTTTCTGGGTCATGATTTAACGTTTTCCCTTTCGCGCAACTTTTTTCTTCTTCGGCGTGGAGGTCATGGCCGCCATCTGCGCCGTGCGCCAAAGCCTCAGCTTCCCTGACAGCTCCTTATCTTCAAGAGCCAGAATGGCTATGGCCAGCAACCCGGCGTTCACGGCCCCTGCCCTGCCGATAGCCAACGTGCCCACCGGCACGCCGGCAGGCATCTGCACAATCGACAAAAGGCTGTCCAAACCGTCCAGCGTCTTGCTCTGAACGGGCACGCCGAGCACGGGCAAATGAGTCAACGCCGCCGTAACGCCCGGCAAATGCGCCGCGCCCCCCGCTCCGGCGATGATGATTTTCAGCCCGCGCGAAGCCGCGGATGTCGCATAGGCTATCAGCTGCTTTGGCGTCCGATGGGCCGATATGACGTTGATTTCATAAGGAACCTTGAAATCTTCCAGCATCTCGACGGCGTGACGCATGGTCTCCCCGTCGGAATGGCTTCCCATGACGATCCCGATCAATGGTTTGGCGGTCTTTTTCGGCTTAGCGGAACGGGGCATGTCCAAAACTCTTCTCTCGTGGAAAAAAGAGAAGCTAGAGCCTTTTTTCGCGGTTGACCAGATACTTATTCGCCGGGCATGAAGAGGTGTGGCAAGATGATTCATGGCTTTAGAGGCAATTGTGAATACTCCCGTTGACCTAACGAAAGACTGGTTGGCCGAGGCCGATCTAACGCCGGAACAGAGGCATGCGTGGGACAAAGCCCGGGCCGAACTTATCGACGCACGCGGAGAAATACAGGAACTTAAGGTCCGCCTGAAAACCCTTGAACATGGCTCACAGGAAGAAGGACCGGCCCTCTCCGTCCTGACCCGGCCGGAGTTCAATCGAGAGGTGGCGCGTATGCTGGCCTTTGACGAACGGTACGGCGGCATATCGAGCGTGCTCTACTTCGACATCGAAAACCTTGCCGACATACAACGGCAAGACGGCCGCCCTGTGGCCGACATTATTGTCCGCATGGTTTGCGACACGCTGGCAAAAAGCATACGAAACAGCGACATTCTCGGCCGTCTGGCCGCCGACGAGTTCGGCGTGCTGCTGGCGCGATGCGACAATTCGGCGGCGTGGAAAAAGGGCGAGTTCATTGCCGACAAGCTTCATGGGGAAACGGCGAGGGTTCCGGGCTGCACGATCGCGCCCGTCATCAATTACGGCGCCTATACGTTCAACGAAAAAGAGAATGTGGCGGAGGGGCTGAAACAGGCCGCGCAAAACGTCACGCGCACGCCTCCAATATCGCCCGAAACGTAATTTCAGGCGATAATATTGGGCAAAAGCTGGCTTTCGATGCTGATGATCTCGTCACGCAACAGCAGCTTTTTCCTTTTGAGTCTTTGCAACTGCAGCATATCCGGCACAACGCGTTGCGAGAGTGCCAATATGGCGTCGTCCATGTCGCGGTGTTCGGCTTTTAAGAGTTCGAGCCGTTCACGCAATTTTTCCTGATCTTCCATGCCTTAATTTCTTGAGGATTTACCTGATGGTTGTATAACAGAGAATCAAAGCTTTTACCACGGTTCCTTGCGTCGCGTTTTCTTTCAAGGCCATCTAAGATGCTCATTTTTCGAGGTTAATCATGAATGCTCCGTCTAAACGTATTGCGATTTTAACCAGCGGCGGCGATTGCGCCGGTCTTAACGCTGTCTTGCGGTCCGTTGTTTTGCACGCCGCAACCCTGAATTGGGAGGTTGTGGGCCTTGAATCCGGCACGCAAGGCCTTCTGGAGCGCCCGCCCGCAACGCGGGTCCTTAGGGTCAAGGACGTAGACACCTTCATGCTGCGCCAGGGTGGCACCATTCTCGGCACGACCAACAAGGGCAATCCCTTCGCCTTCCCCATGCCGGACGGGAGCATCAAGGATTTGGCCGATGATATTATCGCCGGATACAAAATGCTTGGCTGCGAGGCGTTGATCGGCATCGGCGGCGACGGCAGCTTGGCGATTTTACAGCGGCTGTCCCAACAGGGCGGATTCCCGATTATCGGCATTCCCAAAACCATCGACAACGATCTCGGCATAACCGAAACGTCCATAGGCTTCGATACAGCCGTCGCCGTCGCGACCGAAGCGCTCGATCGCCTTCAGCCCACGGCGGCAAGTCATGACCGCATCATGATTTTGGAAGTCATGGGACGCGACGCCGGCCATATCGCGCTTGCCTCGGGCATCGCGGGCGGCGCCGATGTCATTCTGGTTCCCGAAATTCCCTATTCGCTGGAAAAAATCGCGGCCCACATCAAAAATATTCGCGAGCGTGGCCGCAACTTCGCTCTCGTCGTCGTATCCGAGGCCGTGCGCACGCAGGAAGGCGAGAGCGTCACAAAATCTTTCTACGGAAATCAGGAACGCTTGGGCGGCATTGGCCATTATCTCGGAACGCGGATCGCCGAACTGTGTCAGGCCGAGACCCGGGTCACGGTTTTGGGCCACGTTCAGCGCGGCGGCCAGCCGAGCGCGCAAGACCGTCTTTTGGCGGCGGCCTTCGGCGTACACGCTGTCGAGCTCATACGCGCCGGCAAATACGACCGCATGGTCGCATGGTCGAACCGCAACGTTATCGACGTACCCATAGGTGAAGCTATCCGCCATTATCAAGCGGTCGAACCGGACGGAACGCTCGTTAAAACCGCGCGCGGACTGAGCATTTGCCTCGGCGATTAACGTTTTCCGTCCATTCTGCCAAGGTAACGGAATATCAATATTTTTCTGTTAAACATCTTAGTTGCTTGAAGGCAAAGGGGGATAGATAACCACGGAAGTCGAAAATTAATTTTGTGCACGTGCGAAATAATGCTTTTTTTAATCGTCACAAAATTTCGTCATAATTGGTGTATTATCCTCAGATGTACGTATGAATGATTCCATCCAAGGAGGCTCTGACTATGGCTTTATCTCAGCGCATTGAGTCCCTACAAAAACGTCACGCTCATATCGAAGGTCAAATTAATCACGAAGAAGTCCGGCCGGTTCCTGATACGGCCCTGCTCCAACAACTCAAAAAAGAAAAGCTTTCCTTAAAAGACGAAATCTCGCGGCTTACCGCGGAAAGCCAGGCGGCGGCCTAAAACATAAAATCCGCACGAAATAAGAAGGCCCGGCGCTTGCCGGGCCTTTTTTCTTTCGATCCGTCTTTATCCCATGCCGCGGGTCATAGCGTCCGGATCGATGTCCGGTTGTTCCTGATCTGATGGGTCGACAAAAGATTCAGGGGCCGGGGTCATCGCTTCGGGCAACGGTTGGGCTATAACGGGCTGGCCCGCCGCCGCGGCAGCTTTTTGTTCACGCGCCACACGCCGCGACGCCCGTTTAAGAGCCGCATCGAGATCGGATTGCTTGCAAAGACCCAGGAGTACGGGGCTGCGCGGCTTGATGTTGGTGGCGTTCCAGTGGGTACGCTCGCGCACCTTGGCGATCGTATCCTTGGTCGTGCCCAAAAGACGGGCAACCTGCGCGTCCAGAAGCTCCGGGTGCGTCTTGATGAGATAAGCAATAGCGTCGGGCTTGTCGGCACGCTTCGAAACGGGCGTGTAGCGCGGGCCTTTCGTGCGGGCCACGGGCTGAGGCAATTCGCTCCGGACCATCTTGAGGCGGCCGCGGGGATCGCTCTCGCAGCGTTTAATTTCCTCAGCCGTAAGCTGGCCGTTGATGACCGGGTCCATCCCTATAATGCCGACCGCGACTTCGCCGTCGGCAATAGCCTGAACCTCCAGTTTATGCAGGCCGCAAAACTCGCCGATTTGTTCGAACGTAAGAGTCGTATTCTGCACAAGCCATACGGCGGTCGCTTTGGGCATCAGGGGCAACGGTGGCATCATTTTCTCCCAGTGTAAAAAACGCAATATTCATCGTTATCCGGCCACGGCGAGTGACCGGACGATCCGAAAAGCAAGGCATTTCAAGGATCGATTAAAGCCGCGCTATGGCCTATGACGCCAGCGTCCGCTTCAATTGCAATCTTACCAGCATCCTCACCGGATTCCAGCATTTAATAATCCGGGGGAACCCAGCCAAATTCCTCGATGAAAAACAAAGGGTTGGCTGTGCCTGAAGCCAACGTATCGCTGCGTCAGCGGCTTCGACCGCTTGGACATCCGCAATCGTTCCCGACACAGATCGTTTTTTTCGGTTTTGCCGGGGGAGATACGTGTTGTTGAACAGGCGGAACGATGCTGTTCTTGCCTTCAGGAAAGGATACCGCAGGAACCTTGTTGACGGATTTGACGTTGAAATTCGTTCGTGTCGAGGGCCGGTTCAGACTGCTCGTCGTATCAGGATATGAGGTAGCATCCCCCGCCGCCAAAGAAGGCAAAGACAACAGCGCCGATGCCAAAATGATAATCGCACCACGAATTTTCATCCCAACCTCCTCGACAAGTTTTGGCCTGGACGTATTATAGAGGCATTGCTCATAACTTGTCTCGCCCTTTTGCAGGAGCCGCCATGATCAATCCCGACGAACTCGAGCCTGCCCGCCCCGTTCTGAAACCGCTCGATCTGCAACCGATGTCCATTGCCGAACTTAAAGATTATATCGGCGCGCTCGAAGCCGAAATCGGACGAGCCCAAACTATGATCGGCAAGAAGGAATCCCATCGCAGCGGGCTGGATGGCCTATTCAAGACATCATGACGCATTGGCCATCAAGCTAGTTCCCGGCCAGAGCTTCTCAACCTTCATGTCCCGTCTTCAATTCCTGCAAAACCCAAAGGCGCAACGCGCTGGAAAGATTACCGGATCGTTCGGCGTCGATGGTTTCGATCAATTTATTCAGGGAGCACCGGCGCGCCGAAGCGAGCCGCTTAAGCTCATGCCAAAACGCCTCTTCCATTGAGACGCTGGTGCGGTGCCGGGCAATCCGTATCGAGCGCTTAACGATGCGGCTTCCGGAAACGGACGCTGAATAATCATTTCCCATGAAGGACTTGTCCCAAAAGCCGGGGTTCACGACGCATGGTATAATATCCAATTCCCGCCAATTGCCATCATGTTTTTGCCATCATAATTCGTTAGGCTTGTCGAAACAGCATTTTATGCACTAGATATGCGGGAATGACCCTGTCCCTATCGCGCCTTTTTATTCTCTTCCTTGTGCTGGCGGGCACATGCCTTTCCACGCCCTTGCGCGCTGAGGAGGAAATCGAACTTTCCGGATCGCCGATCGTTCAGAACTCGGGAACGCTGATCCTCAACGGAAGAAGAATCGTTTTGTGGGGGATCACAACGCTCGATTGCGATCAACAATGCTGGCAAGACAAGAAAGCGTGGCCTTGCGGCGAAGAAGCTTCTATGGCCTTGAAACATTTCGTCGAGGGCCAATTCGTGAAATGCATCGTCAAATCCGATCTCGATAACGGTAAAGTCAGCGCTCAATGCTTTCGCATGCGCGGCAATGAGCCTCACGACGTCGCGCATTATCTTGTAAGGCACGGCTGGGCCTTAAACGAGGACGACGAATCCGGGGGACTCTACGAGTCCGATGAGGAAGACGCGCATATGAAGCGCCGCGGCGTTTGGTCAGGCAACTTTCAAACCCCTGAAGATTGGCGTGAAGGCGTGCAAAGATTCGTGGATCACGAGGCGAAAGATGAACCTGATCTCCTCGACGAAGATCAGGATGATTTGCCTGAATAATTAATTAAAGACCCATTTACCCGATCATAAGTCGACGCATTCAGTGGCCGTTACGTTTTCAATTGAATGTCGCTTTCCGGATTGCACGCTATGACCAAACTTCCCCGGCGTTCGCGCACCTCGTTCAAAATGGATTCAAGGCTGTCCAGCTCCAAAAGCGCGGCGTTCGCCTGCCGCCAGTTCTTGCTGCGCAGGGATTGCATCAACCCCATGATGCCCTGTTCCATAGCCTGCCCGGCTTTGCGGGCGACGCGATCGCATTGATCCGCCTCGATAGCCGATTCAAGTTCCTGCTGAAGTTCGGCAATCATCTGGTTTGCGCCGCCGGTTTCGATCAATTCCTGTTCGTGCAACACCAGCCAATAGCGTCCCCGGCGGAGAGGATCGCGCAAAGTATCATAAGCTTCCTCGAGCGCCTCGAGATGCTTTGATGCATGGCCTTTTTCGCCGGCGCCGCGAATGGCAAATCGATTGGGATCAAGGGCGCGCTTTAACGCAGCATATTGTCTCTCGAGCAGGTCGGCATCGACGTCGATCCGGATATCCAGCCCAAGACGTGAGAAGTGGTCGAGCTTGCGCACGGGCTGAATCGTGCCGCATTGATGACAGAACAAGGCGCGAACCGAAATAGGTTTCTGGCAAAGCCAGCAATGCAAGCCATCCTGAGGGACGTCCGGCGCCGCGGAAAATTCGATAATATTGCTCATACACACCCTTCACACATCAGTCCGAAGGGGGTCGCAAGACCCCCCTCATGCAAAGAAGTGATTATAGCTTATTATACTGCAACCGCGTGAGGCTTTTCGCGGCCACGAAGCCGAATCAAAGCCTTATTTCAGCAAGACAATCCAGGATTCGAGACAATCTCTGTTCAGATACGCCCGGCGGATAACGCCAAGGCCTGTTTACCTGACCTCAGACGGCGTGGCTTAACGATTCGCTGGTGTGATCGGGCAGTTGAATGACCGGAGCCTCATCTGTCAGATCGCCCAGCTTGTTGGCGTCGCTTTGACACAACGTGCACGTTGCCACGTCTTCCAAAGTGATCGTTTTTAGATAGGCGTTCACCTCGTCGCTTATGGACTGCCACAAAAGATCCGTCAGCTGCCTGTCTCTGACATTCGAAGGATCCTCAACGTACACCCGCGATGACGTATCGTCGACGGCGCGCACAATTTGATAAGCCGAGATATTCTCAGACGGTTCGGCAAGCCTGTAACCGCCGCCCGGTCCCCGAATGCTCTTGACAAGCCCTGCGCTTTTCAGGCGCGCCACCAGCTGCTCAAGGTAGGATAATGAAATTTCCTGTCGTTGGGCGACTTCCGCTAACGAAACAGGACCATTCTGGCCATTGCGGGCCAAATCAACCATTGCCATAACCGCATGACGGCCCTTAGTGCTGATGCGCATGTCTTGTCCCTCCTTCCAATGTTTGTATTATATAGGATTGCTTTGGTGCTAAACCATAACTTGATTCGCCATTCGTGAACAGCAAATTATCATTTACCATAAAATGGGCTGAATTATAAGCACAAATTAAAATCCGGTTAATTTTTTTCTTTCTTGAAATTTCACCCTCGAGCCGTGCTAGTATAATTCCATTAAATGAAATGATTAAATATCTGTTAACCATAACCGATTATCCGGTTAATTGCAACGATATCGAAACGATGTCGTAAGGGTTTGAAAAAATGCCTGAAGTTTTGATTGCCGGTCCTGCTGGCCGCCTGGAAGGCCGCTACAGCCCCGGCAAATCCCCGACAGCTCCTGTTGCCATTGTTTTGCACCCCCACCCACAGCACGGGGGCACGATGAACAACAAGGTCGTGTTCGGCCTGTATAACGCCTTTGTGGAGCGGGATTTTTCCACGCTTCGATTTAATTTCCGTGGCGTCGGACGCAGCCAGGGAACCTATGACCGCGGCGAAGGCGAACTGAGCGATGCGGCGGCGGCTCTTGATTGGCTGCAGGCCATCAATCCTAACGCCCGCAGCGTATGGGTCGCAGGATTTTCGTTCGGCGCATGGATCGGCATGCAGCTTCTGATGCGCCGTCCGGAGACGGAATCTTTTATTTCCGTCGCGCCGCCCGCCAATATGCTGGATTTCAGCTTTCTGGCGCCCTGCCCTTCCTCGGGCCTGATCGTTCATGGCGAAGCCGACGAAATCGTGCCGGAGCCGTTTGTCGCCAAACTGGTCACCAAGCTATCGCATCAGCGCGGAATCAAAATCGATTACCGCGTGATCCCCGGAGCCAGCCACTTTTTCGGCGATCATTTGCATGATGTGCTTGATCACGTCGAGGATTACCTCGATCTGGCGCTGCATCAGCGGCCTGTCCAAATGGCTCTTGCGGGGTAAGCCCGTTTCACGCAATTAAAGGAAAAATAGCTTTAGAGGCAACCGTCGCATGGCGGCGCAGCGGTGTAACTACAATCATAGATCGTCGTTATGCCGGTATGATTCGTTTGCCCCTTCGCGCACCACCAGTGGACATCCACCCAATCCGCTGTTCCGCATTTGATTTGCCAAACCTCAGCAAAATCGCAATCCTCCCCGCGTGCGCCGGTCGCGAGACGGCACTGACATTTATTCTCGGTGGCCATCACTTTCCAGGTGCATCCCCAATCCGTACAGTTGGCGCCTCCGTCCTTGGCGGTACGCAAGCAGGCTATCAAACTGGCGTTGTCGGCATCCATTGTTGTCGCACCCAGCTGATTGCAATATCCGGGGATGCAGGATACACCTCCGTTGTGGCGAGGATCGCAATAGCCAGGCACGGCCTGAGCCAACGCATCGGCGGCGAAAAGCCCAAAAAATATTAGGCCCGACGCGAAAATAACGAGACGAAACCGCATGGCGATCACCACTCCTTGCAAACTTCTTGATTCACGCAGGAACAAGTCCGGGGGGAAAAATCGAAGTTCACTGTTTCACGCAACTCACCACAAAGCGGTAAACCGTCTCTCTTTTGTGATTGAGAGTATAAGTTTCAAAAGCTGTTCCGCCTGTAATGGGCAACTTTAAATAACCGGCAGGACAGCCACTCGAAAGTTGAACCCCATTGCAGGGAATTTGGATGCCGTTCATGCCTCCGACCTCACCCGCTACGTAGGCGCCGCAAAGAGTTCCTGGCAATACCGCCGCGGGACTTGGTTCTGCTGTGGCGGCAAAAGGAAGGAACATGATACCGAGAAGGGCGAAGAGAAAGATTCTACGAATACACATATGCAAGCCTCCATTTATTTGGATGGAAAATGCGCCTTAGAATCATTAAACTATTATTACTTGGTAAAAGATTCAATCTTTATGATTTAAGGCGGGAAATTAAGGAAGACGCGGAATCAGGCGTATAATACGCTCCTCCTGACGTTGGCTCCCCGACGCCTGTCGTTCCCGGCAAGGTGATTGGCAAGCCAAGCTTTGATCTTACCGCGAGATAGGCAAACGCCTCGGCTTCCAGAGAGTCGCCATTCCATCCGAGTTCATCGACAAGTTTAACGGGTACCTTGGCGCCTTCCTCAATCCAGCGCCTCATCGTAACGTTATGACGCCCTCCGCCTGCGAGGTATATTGCCATAGGCGGCCGGGGCAAGAGGCTTAGCCCCGCAGCAATCGCCTTCACCGTCATCATAGTTAGCGTAGCCGCGCCGTCGGACGGACTAAGGCCGTACGGCACGTCGTCGCGGAACGCATCGCGGTCAAGCGACTTGGGCGGCTTCATGCGGAAAAACGAATGCCGCAGAAAGCGTTCCACCCGCTCCTTATCCACCGTTCCCGACTCCGCCGTTTGTCCGTTGCGATCGAAAGCGCGGCCCGTGTGACGCAACATCCAGTCGTCGATCAAGGCGTTGCCGGGCCCCATGTCGTAGGCGAGGATATCCTTATCTTCATCCCCCCCTATCCATGTAATGTTCGAGACACCGCCGATGTTGATTACGGCAAGGGGCTTGGGAAGATTGGCCGCCAATGCGCGATGATAAAGCGGCACAAGCGGCGCACCCTGTCCTCCGGCCTTCACGTCGGCTGAGCGAAAATCGTTGATCACGGGGATGCCGGACTGCGCGGCCAGATATTCTCCGTCGCCAAGCTGAATCGTCAGCCCATCGCCGGGCCGGTGCACGATAGTCTGCCCATGAAAGCCTATAAAATCGATATTTTCCGAGTCGATTGCCCGCTCGTCCAGAAACGCGCGCACGGCCGAGGCATGTAGACCCGTGAGTTCGCGCTCGACCGTGGCCACGCGTAAATCGCCGGAACCTTCCGTATTGCCGAAACACGCCCTGACACGCTCCCTGAAATCACCTTCATAGGGATAGAAACGAGAGGCCAACGGGCGCACAAAATCATATCCGTCCGTCTCGATAAGCGCGGCGTCAATGCCGTCCAGAGAGGTGCCGGACATAAGGCCAAGAACGCGGTAGAGAAAATGGGTCATAAACGGTTTCCGGTTCAACGCGGCATATTCACTCGAACGCAAGTCATTCTAACAATAATGCAAAGAATCCTTCCACACCCTTCTTGCAAAGAAAGCTTCCCCTTTTTTCCATCTGCTGTCTGATAACGGCTCAGACGGCAAGGCCAGCCCCTCTGTTTCTGCGCTCCCCAAAAACCTCTCCTCAATGTGAGCATTATCCTGCAGGAAGGGAAACGAAACCGCGCGAATTCCGTTGCTCCATTCGATAGCTCCCTCGGACTCCCTGCCTCCGGAAAAATCGAATTGCGAAGAGATAAGGTCATCCTTGCCGTTTTGAATAAAGGATTGAAGCCGGGATATTTCCTGCAAGCCATCTTCATTCAATTTTATCAGCAAATTGTTCTCGACGGCCAGAAACGCCAACAACGGCACCGCATCAGGCGGAGGCGCATCGGGCGGATTTGACAATTCAAGCGAATATTCCTCTTCGGTAAGAAGTTCGAATATATAATCGTGGGTGGAGCATAATTTCTCCATCCCGTCCTGAAGATTTTCGATATCGCGCTTCTCCAGCAACAAATGACAGCTGGCAATCATTTTTGTTTGAGCATTGCCGGCTGCCTCCGGCGCAAACAAATCGACTAGCAAATCGATGTTATCGTTATTCAACCCGTATTTTTGAAACAATGCGACGATCTCTTGCGGCATCACGGCCTCGGCGGTAATTTCGCCATCAGATGGCAATCGACCTCCAGGCAGCGCCAGCGCGTATTCGTTA
>JAQUPC010000026.1 GCA_028716765.1 Alphaproteobacteria bacterium | reverse complement strand
CCCAGGGCCTTGATAAAATCGGGAAGATAGCTGTAGCCGAGCCTCTGGTTGTAGGGTCCGGCGACGGGAACGCGCCAGGCCGGATTGGGGCCCTTGCCGGGCTCAAAACGAATTTCGCGGGCGACCGTGGAAAGATAAGCCGCCTGAAGTTTCGAAGTTTTGAGTTCTTCGGCCGCAAAAAACGCCAGCACGGCCCCAAACCCGAGCAGCATCGCAAGCGGCACCAGCCACAGAACCTGCGGCACGCGCATCTTGTAGGGCTTGTATTTTGCAGGAGGCTTCGGACGCGGGCGCGATCCTGAGCGCGGCACGTAACGGGGCATCGGGCGCGTGGGCTTGGACAACGCCGGATCCTCCGCTCTTAAGGCGTCAACAAGTCGTGCAGGCGTGCGGTCAATTCCGTGCGCGGCACTTCATGTTGCTCCTTGCGAGCCATGTCTTTGACGAGAACGGTCCCGCGGGCCATTTCGTTCGTGCCGAAAAGAAGCGCCAGCGGCACGCCGGATTTGTCCGCGTATTTAAGCTGCTTGTCGAGCCTGGCGGGCTCCAGATAATTCTCGACGCGGAACCCGGCGCGGCGCAATTCGGCCCCGAGAGCCAGATAATCGCCGCGGCGCTCCGGCTCGATTTGGGTTATAAGAATCTGCACCGTCGGCGGCGTCTTGTTCTTCGGCAACAAGTCAGAGGCGCGCAATTGATCGAACAGGCGCGTCGCGCCGATGGAAAGGCCGACGCCCGGCAAGCGCGATTTCGTGTAAAAGCTTGCAAGATTTTCGTAGCGGCCGCCGGAACATACGCTGCCAAATTCCGGGTGAGCGTCGATCAGCGTCTCGTAAACCGTGCCGGTGTAATAATCGAGCCCGCGCGCAATGGCAAGATTGAGACAAGTCCTTTCCTCCGGCACGCCAAGCGCCTTAAGCGAAGCGGCCATCTGTTCCAGTTCGGCCAGACCTTCTTTAAAGACGGGATGTCCGTTCTTCTGCTCGCCGAGCGCCGCGATCATGTCCGCCTTGCTGCCTTTGAGGGCGACCAGATGCAGCAGCCGGTCCGCCAGCGCGCCGCCGAGGCCAAGGTCAACGAGGCTCGTATACACTTTGCTGGCGCCGATTTTTTCAAGCTTGTCGATCTCGCGAAGCGTTAGTTTCTGTTTTTCGGCGTCCTCGATGCCTTCGCCCAAAAGGAGGCCCAGCAAAACCTTGCGGTTGCTGAAGTGTATGGTGAAGTCCGGCAGGCCGAGTTCCGTAAAGATCTGAACGATGATGGCGGGAAGTTCGGCGTCATAGGCGGCATCGAGCCTGTCCTTGCCGATCACATCGATGTCGCACTGGTAGAATTCGCGGAACCGGCCGCGCTGGGCGCGTTCGCCGCGGTAGACGCGCTGAATTTGATAACGCCGGAACGGAAAAGCCAGTTCGCGCTCGTGCTCCGCGACGTAACGCGCCAGCGGCACGGTCAAATCGAAACGCAGCGCGAGGTCGGGTTCGTGCCCCTGCTGGAGCGCGCCGGTGGACTGCACGAAATAAACCTGCTTTTCCGTTTCGCCGCCGGACTTGGTCAGCAGCACATCCTTCGGCTCGAAAACGGGCGTCTCGACGGGCACGAACCCGAAACGCTCGTAGCCCCGGCGGATAACGTCCAGCATATGCTGGAACACCATTTGCTCGCGGGGCAAAAGTTCAAGGGTTCCGGGTACGGTGCGGGGGCTGATCATGGGTATACGGGGCAAGGGGTTCGGAACTAATAAATGACAGCCTAAAAGGCCCGGCCTTTTTTGGAAAGAGTTCTTGTGTTAGTCTTTTTTGAACTTAATCCCGTATCCCGCGCTTCCCGTGTCCCTCTTTTCCATCCCCAAACCCTTCGACGGCCACGCTCATCTGCGCAGCGGAGCCGTGTTGCGCGCCGTTTTGCCGCATACCGCGGCCCAGTTCGGCCGGGCGGTGGCCATGCCAAACCTGTTGCCTCCCGTGACCACGGCGGCGCTGGCAAAAGCCTACCGGGACGAGATTCTTTCGGCCCTTCCGGAGAAAACGGGCTTTACGCCGATTATGGCGCTTTATTTGACGGACCACATCGATCCCGGCGATCTGACGCGCGGATTCGAAGAAGGCGTTTTGACGTTAGCCAAGCTTTATCCGGCCAACGCCACGACCAATTCGGACTTCGGCGTGACGGACATCCGTCATGTTTATCCCGCACTGGAGCGGATGCAGCAGCTCGGCATGGTCCTGTCGATACACGGTGAAACCGGTGATCCCGGCGTGGATATTTTCGACCGCGAAGCCGTATTCATCGACCGCGTCCTGATCCCGCTGCGCCGGGACTTTCCGGCGCTGAAAATCGTGTTCGAGCATCTCACATGCCGTCAGGCCGTCGATTACGTATTGAGCGAAAAAGAAACCGGGACGCTGGCTGGCGGCATTACGGCGCATCATTTGCGAATCACCCGCAACGACGTGCTTCTCGGCGGTTTGCGCCCTCATTTCTACTGCATGCCCATCGCCAAACAGGAATCCGACCGGCAAGCGCTCATCGCTGCCGCAACTTCAGGGGCGCCGGTATTTTTCGCCGGAACCGATTCGGCCCCGCATCCGCGCGCCGCAAAGGAAAGCGCCAAAGGCGCCTCCGGATGTTTTACGCATATCAATGCGTTAGCGATTTACGCCCAGGTTTTCGACGATGCCGAAGCGCTTGACCGTCTGGCCGCCTTTGCCAGCCTGAACGGCCCGTCTTTCTATAATCTCCCCGCCGAAACGGCTTCGCTCCAGCTGGAAAAGAGCGTTCAGGCCGTTGGTGATCTTAAGTCGATCTTAACAAGCGAGGGGGCAGAGATTATACCGTTTCAGGACGACGCGCCGCTTTACTGGCGCGTAAAAAACGAACCCCAATCATAAGAGAGGAGCCATGGCGGCAACACTCGCTGATTTTCCGTTTATCTATCTTTATTTCCGTCCCGATTCGGCCGATGCGCCCGTGTTCCGGTCCATAGAACAAGGCCAAAGCCAGCCCAACCTGCCGGTGCCGGACGAACATCGCCCGGCCGTTCAGCGCCTTGGCGCCGCGATCACCGCCATGAAGGAGGGCGATCCGGAATGCGTGTTGGAATTCGAAGGCGTCCGCTGCCGCCTGTCGCGAGAAACGATGGCGGACGGAACAAACTGGGTTTGCGCCCGGCGCATCAACACCTCGGTGCCCGCTTTGGACAAACTCGGCTTCGCAAAACACATAAGCGATCACCTCCACGGACTCGGGCAGCGCGCCGGCCTGATCCTCATCGCCGGCGCCTCGGGTCAGGGCAAAACGACGACGGCCGTTGCCCTTCTTGTCGATTTTCTCACCAGCTACGGCGGCACGGCCGTCGCGATCGAAGATCCGATCGAATACAACCTGCAAGGACGTCATGGCGAAAAAGGCCATTGTTTCCAGATCGAGCCTGAATCGGACGACGATTGGGCCGTTTGCCTCAAGCGGGCCTTAAGCTGGGCGCCGGATTACATTTTCGCCGGCGAGTTCCGGACCCCCAAGGTCGCCGAAATTCTCCTTCGCGCCTCGACGACAGGCCATACCGTCATCACCACCGTAGACGCCGGAACGCCCGAAGACGCGTTAACGGAGGTTTTGTTTCTCGGCGAAAAGGTCATGGGATCGAGCTCCAACACCATTCTGGCCCAAGGCATGACCGCCCTGGCCTTCCAGAGCATGAAGGAGGACGGGCCGTTCATTCGCTACCTTTTCACGGAAGAAAACGCCCCGGGCGACCCCATCCGCACCCTGATACGCGAGAACAAGGTCACCATGATATCGACGTACATCGACCGTATCGCCGCACGGCTTAGCAACCAGCCCCAGGCGTTGCCGCCGATCGGCAAAATGCCTCCCCTCGCGCCGGGCTCCCTGCCGCCGCTGCCGCCTTTGCCCCGGAAATCGTAACGGAGGCTTTGTCAATGGACATAGCGCATCCCGGAAAACGCCTTCGCGATCTTTCGTTCATGGACCTTTATGTCCGGATCGACGAAGCAGGCATGGCGCGCTACCGTTCGATTGCCCGCGACTACACCAACAACTGGACGCGCGTCTTGCCGGATATTTACCGTCCGGAAATCGAGATCATCGCCAGCGAATTGCGCGGCCAGATCGAGGATCCCGATTCGGCGTACGAATATGACGGCATGCGTTTCCGCCTTTCCTACCAGAGGCTGGCGAACACGCAGGAATGGGTCATCCTGCGGCGCATCAGCCCGCGCGTGCCCACGCTCGAGGAATTGTCTTTCGCGCCGCATATTTGCACGCATCTGCGACGCCTCGGAAAACGCGACGGGCTGATCGTCATCTCCGGCGCGACCGGCCACGGCAAAACGACGTCCTCTTTCGCTCTTCTGGCGGACTACCTGAAGAATTTCGGCGGCGTAGGCATCACGATCGAAGACCCGGTCGAATACGCCCTGGACGGCCCTGCCGGCGAATACGGCTATTGCTATCAGGTGCAGGTGGACAAAGACGAGGACTGGTCGACGCCGCTTAAGCGCGCGCTGCGATGGACCCCGCGTTACCTTCTGGTGGGCGAAATGCGCTCGCCGCGCGCGGCCGAACAGATTTTGCGCGCCGCGACCACGGGGCATCTTGTGATCACGACCATCCACGCCGGATCGATCGAGGAAAGCCTTATGGGCCTTATGCATCTTGCCGAGCAAAGCATGGGGAACGCCGCCAACTATATTCTGGCGCAAGGCTTGACGGCGGCGATGCACCAGACACTCGGCGTCACGGGCCCGTTTTTGCGTTACGTCATGACGGAAGAGAACAACAACGGCGATCCCGTGCGCGCGCTTATCCGCGAAAACCGGGTCGGCATGATCAATTCCTACATCGACAAGCAGATCGCCCGCATGAACGCCGTCCACGGCGGACCGGCGGCAGGCCCCGGGCGCGGCGGTTAAACTTCCGTTAGCGCGGGTGAGGGGTCTGGTCCGGCGCGGCCTTCGGCGCCGCAGGATTACGCCCGGTAAGCTTCGACAGGAAATCCGTTACCAGCGCAAAGCCGCCCTTGGCGTCGAACTGGACCAGCAGCTGGGCCGAGGCCCGGGCCGTGCCGCGCGCGAAATCGGCCAGATGGCGCGCCAGTTCCGCGCCTTTCAGATGCGTCCATGTGCGCAGGATCTCGGTGATCTTTTCCATCGGCACGCCGAAACGCGCCATGCACTCGGCGATGGCGGGCGACAGGATCGTTTTGGATAGACCGGCCGCGCCGGCGCCTTCCTGCTCGCCTTTGCCTTTCTTTTTTCTTTCCTCGCCGTCTTCTTCGTTATCCGTTTCGTCGCTCATAGACTCTCCTCAATAGGCATTAATCGACTGCGCGGCCTTTTTCCAGACGCAGGAAACTTGTGTCGTAGCCTTCGACCGGTTTTCTGTTTTCCATGCGAATAATGAGTATCTTGCCGATTTTCATCAAATAACTGTTCATTTCGTCGGTGGCCTCCCATTCGATGGGGAAAGTGCCGCCGGTATCGAAAATAATCTCGAGCTGTTTGCGGTCCACGTGGTACCCGACCCAAAGCGGCGTCGCCTCGAAAGGCTCGTCATGTACAAGGCACAGCTTGCCGCGAGCGTTGACCACGAGACCTATATTCACCGTTTGACCTTCTCCCGTCCTGACGGACTGATTTCAAGGAAACGCTCCTGAAGCCTCCGGGCACCAAAGCAGCCCACCCAAGTCCTTCGCCGCGCCTATCCTCTTACAGGAACGTTAAGACTAAATGAATTTCCGTCCGGCATCAATTGCGGCGTCCTTCGGGTTTAACGATGTGTTTACGAAGTTACTTAAAGGCCCGCCGGGCCTGCAGCGCCGCCGTCAGCGTGCCGTCGTCCAGATAATCCAGTTCGCCGCCGACGGGAAGGCCGTGGGCAAGGCGGGATACCGTCACATTAAACGGCGTCAGCCGCTCCGTAACATAATGTGCCGTGGTCTGGCCCTCGACGGTGGCGCCCATGGCCAGAATAACCTCTTTTACCTCGCCCGTTTCCAGACGCGCCAGAAGCTCCTCGATACGGAGGTCAGCGGGCCGCACGCCCTCCAGCGCCGACAGCGTGCCTCCCAGCACGTGATAAAGCCCCCGGAACGCACGGCTGCGTTCCAGAGCCCAGAGATCGCCGACGTCTTCCACCACGCAAATCAGGGTGCGATCACGCTTATCGTCGCGGCAAATTTCGCACGGATCCAGTCCGCCCAGATTGCCGCACACGGCGCAACTTTTCACGTTATGGGCCGCCGCGTGCATCGCTTCCGCCAGCGGAAGCATCAACGCTTCGCGGCGCTTCAGAAGGTACAGCACCACGCGCCGAGCCGAACGCGGCCCCAGACCGGGCATGCGCGCCAAAAGCTGCGTCAAATGATCGAGGGGCGACAGGGCCAGCATCGTTAACGCCCTTCCGGGGTGGTCTGATAGGGCGCAACGGGGCGCAGGAAGGTGCCCGGATACTGTTCGTAACGGGCGACTATTTTTTCCGCTTTCCTGCTTGAAAGAAGCTCCTGCGTCGCCGTGTCCAGCATGCGCCGGAGCTTGTCTTCTCCTTGCGCCAAAGCAATCGAATTGCCAAACACACGCAAAGGAGCCTTGGCGATAACGCGCCGGATCTTGCCGGGGTTGCCGGCGTCATACTCCGCGAAAGACGCGGGATCGGTAAACGTCACATCCGCCTTCCCGGCCGCGATGTTGATGAACAATTCGCTCCAGTGCGCGAGTTGGGCAATCTGCAGGGTTTTGGCCTTGGGAAAATCGGCGGCGGCGATGGCCGCCGAGGAATCGCCGTCCTGCACCGCCGCCGTAACCGAGGGATTGTTGAGAGCCTCGAGGTTGTTGTCAAAACGTTTATCGTCCGCGCGCACGAAAGCATACGAAGGCTGATAGGTAATGGGCGTCACGAAATCGGCCTGCCGCGCGCGCGCGGCGTTAGGCCACACGCCGATGCAAAAGGCGTCGATCCTTCCGGATTTGAGCGCCGCCGGAAAATCGCCCCAGCCGACCTCCTCGGCCCAGACAACTTTAAGATGAAGGGCTTCGCCCAAGGCTTCCACATAATCATAGGTAATGCCGGACAGCTTGCCGCTGTTTGCGTCTTTGATGATCGCCGGAGCCCAAACACCATAACCGCAACGCAACGTTTGCGTGCGCATGACGCGGTCGAAGGCGCTTTCCTTGACGGACGCGGCCTCTCCCGCCGGGCCTTTCCCGGCAACGAAGGAGGAGAAGACCCACGCCCCGGCAAGTCCGGCCAGGAAAGCGACAATGATTAGGGAGACGGTATGCTTCATCGGTGCTATCACCTAATTAATGATGTTTTGAGGCATGCCATTTTTAAACGCCTCGATGTTGGACAGGCATATATCGATCTGCTTTGTTTTCGCCTCGACAGTGTTATATCCAACGTGAGGTGTAAGAATTAAATTGTCGATACCGAACAGTTCCTTGGGCAAATCAAGCTCTCCGCCTTCGATGGCCACATCAAGGCCCGCCCCATAAATACGCCCATCTTTTAACAGGGCGATCAAATCCTCAATGACAATAATATCCCATGTTGCCGCGACGATGATGGCATCTTTCTTCATAAGGCTCATTTTATTCTTATCCAGCATGTTTCTTGATTCATTATTGAGCGGACAGCTGAGACAAACAACGTCGCTCGAAGACAGAAGTTCGTTGAGCGATACGTCGATTATGCCTTCAACGGCCTTTTTGTGCCTGTTGCAGGTTATGACTTTCATGTCGAATCCTCTGGCAATTTCAGCTACCCTGCCGCCGATAAGTCCGAGACCGACAATGCCCATTGTGCGGCCTTTCAATTCAATTCCCTGTAACCGGCCTTTTTCCTTGTTCCCGGCCCTGATGCTTCTGTCTCCTGCCGTCATGAAACGAGCGGCGCCAAGGGCTAGACCGATAAGATGCTCGGCGACGGCTTCGCTGGCATAGCCGGGAACATTGCTTATAAGAATGTTCTTTTCTCTTGCCTCAACACGGTGGTTAACCCATGCGTAGCCTGTCGACATAAGAGCCAGGAGAGACGGCGATTTCATAGAAAGGATAAAAGGAGACGGATCAACCCAATCAACCACGACAATGTTAGCGCCTTTAATTTTTTCCTTACATTCCTGCTGGTTCAAGTTTTCACACCACTCAACATCACCCCATTTTTCCAAAAGGCTTTTTTGGTCTTGCGTCATTTCAATTTTTTCAAGAACCACGATTTTCATCAGCACGGCCTTCGGCTTTATTCAGGATCAATGCTGCAGACAGGTCTTTGCCGTTTCCGGCGTGCAGATGTCGAGGCCCGTGTACATGGGGTCGGGCACTTTTTTGCCCTCCGCCAAATCCTTGAGCGCGGCCATCGATTTATAGCCCATGTCGAACGGCCGCTGGCCGACGTTCGCGTGGCTCAGTCCCTCCGCCACAAGTTCCATCTGGGGCGGCAAGGTGTCCGCCGTGATGTAGACCGTCTTTTTGCTCATGATGCGGTCCTTGTAGCGCCCGATAACTTCGCGGTAGCTGGCCGGGAAAAGCTGGGCCCAGCCGCCGACCGGCACAAAGGCCGTCAGATCGGGATATTTGCCCAACGTCTCGTCGAACTGCTTGACGGTCACCGTGAAATCGCCGTCGTTCATAAGCGGGCAGCCGTCGACTTCGCGCCAGCCGTTTTTGCCCTTCAGGCGCTCGCCCATGCCGGACGTGCCCGTGCGGCCCGAAAGCGTTTCGCGCACGCCGCGTACACGCTCGTTGAGATTGGCCTCGCCCGCCGTGTTGGTCTGAATGCAGATCGTGCCTCCGGAAGGCTTCATTTTCTGCAGAATCTTCGCCTCGTTCTCGCCGATGGCGTAATTGTCGGTGCCGATGTAGGTGGCCCTGAGCGCGCGGTCTTTCGCCAGCAAATCGGAATCAAAAGTTACGACCGGAATGCCCGCCTCTTTGGCTGCCTTCAGAGGACCGGCCATAGTGGCGGAGTCGACGGGCGCGACGGCGATGCCGTCGACGCGCCGGGCGATCAAATCCTGCAAAATCTGAACTTGCTCGACGGCATCGACCTTGCTCGGCCCTATATAGTCGCAGCGCACATGCAATTCGGCGGCGGCTTTGCGGCAGCCCTCGGCGCTCTTTTCGAAAAACACGTTTCCCGTCGCTTTCGGCACAAGCGCCAAAACAAGTTCTTTCGCCTGCGCGGGAAACGCTCCGAGCAAAAACACAAATGCGATCAGCAACCCTTTTTGCATGGAGACGCTCCTATTTTGCGGGACGGTACACGCGTTCCAGAACCAGCGCGGACAGAAGGATAACACCGACGAAGAACCCCTGCCAGTAGGCGTTGAATCCTGCCATAAGAAAGGCGTTGCGGATGATTTCCAGAAGAAGGGCTCCGGCCACGGGACCCGCAACAAGGCCATAGCCCCCCGCAAGGCTCACGCCGCCGATTACGGCCGCCGCGATCACGTTCAGCTCGTAGCCGGTGCCAAGGCTCGTCGTCACGCCCCCGAGCCACCCCGTCATCAGGATGCCCGCGAGTCCGGCCATCAGGCTGCTGACGACGTAGACCGAGAATTTGACGCGCGCGACGGACACGCCGGCGGCATGCACGGCTTTTTCATTCGCGCCGATAGCGTACACATAGCGGCCCCAGCGCCGGAAACGCAGCGCAAACGCCAGAAAAGCCAGAAGAACGAGGCCGATCCACGCCGGAACGGGAACTCCCGCGAAATCGCCACCGCCGAGATACGCAAAAAGATCGGCGTCCGGGCCGAACTGGTAAGAGAATTTGCCGTTCGCCACAACAAGATCGAGGCTGCGGAGCGCGCTCAGCATCGCGATCGTAACGATAAAGGGATTGAATCCCGCAAACGCCACAAGGCCGCCGTTGACGATCCCGCACGCCAACGCGCAGGAAAGTCCGGCGGCAAGCCCGGGGCCCAGCGAGGCTCCCGCCTCCAGAGCCATGCCGGCGGCCATCGCGCTGATCCCCATGACCGAGCCGATGGAAAGATCGATGCCGCCCGAAAGCAAAACCGGCGTGACGCCGAGCGCCATGATGGCGATGAACGAAACGTTGCGCGCGATGTTGAACAGGTTTTGCGGGGCCGCGAACGACTCCGTCGCCGCCGCCATGACAAGCATAAGAGCGAACGCCGCGAGAAAAGCCCAAAAGACCTGCGGCAACACTCGGGGAAAGGCGAGGAGGCTTTTCATGCCGCGATCCTGTTCGCGCCGGTGATGAAGCTGGCGATTTCGTCGGGTGTCGTCGCGCCTCGCGGCTTGTCGGCCGCCTTTTCGCCGCGCCACAGCACGACGATGCGGTCCGCGACGGCGAAGATGTCGCCCATGCGGTGGCTGGCGATGATGATAGCCTTGCCCTGCGCCTTCAGGCGGCGAATGAGCGCCAGAACTTCCTCGACCTGCTTCAGGCTGATGGCCGCCGTCGGTTCATCCATTAATATGACTTTGGCATCGCCGATCAGCACGCGCGCGATGGCCGTGGCCTGCCGCTGGCCGCCGGAAAGATTTTTCACAAGACTCTCCGAAGGCGTGGCCGAGCCGAGTTCAGCGAACATTTCAGCGGCAGCCTTGTGCATCGCCTGAAAATCGACGACGGTCAAGGGTCCAAAGCTGCGCACCGGCTCGCGGCCCAGAAAAATGTTCTCGCCCGCCGTCAGGTTGTCGCACAAGGCAAGGTCCTGATGCACAACGGCGATGCCGTGCTCCTGCGCAACGTGCGGCGCCGGCAATTCGACGGCCTTGCCGTCGAGCAGGATGCGCCCCCCGTCCCGATGCAAAAGACCCCCGACGATTTTCAGGAGCGTGGACTTTCCCGCGCCGTTGTCGCCCATGAGGCCAACAACCTCGCCCGCGTTCAGGTCGAGGTCGACTTCGTGCAGGGCCCGCACCGACCCGAAGCTCTTGCTTGTTTTTTGCAGGGAAAGGACGGGCGGAACGGCAGTCATCAGGGCTCCGTCCGGAACCCGGGGGCGGCGCGCAGGATCGCCCCGGGAAATTTCTCGTACCGCGCAAGAATTTTTTCAACCTGCCCGCTCGACAGCAATTCCTGCGTCGCCGTGTTCAGCATGCGCCGGAACTTATCCTGTCCCTGGGCGATAAAGATGACGTTGCCAAAAACCCGGAGCGGCGTTTTGGCCTGCACGCGGCGGATCTTCCCCGGATTGTTGGCCTCGAACCCGGCGGCAAAACTCGCGTCGATAAAAGTGACGTCGGCTTTTCCCGTCATGACATTGATGAAAAGTTCGTCGACATGGGCCATTTCCGGCAACTGCACGGCTTTGGCCTTCGGAAAATCGCTCGCCGCGATGATGCTCGACGTGTCGCCGTCGATCAGGGCTATGGTGATGGCGGGATCGTTGATGGCCTCAAGCCTGTTGTCGAACCGCGTGTCGCCCGCCCGGACGAAGGCGTAATAGGGCTGGTAGGAAAATGGCATGCCCGCGTCCGTCTCGCGCGCCCGCGCCGCGCTCGACCACGCGCCGGTGCAAAAGGCGTCGACGCGGCCCCCCTTAAGGGCCGCCGGGAAAGAGCCCCATCCGGTCTCCTCGGCCCAATCGATTTTGAGGCTTAAGGCCTTTCCGAGAGCCTCCATGAAATCATGCGCTATACCGGAAAGCGCGCCGGTGTTCGGGTCCCTGATAAGCAGGGGCGGGGCCGCCGTATATCCGCACCTGATGGTTTGCGTGCGCATGACGCGGTCGAAGGCGCTTTCCCGGCTTGAATCCGCTTGCGGCGCGCCGGACCGGGCGCCTGTGCCCGCAAAAAACCACGCGCCACCCGCGCCAGCAAGAAGGGCCAAAACAATGACGAGAATAATTTGTTTTCCTGCCATTGCGGCTCTTTTCAAAACGGCAGCTTCATGCCCGGGGGAAGTTGCAGGCCGCCCATCATCCTCTCGGTCTCGGCCGCCACCTCGGCGTCCATCTTCGCCTTGGCGTCGTTGCAGGCAGCCACGATCAGGTCTTCCAGCACCTCGATCTCGGCGGGATCGGCGAGCTTGGGATCAAGCTTGATTTTTTTCATTTCGCCTTTGCCGTTGAGCGTCGTCTGCACCATGCCGCCGCCGGACTGGCCTGTGGCTTCCATGGTAACAAGGCGTTCCTGCATCTGCGCCATCTTGGCCTGCATGTCCTGCACCTGGCGCATCATTTGGCCGATATTCATGTTTGCTCCCCGTTTTCCGTTTCAGTCTGCGGTTCTTCGTTTTCGAGCGTCTCATCCTCACGCGGCGGGGCCGCGAGGGCAACCGTTTTTTGCTTGAGCGACAAAATCTTCGCCTCCGGAAAGGCGGTCATAACGGCCTGCATCAGCGGGTGGGAACGCACGAGCGCCTGATGGTCCTCCTCGGCCTTCTTCTGTTCTTCGGCAAGCGTCGGCGCGCCCGGCTGATCGACGACGGACACCATCCAGCGGCGTTCCGTCCATTGCGTCAGGCAATGGCCGACCCTGTTCACGAGACCCGGCGAAGCGTTGGCCTCAAGCCGGACTTCCAGCCTTCCTGGCTCGCAGCGCACCGCGTGCACGAAATTGCAAAGCTGGGCATAAAGGCCGCCTTCGCGGTTGGCAGCAAACAAGGCCACGACGTCGCGGAATGTCGCGGGCATGGAGGAGGAGGCTACGGGCGCAACAGCAGGAGCGGCCTGCGCCGGAACGGTCTCCCGCGCCGTCGCCAGAGCCCCCGAACCCCGAACCCCGAACCCCGAACCCCCGCCCGAAGGCGGCGTTCCGGACGATGATGTCGTTGATGCTGCACTCATGCCTTCGCGCAATTGCCGCACCAGTTCGGCAGGCGGCGGAAGATCGGCGGCATAGGCAAGGCGGATCAGAACCATCTCGGCGGCTTCGGCCGGGCGCGGCGCGACTTGCACCTCGTTGATGCCTTTAAGCAAAATCTGCCATCCACGCGTCAATGCGGGCACCTTGATATCGGCCAACTCCAGAAGCAGCCCGCGCTCGGCTTCCGGCAAATCGGGCGCGCTCGCCAGATCGGCGACGATCTGCGCACGCGTCAACAGATGCACGAGACCGGCCAGATCCTGCAACACCTGAAGGGGATCGGTTCCGGCTTGAAGGAAGGCGCCATAGGCCTCGAGGGCTTCGCGCATTTCGCCGCGCAAAAGCCGACGGCATAAAACGAGGCTCTGCGCACGGTCGGCAAGGCCGAGCATATCCTTGACCTCGGTCTCGCGCACCGCGCCGTTGCCGCGGGCAATGGCCTGATCCAGCAAACTCAGGCCGTCGCGCACCGAGCCGTCCGCCGCCTGGGCGATAAGCTTGATCGCTTCGGGCTCGGTCTCAACCTTTTCCTTCGCGGCAATCGCCGTGAAATGCGCCGCCAGCCGCGCGCTGTCGATGCGGCGCAGATCGAAACGCTGGCACCGCGAAAGCACCGTGACCGGCACCTTGCGTATTTCCGTGGTGGCGAAGATGAACTTCACGTGCGGCGGCGGCTCCTCCAGCGTCTTCAACAAGGCGTTGAACGCGTTTTTCGAGAGCATGTGCACTTCGTCGAGGATATAGATCTTGTAGCGCGCCGAAACCGGGCCGTAACGCACGCCCTCGATGATGTCGCGGATATCGTCCACGCCCGTGCGCGAGGCCGCGTCCAGTTCCTGCACGTCGACGTGCCGGTCTTCGGCGATGGCGCGGCAAGCGTCGCACTGGCCGCAAGGGTGGATCGTCGGGCCGCCCTTGCCGTCCGGCCCTGTGCAGTTCAGCGCCCGGGCGATGAGGCGCGCGGTAGTCGTCTTTCCGATGCCGCGCACGCCCGTCAGCATCCACGCGTGCGATAGCCTTCCGGCCTCGATCGCGTTGGTGAGCGTTTGCACCATCGCTTCCTGCCCGATCAACTCCTCGAACGTGGACGGGCGGTACTTGCGGGCAAGCACGCGGTAGGCGGGCGCTTCGATGGGAGAGGATGGAAACAGTTCGGTCACGTTGGCTCAAAGAACAGGGGTTAGAGGCTAAAGGCCAGAGGCTAGTGTAAAGGGAATTTATGGAAACGCTAACCCCTAGCCTCTAATCCCTAACCCCTGAGTGGAAGACTGGACAACGACCCGGATCGGGACGTGTTACGGTTGCTTCCTTCCGGACCTGGCCGGGTTGGCACGGGATCCGCCCGCCGCCAGCCTTCCACGGGCTTTATAGCAAAATTTCAGCCGCGCAAGAGCACAAAATAACCCGGCCTGTTATTTGCCTCAGCGATCGTTGAAACTTGCCAAGCCGCGGCCGTTTAACCATTAACGGCGGGATTCCCTCCTGCAGAAGCGCTTGTTTGCCTTTTTCCCGAAATTTGCCTATGGATGCGGATGTTTTTTTCGGAACGTTAATATAATGCCTTCATCCAGAAACCGCCGTACGCCGCCGTCATCCCGCCGACCGTCTTCCGGGGACTCCCGTCCGGGAAGCCGGGCGGCCCAGCGCGTTGGGCCTCCGCCTCCGGACTTTGGCAACAACCAAAGCGCGCCCGCCTTCGAACTGGACCGCATCGGCGATCTTTTGCGCCGCGCGCGCGGCCAACGGGGCGAAAAGCTTGACGCCATTTCGGCGTATTTGCGCATCCGCCCCGGCTTTCTCGCCGCCCTGGAAAACAGCCGTTACGAAGAACTGCCCGCCGATGCTTATGTAATTGGTTTTCTTCGTTCTTACGCGAATTATCTGGGGCTCGACAGCCGGGAGGTCATCGATCATTACCGGCGCGAAATGGCCGGGCGGCGGCGGCGGCCGCAACTGAACATGCCGCAGCCGATTTCCGAAGGCCGCGCCCCGACGGCCCCCGTTTTGATTGCCGCGTTACTGGCGGCGATCCTGATCTACGCTTTGTGGTACGGGCTTTCGTCATCCAGCCAGGATGCCGCCAAGGCTCCGCCGCCCCTGCCCCAAACCGCCGCGCAAACCGAATCCGCGCCTCCGCAGAAAAATGCGCCGGGCGCGGCCGCCGTATCGGCTGAATCGCCCGCTTTGGCGGCGCCGCCGCCGCCCTCCCGCATGGATTCATCGAAAGCGGCTTCGATGATCCTTCCGTCTTCCGCCAATCAGCCGCAGACCCCGGCCGGGATATTCGTCAACGGCCCTTCAGCGGCCGCCGATCTCGAGCCGCCGGTGCCGCCAAAAGTTTCGCTCAGGTCCGACTCGCCCCCAAAGGCGGAACCGCCGGAGAAAGGCGAGGTTTACGGGGAAACGAGCGCGCCTGCGCGTCTTGTCCTCCGCGCCGAAAAGGAATCGTGGGTTCTTGTCGCCGACAGCCGCGGCAACACCCTGTTCGACAAAATCCTCAAGCCCGGCGACGTCTATAACGTCCCGGCGGCAAAAGACCTGAGGCTGACCACGGGCAACGGCAACGGCGTCGTTCTGAGTCTGGACGGAACCGATCTGCCGCGGCTGGCTTCGGATTCGCGCCTTGTGCGCAACGTTCCGCTCGACCCCGAGGGGCTTAAAGCCGGAAAAACGCAGCCTTCGGAATAGATAGCTTGGCGCAAGGCCTTGCGCGGGGCTATAAATCCGACCGTACGCAATTTGCATTAAAGAGACGACGATGAGCAACGATTCCGCCCTCAATTCCCTTCACCCGTGGCGCACGATCAACCGCCGCAAGACCCGACAAATTATGGTGGGCAACGTGCCGGTCGGCGGCGATGCGCCCATCACGGTGCAATCGATGACGAACGCCCTGACTTCGGACGCGAAAGCCACGATCGCGCAAATCCGCCAGCTGGAGGAAGTGGGCGCGGACATCGTGCGCGTGTCGTGCCCGAACGAAGAGTCCACGGCGGCGCTGAAGGAAATCGTCAAGGGCGTCAACGTGCCGATCGTCGCCGACATCCACTTCCACTACAAGCGCGGCATCGAGGCCGCCGAGGCGGGCGCGGCGTGCCTGCGCATCAACCCCGGCAACATCGGCTCGGCCGAACGCGTGCGCGAAGTGGTGAAGGCCGCAAAAGATCACGGCTGCTCGATCCGCATCGGCGTCAACGCCGCCTCGCTGGAGCAGGACTTGCTGGAAAAATACGGCGAGCCGTGCCCCGAGGCAATGGTCGAAAGCGCTATGGGCCACGCCAAAATCCTCGAGGACAACGACTTTTTCAATTTCAAGATCAGCGTGAAGGCCTCCGACGTGTTTTTGTGCGTCGCGGCCTACCGCGGCCTCGCGGCGGCCTGCGATTACCCGCTCCACCTCGGCATCACCGAGGCGGGCGGCCTGCGCACCGGCACGGTTAAAAGCGCGATGGGCCTTGGCGCGCTGCTTTGGGACGGCATCGGCGACACCATCCGCGTCTCGCTCTCGGCCGATCCGGTCGAGGAAATCCGCGTCGGCTATGACATTTTGAAAACGCTCGGCCTGCGCAGCCGCGGCGTATCGATCATCTCGTGCCCCACCTGCGCGCGGCGCGGACTCGACGTCATCAAGGTGACCGAACAGCTGGAGCAGCGCCTCGCCCACATCACGGCGCCCGTTACGCTTTCCGTCATGGGCTGCGTCGTCAACGGCCCCGGCGAGGCTATGCACACCGACATCGGCATCACAGGCGGCGGCAACAACACGCATCAGGTCTACATCGACGGCAAGCCCGACCACCGCCTCAAGGACGGCGATGTTGTGGAACATTTGGTGGAACTGGTGGAGGCGTATGTGGCGAAGCTTGAAAAACAAAAAGAAATGCCAAAATAAGCTTTAGGCTTTTACATAATGTCCTTCACCGAAACCCTTGCCAAAGTTCTGGCGCGCCATGACGAGCTGCGCGATACGCTGGCCTCGCCCGGCTTGGCGGCGGATCAATTCGCCAGATTGTCCAAGGAATACGCCGATCTGACGCCCGTGGCCGAGGCGGTTCAGGAGCTGCAGCGCGCGCAAAAGGAACAGGCCGACGCCGAGGCCATGCTGGCCGATCCCGAAATGAAGGCCGAGGCCGAGCGCGAGCTTTACGCGCTGCGCCAGAAAATCCCCCTGTTCGAAAAACAGGTGCAGCGTCTTTTGCTGCCGAAAGACATCGCCGACGAACGCAACGCTATTCTGGAAGTGCGCGCGGGCACCGGCGGCGACGAAGCCGCGCTTTTCGCCGCCGTGCTGTTCGACATGTACCGCAAGTACGCCGCGCTGCACGGCTGGCGGTTCGAGGTGATGGAGCTTTCCGAAAGCGATTTGGGCGGCCTCAAGGAAGGCTCGGCCACGATCAGCGGCAAGGGCGTGTTTGCGCGCCTCAAGTTCGAGTCCGGCGTCCACCGCGTCCAGCGCGTGCCGCAAACCGAGGCCTCGGGCCGCGTCCATACCTCCGCCGCCACGGTAGCCGTGTTGCCGGAGATGGAGGACGTCGACGTTCATATCGACGACAAGGATTTGCGCGTGGACGTTTACCGCTCTTCCGGCGCGGGCGGCCAGCACGTCAACAAGACCGAAAGCGCCGTGCGCCTGACGCACATGCCGACGGGCATCGTCGTAGCGATGCAGGACGAGCGCTCGCAGCACAAGAACAAGGCCAAGGCGATGAAGATTTTGCGCGCCCGCATCTATGAACGCGAGCGCGGCCTGCGCGACGCCGCCCACGCCGCCACGCGCAAGGAGCAGGTGGGCTCGGGCGACCGCAGCGAGCGCATCCGCACCTATAATTTCCCGCAAGGCCGCGTTTCCGACCACCGCATCAATTTGACGCTTTACAAGATCGACGATGTCGTCAACGGCGCGGCGCTCGACGAAATCATCGCCGCGCTCATTGCGGAAGACGAGGCCGAAAAGCTGGCGGCGATCAGCGGGCAATGACAGAAGCCGCCAAACCTATGGTGCAAGACGCCATCCGGCGCGTGACGGAAGAACTTGACGTCGCAGGCGTCGACAATCCCGCGCTGGACGCGCGAATACTCGTCGCGCATGCGCTCGGCTGCGCTCGGCTGGAATTGCTGACGCAAGCCGAGCGGCCATTAACGCCCGCCGAAATCGAAAAAATTCAATCTTTGGCCGCACGGCGCGCGCGCCGCGAACCCGTGGCGCGTATTTTAGGTTTGCGCGAGTTCTGGGGCCTGCCGTTCGGCCTGAACGAAGCCACGCTCGAACCGCGCCCGGACAGCGAGACGCTGGTTGAGGCGGCGTTGTCGGGGATCGGGGATCGGGGATTGGGGATCAGAATCCTCGACCTCGGCACCGGCACGGGTTGTTTGCTTTTGGCATTGTTGCACGAGTTGCCGGAAGCCTCAGGCCTCGGCGTGGACATCGCCCCACGCGCGGCGGAACAGGCGCGGCAAAACGCCGAACGTCTCGGTTTGCAAAACCGCGTTGAATTCCGCATCGGCGACTGGCTTGAAGGCATCAATGAAAAGTTCGATCTGATCATCAGCAACCCGCCCTACGTCGCGACGCCGGACATACCAAACCTTATGCCCGAAGTGCGTGGGCACGACCCCCTTGCGGCGCTTGACGGCGGCGCGGACGGGCTTGACGTTTACCGCCTCCTCATCCCGAAACTTCCTCTTTTTTTGAATCCGAACGGCCTTGCCGTGTTTGAGGTTGGGCAGGGCCAAGCAGGAACCGTAAGCAATTTGTTCCGCAACGCCGGATTTGCGGACATTGCCACGCACAAAGACCTCGGCGGCATTACGCGCTGCATCCGTGCGACTAATAGCGGCGGTTTCTGAAACCATATCCGCATAGCTAAATTAAATCACCCTCCCCTTGCGGGAGGGTCGAAATTGCGAAGCAATTTCGGGGAGGGGTCAAAAGAAACCCCCTCACCTGCAAAATCCAAGGACTTGCTTGCGCAAGCCCAGGATTTTGCTTCCTCTCCCGCAAGGGGAGAGGGATTTTTTTCTTGCCTTGTTTAAACTAATCCACAAAAATCCGGGGGAATTTATTTCTTCCCGCGCGCGTACGTGCCGATCAGCGCCGCCTGCGCCAGAATGTGGCCTTCCATCGCCGCCAAAAGTTGCGCCTTCGTCGGCGCGCCGGACAGGTCCAGAACTTTGTCCAACGCATAGAGTTTATGGAAATAGCGGTGCGTGCCGATAGGCGGGCAGGGGCCGCCGTAGCCCGTGCGTCCCCAATCGTTCAGGCCTTCACGCGTGCCCGGCGGCAACGCCGCGATGCCTTCGGGCAAGCCGGGCGTGTCCGGCGGTATGTTGAACAGCACCCAGTGCACATACGTCATTTTCGGCGCGGCGGGATCGGGCGCGTCCGGATCGTCCACGATCAGCGCGAGACTTTTCGTGCCGTCGGGAACGCCCGACCAGCTTAGCGCGGGCGACGTGTCGTTGCCGTCGCACGTGCAAACGCTTGGCATCGCGCCGCCGCCGGGAAAAGTCGAGGATTCGAGCGTGAACGTCATGGCGGAGCCTCCTGTTTGAAAACCGTCGCGGGGCATGGCGTTTGCGGACGCAACCAGGAACAAGCAAACGGCCAAAGCAATTGGCATAGAGAGTACCACAGGTCTGGAATTTTTTGAACGCCGCCGCTGAATCACGGTTAACCCCTGTTTTGGTGTGGAGGTTGTTTTTGGGCCAAACTTATTTTATATAATTCAGGTCATTGAAGCACATCTTGTTCATGTTCCAACAAGATAATTTTTTGTCGAGAGCAATAATATGAATGATGAAGCCGATATTTTAAAGCTTTTGTCCGGCGCTTTGGACGCAAAGGATCATGAAGAAATCGGCCGGTTGTATGCGCAGCTTGTCAAGCTGGCCAAGGATCATGTGCATTTGCGCGAACCGCTTGTCGGCGTGGCCGGGCTCCTGCTCAATGACAAGGAAGGTCTCTATCCCTTGAAGATGGTTCTGGAAGGTCTGTCGGCCGTTGTCCGGCATGAGCCGCGAGGAAGCGACCTGCAGCAGGTAGCGATCGCCTACGCCGTTCCCTTTCTGCTTAAGCTTCCCGGCGAAGAACTGGATTTCGCGCTTGCTCTGGCGGCAAACGCCCTAAATGACATCCAGACGCGGCATCCGATGAAAAAAATAGCCGAAGAAAATTTCCTCAAGCTTCTCGATGCCAGGGCGGCTCTTGATATCGAGGGCGTTTTAGATTTTTTTATGGAACACACGACGACGAGGAAAGACGGAGGTTCTGACCACGGCCTGTTCAACGCGGATCCGGGCGGCAGTCTTAGCCTTTTGGCGCGTCCCAGGCTGGACGAATATGTTGATCGCTTTGCCGAGGAAAAAGGCCGGCAGGCCGCCCTGGAATTTGTCGGCAAATTAAAGCTAAGAACCCGCGCCAGAAAAGGGGAAATTGTTTTCAAGGGCGCTTCATCCCTTTACGATATGGCGGCCGTAACGTTAGGTGACAAAAGCCGCGAGCCATGGAACATGCTTTGTCACCGGATTGAGGCAAGGCTTGGCGATACGCGTGTTTCAACGCTCGCGACAACGAAAAATTTTCTCGAAAGACATTGCCGGCATTTGAAGGCGGGATAGGCTTTTTGCGGAACCAGTCCCCCTACGCTCGCTTCGCGAGCTGCGGCGGGACATAAGGTTTTCTAACGTTCGCTTCGCGAACGAAGAAAACCTAATGGTGGAGCCAAGGGGGATCGAACCCCTGACCTCAACAATGCCATTGTTGCGCTCTCCCAGCTGAGCTATGGCCCCACACGTCGAGGAGGCGGTAAAATTGCCGATCCGGCGGAGAAAAACAAGATGAATCTTGTTTGACAGTTAACGCCTTC
>JAQUPC010000025.1 GCA_028716765.1 Alphaproteobacteria bacterium | reverse complement strand
TCCTGCACGATGCGCCACGGCGGAACCTTGGCCGGATCGAGATCGAACAACTTGGCGAGGTCGCGCCAGACGTAAACCGCCCAGTTCCGCTGGTCGGTTTCCTCGTAACGCTCGGCGGCGCTTATGGTGACGGAAACGACGTTGGGCTTTACGAACACCCATTCCGCCACGCCGCCGACGAGGCCTGTGAATCCGGCGGGATTGTGCGGCGTTTCGACGCGATAATGGGCGTTGACAATCGCGCGAAATTCATTGGGGGCCTTAAGGCCGGGGATTAAATCCTGCGCCACCCACGGCGGCACGGCCAGCACCACCCAATCCAGCGGATGAAGTTCGACAACGCCGTCGCCGAAGACAAGGCTGTTAATCTGAAAATCGGCGGTTTTAAGCGACCGGACGCGTTTTCCGAATTTGACCTCGACGCCGTGCTGGCGGAGCGTGTTCAGGCACGGCATGACGAAACTTTCCGACAGTCCGATCGTCGGCACCATCGGGCGGCACGCCGTTCCGCCCGCCATGAAGCTCTGCGCCAGAAGATTGCCCAGCAGACGCGCCGAGGCCGACTCCGGCTCCGTGTTCAGCGAGGCCACCGCTAACGGTTCCCAGAAACGGCGATAAATCGCCGATTTGGTATTGAGGCAAGCGGCGACCGTATCTTTGTTTCCGGCCGTAAGCACGCGCCAAACCGAAAGGTAATCAAGCGGGCCGGTGCCTGCCACGCGCCGTTTGGGATCGAAAATCCACCACGGCAAACGGCCGTTGTTCATCCTGACGGTCCAGCGCTCGCCGCTTTTAAGGTCCATGAACGGAAACAGAGGCTCGGCCGGGCTGTGCATGTGTTGGGTGGCGCGAGTCAGGAAAAGATAATCCTGAATGGCGGCATTGCCGGAAAGAACCAGATGATTGCCGTTGTCGAGACGGCAATCCATTTCGCGGTCGTAATACGAACGGCAACGGCCGCCCGCATAGGGAGCGGCCTCGTAAACCGTGACTTTTTCGCCCATATGCGAAAGTTGCAGCGCCGCCGAAAGCCCGGCCATGCCGGCGCCGATCACATGGATGTGCCGCGGCTCGCTCATAAAATCATCCCGCCAAACTTTTTATCATCAGCCATAGTTTCTGCCAGCGGGGCAAGGTAACGCGTTTAAACGGATCGCGCCAGTCCTCGGCGATCAGACGGTCGAGTATGGCGCCGTAATACGCGCGCATGATGCGGGCCGGGCGCATCGCGGCCCGTTCGCAAAGATGCATGGCCGCGCCGGATTCGGCGAAATGCGCTTTGGCTTGCGCCGCCAGATCGCGGCAAACCGCAGGAAGCTTCGGGTGACGTAAAACGCCGTCCGGATCCCGCGCCGCGATGCCGTGTTTTTCCAGCAATTCTTCGGGCAGATAAAGCCGTCCCCGCGCGGCATCTTCGGCCAGATCGCGCAGAATGTTCGTCAGTTGCAGCGCACGCCCAAGATGATGCGCGACGCGCAGACCATTGGCGCTGTCGTCGCCGAAAATGCGCACCGACGCGCGGCCGACGGCGCTGGCGGCGCGGTCGCAATAGAGATCGAGCGTGGCGGCGGAAGGCGCGCAGACGGGATCGCCTGCGTCCATCTCCATGCCGTCAATGATGGCCTGAAAATCGTCCTCGACGAGCGGAAATCTTTCAAGCGCGACGACAAGAGCTTGCGTGATGCTTTCGCTTGCGCTGTGATCGTGAAAAAGCGTGTGAATGCGCTCGCGCCATTGCTGCAGGCCTTTTTGCCGCTCTTCAAGCGTTGCGCCGTCGTCGGCGATGTCGTCCACTTCGCGGCAGAAAGCGTAGAGAGCGTACATCGCCTCGCGTTTTTCTTTGGGCAGAACGGCCATGCCAGCGCCAAAGGACGAGTTCGACGCTTTCACGCGGGCGCGCACGTCTTTCATGGCTTGCTGGTATGCTGTTGTCGTCATCAGAACCACGCGCGCACAATTCCGGTCAGGGTAGCGCCAAGAAGCGCCGGTTTGCCAAGCTTCACGCTGTCGCAAAGAGGATCGCGGCGGTACAAAAGTTCCACAAGGCGCTCCGCCAAAACGCAAATCACCGACGTTTCCATCTGCAAACGCGTATCCGTCACGGCGCGGGGCAGGCCGCGCGCCGATAGAAGCATCGGCTTCAGTTTGTCCAGCATGGCGTCGAGAGTCGCGCGGAGCGCCGGAGTTGCGCGCTCTTTCGACAAATCCTCCGTGTTGCCGCCGTGCGCCGCGAGCATATCCTGCGGGATATAGACGCGATCCAGTTCGCGGTAATCGTCGGCGCAATCCTGAATGTGATTGATGACCTGAAGCGCGGAGCAAAGCGCATCGTTCGCAGGCCAGGCTTCCTTGCCGATACCGTGCAGCGCCAAAACGTGGCGCCCGACGGGCGAGGCCGAATAACGGCAATAGTCCATAAGATCGTCCCAATCGCGATAGCGCAGCTGCGTGGCGTCGCGCTTGAAAGCGGCGAGGAGGTCGAGGCTGTGCGTGGACGGAACGCCGGTCGCCTTCAGGCTTTCGCGCAAAGCAATCGCGCTCGGGATATCGGTGATGGCGCCGTCCGTAAGCGCGGCGGCGAAGCGGTTAAGCCTCTCCACCTTGTCTTCCGGAGCAAGAAGAGGATTGTCGCTGATGTCGTCCGCGGCGCGCGCGAACATGTAAAAAGCGTGAACATGGGGACGCAACCCGGGACGGATCAAAAACGATCCCACGGGGAAGTTTTCCGTATCGCGGTTTTTGCCGCTCGGCGTTTCGATTGTTTCGGTTTCCGCCTTCATGACGCTTGCGCCCGCCCTTTCCATTGTCCGCCCTTACCTTGCCAGTATTGCCTTGCGGAGTCGATCGTGGCGGCCATGTAGATCGCCGCGGCGGCGGGCAATGTCAACGCCCATGCAAAGGGCAGGTTGTAGAACCGCGCCATAGGCCGGTAAAGCGCTATCATCAAAAACCACGCCGGAAAGGCGAAAAGCGCGGCTTTGAAATTCGCGAAAAGCGGCACGAGAACAGGCACGAAAAACAACAAGCCAAGGCCCAAAACCGTTCCGGCAAGAAGCGCCGTCGAGTAGCCCAGTTGCGTAAAAGCTGCGCGGGAGATCATGTGCATCGCTTCGCGCACCGTCGCGTAGACGCGCAGGCTTTTCACGTCTTCCGTCAACGTCAAGCGTATCCGGCCCGTCGCGCCGTCAGGGCCGCCGCCGTCCTTGATCGCGCGCGCGAGGGCGCAATCGTCGATCAGGGCCGCTTTGATCCGTTCCAGACCGCCGATGTTCGCCAACGCCTGTTTTTTGACGAGCATGACGCCGCCCGCCGCCGCCGCGGTGCGCGAGAAGGGGTCGTTGGCGCGGCGGAAGGGATAAAGCATGGCGAAGAAAAAGACGAACGCGGGGATCAAAAGTTTTTCGATGTTGTTCGCGCAGTGAAGCTTGACCATCAAAGAGGCGAGATCGAGTTTGTCGTATAAGGCCCGCGCCACAAGATGCCGCAGACTGTCCGCGGGATGTTCGATGTCGGCGTCGGTGAACAGGACGTAGTCGCTCTTGCTTTGTTCAACGCCCGCCTGCATGGCGGCGACCTTGCCGCTCCATCCCGGTGGCAGATCGGGCGCCGCCATGACCGTCAGCTTGTGCGTGCGGCCTTTGTCAAAGGCAATTTGGCGCGCCGCTCTTGTGGTGAAATCCGTGCTGTGATCGTCGACCAGAAGGACGCGCCACGCACCCGGATAATCCTGTTCCAGAAGAGAGGGCAGCGAATGCGGCAGGCTTTCGGCTTCGTTGCGCGCCGGGACGACGATGTCGACGCTGGGCCATGAGTCAGGCTCCGGCGCAGGCGCGTCAAGCAACGGTTTCCAGAATTTTCCGTTCATCAACGCCAGATAAAGCCAGCCGAGAAAGGAAAGAAGGGCGAGAAGGGAGGATATCATGATGAAGCCTAGAAGTAATTATGGGTCCGAAACCACGCAATGGCGTCGGCGATGGCTTCCTTTGCAGGACGAGGGGCGTAACCGAGTTCCCGTTCGGCCTTGCCGGAAGAAAAGAACATTTTCCTTTTCGCCATGCGCAGGCCGTCGAGCGTAATGAGGGGTTCTTTGCCTGTAAAGCGGGCCATGATTTCGGCAACGGCGGCGACGGGATAAAGCGGAAGCCGCGGAAGCTTTACCGTAGGCGCGGGACGGCCGGCAATTTTAGCGATGATGGCGAGAATTTCGCCAAGCCCAAGATTGGTTCCGCCCAGAATGTAGCGCTCGCCCGTCTTGCCCCGTTCGAACGCAAGCCAGTGTCCCATCGCCACGTCATCGACATGCACGACGTTCAGGCCCGTATCGACGTAGGCGGGCATGCGCCCCTTGACGGCTTCGACGATGATGCGGCCCGTCGGCGTCGGCTTGATGTCGCGCGGGCCGATAGGGGTGGAGGGGTTGACGATGACGCAAGGGAGTTTATGCCCCTTGATCAGGCTATGAACGGTCTGTTCGGCCAGATATTTCGAGCGCTTATAGGTGCCGATCATATCGTCTAGCGAAACGGGCGTGTTTTCGTCGGCGGGCGAGCCGTCCTTCGTTTTGCCCAACGTGGCCACGGAACTTGTATAAACGATGCGTTTCACGCCGGCGGCCTGCGCGGCTTCCATCAAAGCCATCGTACCGTCGACGTTGACGCGGTGCATGGCCTCGGCGTCGGGAACCCAGATGCGGTAATCGGCGGCCACATGAAACAGCGCGCCGCAACCTTGCAAAGCTGATGTATAGCTTTCAGGTCGGGCCAAATCCCCTTCAACCAGTTCAATATTTTTCAGTCCCTCGAGATTGCGCCGGTCGTTGTTGGGCCGCGTGAGCACACGCAGGCGATGCCCTTTATCTTGCAGAACACGCGCCACGGCCGCGCCAACAAATCCGGTCGCGCCGGTGATAAAGGTGAGGGGCTGGTCTGTCATAGGGCGGTTATACCCGGGCAGCAACGAACGCGCAAATTACCTGTTCGAAGGGCGTTCGTGATGATTGTCTAGGGCTTCGGTCTCCTGTTTGAGAATGTGTTGAGCGATCGCCGAAGCCGTGCCGCCGCCCTTGGCACCCTTCTTCGTAATGAGAACAAACTCCACATTGAGCGGCTTTTCGGAAAAACGCTGACGGCTTACGCGGTAGCGTTTGTAACCTTGAGTCACAACGGACGTCGCGCCGGTCCGGCACGCCGCGCGGACAAGGCTTTCGAGAGGAATATTGCCGTCGGTGCTGTAGCTGGTCAGCAGCCATCCGGAAGGCGCGGCGCCTAGAAGCTCTTCATAGGCTTCGGCGGCTTGCCCTTTGTGGTTGTATTTCGAGCGACGCTCGGTGCGCCAGTCGGTGCGAATGGCGGCCTTGTTGTGCTTGCCGATGATGCGCGGGAGTTCCGGCTTGTCCCATAGGGCGATGCTGTTCAACACATGATAATTCGCCCCGTAGGGATGCTGATTGTAGGGCGGATCGATGTAGGAGATGACCGGGCCTTTGGCATCATACTCGCGCGCCAGCTCCGTCGCGTCGCAGCGGAAAACTTCGTTCTTGCGTTTATTGTCGTAAAACACGGCGGGCGCGAGCGTCAGGCGCGATTTGATGCGGTAGAGCGCCGTGCCGGTCTGTCCGCCCCAGCCGTTGTGAAAGCCCTTGAACACGCCGGATGTGTTGCTGGTATAGCAGGCCTGATAGAGCAGGGGGGAAAGAAGGGCGGCGGCTTGCCGGCCGTCGATTTTTCCGGCATCGGCCCATTGCCTGATTTTTTCGCGTATGGCGTCAATGCGCATGCCGTTGGCGCGCGTGTAGAACATGCGCTCTTTCGCGGTGTCGAAGCGTTCGTCGTTTTCCGGGCAAAGGTGGCGCGCGACCCATCCTTCCAGAGGAGGGAGCGCGTTTAATTCGCCGAGAACCTGTTCGTAGGTTTTTCCTTTGAAAAAAACCGGAGGCGAATTTTGGGCAATCGTACAGCCGTTGATGGCCTCGGCGTATGGTTCCCAATCGTTGGCCGCGACGCGGAACCCCGCTTTTTTGGCGAAGCGCGCGACCACCCCGCTACCCGAAAAAAGATCGAGAAATGTGGCTTCTTCCGGATCGACGCCTGTTGCCTTAACCGCTTCGCCGATTAAGCCGAGCAGCTTTCTCTTGTTCCCGATATAGGGGATGAGCTGGTTGAAAACGTAGGAGTCCGTTTTCGACGCCGCATGTTTTTTGGATTGGTAGATCATAATAATGTCTTGACGCTTTGTATTCCGGGCCTCACGTTTGCGATGACGTAATGTAGCCATAACGTACCGGCTAATCTATGGGGGCGAGGGACCAAAATGAAGGCACATCAAACCGTAGCCGGAAAACCCTGTAAAAGCTTTGCCGTGACAGCCATTCTGGCGATTCTTTTTCTTTCGCTTTTCGTGGCCGCAAATGACGCCCGGGGCTCGGAAATCGCCTTGATCGATGAAATCAATGTTCAGAAGCTTGTCAACGGGTTTGACGTCAACCTCATAAAACAGGGCAACATCGTTTACGACGGCAGGAGAGACAAGGTTTACGTCTCCAGCGGTTTAACCCAGTCGACCATCGCGGTCATTAACACGGCGACGGATGCCGTAGAAGACATGTTCGATATGGGCGTTCCGGGAGGAACGTTGGCCCTTGACGTTTCAGGGTCGCTTTATGTTTT
Source organism: Alphaproteobacteria bacterium (assembly GCA_028716765.1). The sequence continues at coordinate 14,955 of JAQUPC010000025.1, read as the reverse complement.
CAACGTTCATCTTCGGACGTGCGCCAAGCTGAATCCGGAAACAAAAAGCATCGCGATGGTTCAGGATACGTCCGAATGCCAGCAAGCGATGGACAGCAAGGAATACGGCATCGGACGGTTGCGCGTCTGGAACGGATACACGATGCATGTCGAAAGCGCATGGGATCCGCAAAGGTATCAAGGCTATGCGCCAACGTCGACGCAAGACCTCAACGGCGTTTATAACAAAATTAAAGTGATGCGGGGCCAGTCGGAAGCGGGCGCGATCGTTCACGGCCCGGACACGATGTTCTTCGACGTCAATACGCGAACAGGAAAGGTGTACGCTTCAAATACCGGCGATAGTTCGGTTTCGGTTTTTGATTTGAAAAAGCTCGCCGCCACAAACGGCTGCGCAAGAAATTCCTGCTGGGTAAAGGACATCGATCTGGGAACGACGCTCGACGAAATTCTTCCCGGACCGTCCGGGAGTCTTTTTATCCGGAACAGGCTCGGCGGCAGCGCCATCTACAAATACGATCCGGCGGCAAGACGCGTCGCGCTTTTTGCGGACAACGAAAACAACCTTTCCGCGAAACAGGCCGTCTGGAAGGCGGGCAACTGGAGGGGCGGCGGAATAAGCATGTGGCCCGGCGGGTTCGCGCTAAGCCGGAACGGAAGGGAAATGTACGTTTTGAGCCACTATGACGCCGCCATAGATATTTTGGACGCATTGAGCGGCGCCTTTTTAGGCAAAATGGAGTTTCAGGTTCCCTGGAAGCCGCGCACCGACTCTTTGCCCGAGATAACGATGGATTATGCGAACAACAGGATGTTCGCCGTTTGGCCGGAACTTGGTTTGGTGGGCGTGGCCGATCTCACAAACAGGCGCGCGTTGGCGATGATCGATCTCTCTTCGTTCGGTTTTGACAGGAACAGGTCGTTTAACAGGGGGCTCCGGCTCGTCAAGCTTGCCTACAACGAAAAACTCAACAAACTTTATATTTATCTTACCGACAGCAAAAAGCTCATTATGCTTGATGGCACGAGCTATAGAGGGGAGAGAGAAACGGCTGTGCAAGGAGGACTGGATCAGTTCAATAGTCCCCTTTTAAGCAACGATGAGAAAAACGAGATTTATCTCGGCAATCACGTCTTCGATGCCCAAAGCATTGCGGAGATCGATCACCTCATGCCGCCGTCTTTGAACATCGTGGGATTTAACAATACGGATCATTCCGTATATGCCGATCTTATCCGGCCCAGTCAGCCGTTTGAGCGGTATGAAAACATGCTGCTCAAATTTATTCCGGGGAAGCCCCCGCAACAACTTGCCATAGGTTCGGGATCAGTCATTCCGGCAAAATACCTTTTCGATTTCCCGGGGAACATCCTTTATGCCTACTTTATGGCCGAGGCGAAAATCAGGAAGTTCGATCTTGGGAAGATGCAGTGACGCATAGCCCACGCCGTGTGGATAAGGGCCTATAAACCCGGGCGCTTTCGCATCATCACGCCGCATATCAGTTCGGATGCGAAAAGAACGTTGCTTTCCCTGTAGTTTTGGTCGTTTTTCTCAACGCCGCCTAGTGCGTCTGTTCGCGCCGCTGATCCCGGTTTACGGCCAAAAACACCCCTTAACACCAGTTAACGAAATATCAACCCGACTAGCCCTTAACTCGATAGAGCAGGGATCAGGGGTCGATGGGCGGCCGCCTGAGTGTATTGGCTGTTTAAGCCGTTCTAATGATTTCTGGTTTCTGCCGTTAGTTTTCTTGAACTTGAAGCGGGGCGCAAGTGCGGGGTCAACGGGCTGTCTACAAATGGAGTGTGGTCATTTTGGCTTCGTTGCTGGCTGGATGCTCGTGGTCAACGGTGCCGCCTGCCAAGCAGACGACGGGCCGGGCGCCTGAAGTGGCCGAAGTGCCGGAAGCCGATGAAACCGTTCGTGGCGATCAGGATCCTCCTATAGTGACGCTTGAACTGGGCTCGCGCTTGCGTGAACGCCGTCTCCTCAGCACAGAGGATCTTCCCGGCGCGATTATCGTTCCCACAACGAATTTGAACGCGGTGCCCGTTACGACGGCCTTGCAGGCCGTTTTGGCCGGAACGGATGTGTCGCTTTCGTGGGAGGCCGGAACATTCGATGATCGGCTTGTCACGGTCGCGAATTTAAGCGGATCGCTGCCCAGCGTTGTGCACAAAATCTGCACCTCGGCCAAAGTTTTCTGCGACTACCGTCATGGAATGCTGGAACTGAGGGAAAAGGAAACCTTCATTATCGAACTGCCGGCGATGCCGGTGAAAGGCAGTACCGGCAGCACTTCTTCAGCCGCGGCGAACACGATGGCGGACGCCATCGGCGAGTTGTCCGGAGAAAAAGCGCGCGTCGACCAGCAAGGCGGCAATCTGATCTATACGGCGGATGTCGAGGGGCAGGACCGGGTAAGAACCTATCTCGAACAGCTGCGCAACGGCCGCCCGCTCGTCGTCATGCAACTCTATATCTGGGAAGTGCAACTGAGCAAGGATAACGGCCTTGGCATCAACTGGTCCGCCTTCAAGTTCGACAAGTTCGGGGGCAAGCTGCAAAATATCCTTTTAGCCGGCTCGACCGGCTTTACGAGCATGGCATCGCCGGGCGTTAGCCTTGGGGCTACGATGCACGGGCATCTGGATGCACAGTCGGTCTCCCAGTTTCTTTCGACGCAAGGACAGGTCCAGACCGTCAGCAATCCGCAGCTAACGTTTATTTCCGGCTCGAGCGCCGAATTCCGCGTCGGCGGCAAACAGCGCTACATTGCCCAGGTCGGCCAATTGACGACGTCCAACGTTTCCGGATCCAACACCACCAACACAGGCATAGGGACCAATACGGTTTCAACCGACAGCCTTGAAACGGGTTTGACCGTCAACATGAGCGGGTCCTATGAAAACGGCGTGATCTTCGCCGCGCTGGATCTGGCCCTGCAGGACGTGGTGAGCCTGAATCCGACAACGTCGCAAGGCGTGACGATCGACCTTCCCGAAACATCGGAGCGGAAAGTGTCCACGACGCTGCGCGTGCGTCCCGGCGACAACCTTGTCCTTGCCGGGCTTGTATCGGCGCGCGACACCAATGACCGCGAGGGCATTCCGTTGCCGTTCGGGGGCCGCTTGCCGACGTTCGCGCGCGATCAGCTGAAAAACACCGAACTCGTCATTTTGGTGAAGCCGTCGGTCGTGTTGTTCTCGGACTCGGTCGCCGTCGCGCAGGAACGGGCGAGGGACAAGTCCATCGAGCCCGGCAAAGCGCTTCCTGACGCGGTCGTGATCGATAAGGACGGCGCAAAAAACCTGAAGCTTCCGGAGAAGGTTGCCCAACCCGTCAGCCTGCAACCGTCCACGGACCCGTCCAGGCCGGAACTTATGACCGCCGAGTCTTACAACGCGCCTATCGGAAACGTGCCTATTGCTTCCAGCAACGACGATGCTCCCGTCGATCGCCGGCTGATGCAGCGCGGGTTTAGCCACGCGTTTGATGAGTTGCTCGCTCCGGCCGAGACGGGCGATACAACGTCATATTCCAGAAAGGCCGGCCCGTGATGTTGCGCATGCACCGTTCGCTTGTCTGGTTGTTGGTGTTCATGCTTCTGGGAACGGCCGGGGCCTATAGGGCGTCCCTGGCGCGCGACGCCGCTTTTGCGACTCCCGGCACGATGGCGAAAGGTTCTGCGGCCGTCAGCGACGCTGTTGCCGTCGAGCCCAAGGGAGAAATCAATACCGGGGATTCCATTGTTAACGTGGCGCGGCGAACAACCCTGTTTTTCGCTAACAAAACGAATTCTCCCGTTGAAGTCGTGAGCATCAATACCAACGACGACGGCAACGTGAAAAGCAGCATTGTGAGCGATGATTGCTCGCGCGAGCACAACATCGCCCCCGGAAGCCGTTGTTCCGTCATCGTTGAAACGACGCCCTCCAACATAGGAGGGTGGACCGCGGAAGTTTTGCTTACCCATAACGGTATAGGCCGTATCGCAAGGGCAAAGCTGATCGGAAAAGCTGCGGGGCAGGCAACGGATGAAAAAAAGGACTCAGGGTTTGCACTCAGCACAAAAGAAGTCAAACCCATTGATTTCGGCGATGTGGAGGCGAAGACAACCAAGATCGTTCGCACCGCTCTCATGGTCAACGATAGCCCGGAGAACATTACGTTGCTTTCCATCGACGTTATTGCCGCGGAGAACGGACTGGAAAGGCTGGACCAGGGTTGCGTTGTCGATATGGAACTCAAACCGGGCGAATCCTGTCCCGTCACGCTTGTCTGGCAACCTGAATCCAAAGGCGTGATTTCAACGGACTTGATTATCCGCCACAGCGGGCGCCTTGGCTTTGCCGTCATTCCCATCCGTGGCGCTGCTAAAGGAGACGATAACGGGGAGGCCGCGGCAGAAACAACGGAGGCCGCGTCACGAAAGGAGGACAACGGAAGATCCGCCGTTAAGTCCAACGGAAGACAGCCAACAACCGCCGAAGTTCTGGAAAAAGCGGCTGCCGACAAAATACCCCCCCTGACTTCCTCGTTTTTGCCGATGAAGGGTGCGGGGATGAGTTCGCATTCGGATCTAGGCACATCGACGGCTACGGCGGCAAAGGCTGCTGCCCCCAGCGGAGAATTCCATCTCATCGGCACGGTCGGCAATCGCGCCGTATTGCTTTTGCCGGACGGCATGACGTCTGTCGTGTCCGTTGGCGATGAGGTTTCTTTCGGCGAAAGCATGAAGGCGAAGCTGACGAGCGTGATGCCTAAAGAGGCCGAGATCTTTTATGAGGGAAAAAAGAAAAAGCTCGTTCTTGAAGCCGCCGCGGCGTTGACCAGCAAGGCCGCGGCCGCCGCGGCCTCGGCACAGGGTGAGAAGGATAAACAGGCAAAGCCGAAAACGTCGGGATCGTCGTCCTCGGGCGTTATGGAAAAATAATGAATGAGCTTCTTCGACCTGACGAAATAGCTGCGACGAGCGAAGCCAAGCGGATCAACCCGCGGCACTACGAACTGGCGCTTGCCGAACAAACCATGCGCCGGGCGACTGGCCGTTATCTCACCATCGATGAAATTCTCAGGCGAAACGGGTTCGTAACCGACAGCGCATCGCAAATAAAAATGCGCGGCACGTCCCGCGAAGACCTGACTATGCAGGCGTTGCGTCTTTACGTGTCGGTGGCCAATCAAACGGCCATGGGGCTTTGCCTGCTTGAGATGCGCGACGGCATATTGCGTATTGCCGTCGGCGACCGTGTGGACGACGCCGATTTGCTTCGCATCACCAACGCGTTGCAGCGCGCCAATCATGAAGTCCAGAAAATCGAGGTTGAGCCATGGGACCGTGCCGAACTCGCGCGGCTTATGCGCGAGCAAAGCGAGGTCGCCGGCGAAAGGCTTCTGCGTATTTTTGCGACTTTGTCCAAGGATCCCGACGACGCGACGCTCGTCGAACAAGCCGTGAACGACATTCTCGCCGAAGCGCTTCAAAGCCGCACTTCGGATATTCATCTCACGTTGCAGGAAGACGATGCGCGATGCTGGATCAGGTACCGTGTCGACGGCGATCTTGTCTATAAGCATCTTGTGCCGCATCGCGTCATGGCGCCCATCGTCACGCGCATCAAGACCGACTCGAAAATGGACGCGGCCGATCGTCAACACCCGCAGGACGGACGCCTCGGTTACGAATGGCAGGGCCGCGTGATCGACGTTCGTGTTGCGGCGCTGCCCGTTGCGCCTTCGGGGGAAAAACTGACGATGCGTCTGTTGGACCGGGAAAATTTGCGCAGCTTCGACGAGCTGTTTATGCACGCGCCCATTGTCGCCGGGCGATTGCGCAAGTCGGTGCATGGCTACACCAAGGACGGCGGCCTTATTATCGTTAGCGGCCCGACGGGATCCGGTAAATCGACGACGCTTTACGGCGTCATTCAGGAAATAGATCGTTCTTCCCGCGCCGTGTATTCGGTGGAAGCCCCGGTCGAATACGACATGCCGCTCGTCGATCAGACCTCCGTGACCGACAATTCCGCCAACTCGATCGCGGACATTATCCGGGCGCTGATGCGGCACGATCCGGACGTGATCATCGTCGGCGAAATGCGCGATGGCGATACGGTCGAAGCGGCCCTGCGCGCGACCGAATCCGGCCATTTGGTCATTACCACCGTTCACGCCGTGGACGCGTTGCATACGCTGGACCGTATCGACGGCTTTCTCAGTTCGGCCTACCGCACCAGCGGTCTTTACATTCTGGGGCATGCGCTGATCGCCAGCCTCTCGCAACGGATCGTCAAAACGATTTGCCCCGCTTGCCACAAGACGGAAAAAGCAATCACTATTTACAACGACGAATCCCGGTGCGGCGATATCGGGTTCGCGCCCGAAGACATGCTGGCGCTGGCGAACAGGGAGGGGTGCGACTTATGCAGTCATACGGGGTTTTTGGGACGAACGCTCGTTCTTGAAGCTATGTTTCCTCCCGAGGACCAGGCCAGCCGCCGCGCCATTACGGAAATGATGGTATCCAACGTGACGTCGTCTGTAGCGGAAGTACCCGGCACGATCTATATCTCGCGCCGGGAATCCATTCACGACCTTATTCGCCGCAACGCTATCGACGCCAATATGGGCGCGGCGCTTATGATCGAAGAAGCCGCCGCGCGGCAAGGCCGCGGGCAGTAGGGAGGGCCATATGAAACTTTTTCATGCCCGTTTCATTCAGCCTCTGATCGGCGGCGCGCGGATTATACAGGAAGACGATTTTTACCTTCCCGACGTCTCGGCGGTGCGGCGGCTGTTGCGCAACAAGGGCTTTTGGCCCGTTGCTATACGCGAACTGAAGCCGCCGATGTTCGAATGGCTGGACGTCCGTTCGCGCGATTGGCAGATTCAGCTGCTGCGCGCCCTGCGCTTTCAAACGGCGACGACCTCCGCCGGTACGGCGCTGCTGAATATTATTGAAGCCGAACAGGATCCGCGCCGCCGCCTTGCGTTTTTGCCGACGCGAACGGTTCTGAAAGGAGGAGGATCGTTTGCTGAAGCGTTGCGTGAACTTAAGCTGTTGGACGCCGCAACGATGGCTATTATCACCGCGGGCGAGCGCGCAGGGGACCTGAAAGGCGTTATTCAACACGCGATTGAGCATTGTGAACAAAAAGGAACCCAGTATAAGGCCATAATGGCCGCCCTCAGCTGGCTTTCTTTCGACATCATCAGCATCATCGGCTCCATTTGGGGAACGCAGTTCGGCTTTATTCCGTATTTGAAAAATCAGGGTACGAAAAGCACCGATGCCGGCGCCGTCGAGAAATTCAATCACGGCATCGCGCTTGTTTCCTGGGCGAACGGTATCTTGCTCGTCGTTTCTTCGGCCGTCATTATCGGCGCAACCTTTCTTGGCGTTTCCTATTGGCTCAACCGGCATAAGCCGGAACACTTTACGGCCCGGCTCATGATGAAGATGCCCTTGTTTTCCACCTATCTCAGAAACATCAGCTTGCAAGACACCAGCAAATTGATAGCGCGGCTGCTGCGCGGCAAGGTGCCTTTAACGGAAGCCGTGAAAATCATTATTATGACAACGGTCGAGCCGGCGGCCCGGTCTTATTGGAAACAGTGCGAAGACCGCATTATGGCCGGTATCGAGCCTGCGCGGGCGCTGGCAAGATGGCCTCTCAATAAACCCGAGCGCGACCAGATCATGACCGTTCAGTCGGTCGATCAGTTGACGGAAGTCTACGAATCCATTGCGGCCGAAAGAGCCTTGATGGCCAAGGCCGATCAGCGCAAACTGGTCAAGGCGGGAATTTTCTCGATGATGGTGCTGGCGGGCTTTACCGTGCTGACGACCATTTATCTGCTTATGCTGCAAAACCAGAGCTTCCTGAACAGCTTGAACGAATTGCGTGGAGGATAGCCGTGGCAAAAGATTATTTAGATGACATTGAAACCACGACGCTGGATCCGGACATTCTTGTTTCACAGCTTAAACAGGAGTCTGCGCCGGAAACCAAATTGGAAAAGCCTGCGGTCGAACCCGAACTCAAGGAATCCGACGCCGGGGTGATCGGTTCATATACGCAGGCATTGTTCGGCCCCATCGGAGGATTGGGCGAATTCTATTTTCCTTCGGAACTTATAGGCGGCTGTTGCCCGCGTGTTGCCGGTAGCGAACAGGACATTGTCTGGAACGCGGCGGCTGAAGCCGCGGATACGGAGCGTTTGCATCTCGCGTGGCAGGCAAAGGGCGACAAAATTTGGTATCTGGCGGTGCGTTCAGCCGAAATGAGTTCACATCCTCACACGTGGTGTCCTTTTGCCTCGTTATTGCCGGGCATGAAGGACGCCCTTATGCCGCCCGTGTGTTACACCTATTATAGCGACGAAGCGGCGACGATGATGACGATCACAGTCGACGGGCTGCAGGTTCACCGCGGGATGTCGTCGGTCGTGCGCGCAAAGGCCGAGCGAACGGCGCGCGCGCTTGGCGACGCGCCGGTCATTGAGCTGGTGCCCGACCGGATAGAAAAACTGTCGCCTACGCCCTGGTATTCCCAGTCGCTGTTTGAAGAAAGGGCGCGGCGTATTCTGGCTGCGGCGGCTGTTGCCGGAGCAATCGTTTTTGCGGGACTGGCCGTGATCATCTGGTTTTTCGCCGCTATGGCGATGGTCAGCGCGCGGGTTGACAAGGACGAGATTCAAAAACGGGCGGAAGGAAAATCCCTTCAGTTGGTGCGGGATGTGCAGGCCTTGCGCTCCAGCCCAATGCGCGAGCAACTGTCGAAATTCGCGGAACTTAACGATGGGCTGCTTGCCCTGGACGCGTTTCTCGATGTTTATCAGATCAAAAGCGGAAAAACGCTATGGCGGGCCATCGTGCCGCCCAGCATTACCTCCGATCGCATCATAGCATTAGGGGGGAAGACCCTTGATAACAGCGACGAGGGGGTCATCATCGGGAACGCTACCGAGTCCCTGAACCTTGGAAAAAAGGGCAAATGACATGAAGCTGGATATTCAGGCTATCGGAAAATCTTTTGCCCCCGGCGTTATGGTCAGGGCCATTCGCGCCTTTGACCGGGCGACGATAGTCGTCGTTCTTACGTGCTGGGCAGGGGCTTTGTTGATAATGACGTTTGCGCTCTATACGCTTAACCTCTCGGTCACCGCCAAGCGGGAGATGGCGGCTGCGGCAGCCGGCGAGCCCGCCCTGCCGCGGATCGTCGCCAAAGGACCGGAGACAGCGGAAATTCAGCCGTTGGTGGACCGGCTAAAGAAGCAATTTCCGGCTATAACCTTAAATCTTGGACGGGATCAGACCCTTACCGTATCGACCATGGATGTCGGCAACTTCCGTTTATGGCTGACGGTTTTGGGCTATATTGATACGGCTTTGCCCCAATACCGCTGGACAATGAACGAATTTTGCGTGGGATCCAAGTGCGACAGGACGATGCCTATGATGGCAATCCTGAAACCGGAGAAAATTTCTTTTGCAACAGGAGGTAAAGAAAAGAAATGACCCCTATGGAATCGCGGGATCATGAGTTGACTTTTATATGGGGATTGGGTTTTATGAGGAGAATCAAGTCGTTATTGGTGGTAAAGTTTAAGACCCGGCAGGAAAGGTAAGTTTTGCTTAACCAACGGGGCGTATAATAGACAGAATCATCCGGAGCAATGGGTTAAGGAAAAAAGCCTGCCCCGTTTCTGAAGACAATAGGGTTAAACAGGGGCCAAGAGACCTACAGGAGATCAACATGATCGCGGAATCCGCCAAGGGTTGCCCAGTCCGGCTGAAGGCTGACGCAGGTATAGCGATAGGGCCTATTCTGTTTATCATAGCAGTGCTTGGCATTCTTGCCGCGGCAATCGCGGCGGGAAGCGGCTCGTTTACAACCAGCACGACCGGGGAAAGCAATCGCACGAAGGCGGCGGCTCTTATCGAGCAGGGCCAGAACCTGAAAGTCGGCATGGATCGGCTTATGTCTTATGGCGATATAACGCTCGCCAATATTCTTATTAACGAAGCGAATACGCAGGACAGATACGATTTATTTTCGCCGACCGGCGGCGGCATCGCGGCGCCTTCCATAACGATGTCGGCCACGCCGACAGCGGATAACTGGTACTACGTCTGGATGCAATATCCCGGCATTGGGTCGACGGCGGCCAGCTATGGCGGCGCTACGGGAAGTAAGGTGGCAATGTTGCACGTATCGCCGGGCGTTTGCGACGAAATCAACAGCAAAGCCAATGCGATCGCGCCGACAAACGTGCCTGGTGCCTCGGTCGGGGCAGTAAAAGCCGACATAGACATCACGGACACGGGGATGATCGACGCGACTGGCACGGACGTATGGCCCCCATTGTTCTCCGGCAAGCCGACGGGTTGCGTCCAAAACTCGGACGATACCGCGACGGGCGATGCAGACGATTATTTCTACTATCAGGTTATCGCCGTCCAATAGCCTGAATTGCTTTTACAGAACCCTTCCTGATCCGGTAAGATCAGGAAGGGTTTTTTTGTGTCCGCATGGAGGAATAACGAAATGGCTCTGGTGCCTTTTGACGATCGCGACGGCGCGATCTGGATGGACGGCAAGCTTGTGCCCTGGCGCGAGGCGAAGCTGCATGTGCTGGCGCATTCGATGCATTACGGCAACGCCGTGTTCGAGGGGGAGCGTGCCTATAACGGCTCCATTTTCAAGATGCGCGAGCATTCCGAACGCCTGTTGCGCTCCGCCGAATTGCTCGATTTCAAAATCCCCTACACGGCGGAGGAGATCGACGCCGCCAAAATGGCGGCGCTTAAGGCCAACGGCGTCAAGGACGCCTACGTGCGCCCCATAGCATGGCGCGGGTGCGACGGGCTTGGCGTTTCGGCGCTCGAGCACCGGATTCATCTGGCCATCGCGTGCTGGGCGTGGCCTTCGTATTTCTCACCTGAGGCCCGCGCGAAGGGTATTAAGCTTATCATGAGTTCGTGGGCTCGCCCGTCGCCAACCACAGCGCCTACGGCGGCCAAGGCGGCCGGCCTCTATATGATATGCACGATCAGCAAGAACGAGGCCGAGCGGCAGGGCTGCAGCGACGCTCTCATGCTCGACTGGCGCGGGCAAGTGGCCGAGGCGACCGGCGCGAACTTCTTTATGGTCAAGGACGGCGGCCTTCACACGCCCATGACGGATTGCATCCTCGACGGCATCACGCGGCGGACGGTTATGGACCTTGCCCGCGCCAAAGGCATTCCGGTTATCGAACGCGCCATCTGGCCCGAGGAGCTTAAAGACGCCGACGAGGTCTTTCTCACAGGCACGGCCGCCGAAGTCACCGCCATAGGCCAAATCGGCGAATGGGCCTTCACCCCCGGCCCCATAACCGCCAAACTCGCCGAGGCGTATGAGAAGCTGACGCGGGGGTAAATTATAGTCCCTCTCCTCCTGACGGCCCTGTGAAATGAATTTCCAATAAGCGCCGTAGAGTTCCCCTCCCCTTGAGGGAGGGGTTAGGGGAGGGGTATGTAAAAGTTGACCCCTCACCTGCATAATCTAAGCCTTAGCAAGCGCTAAGACTAAGATTATGCTTCCTCTCCCCAAGGGGAGAGGGCCACACTTTCTAATCGGAAAACGACCCTAATTAAGCCCTCATTAACCCTTCAGTAAGAAAATTGACGTGTAGGGGGCGAAAGGGCTAATTTCGGCGAGACATTAGGCCATGATAAACCGCCCCTCCGGAACGATGAAAATATACGGGGCAAGGGCGGAAGATTTGAAGGATTTTATAAACCTTTAGGAGCGCAAAATAGGGCTGTCCCGGACGCCGCGCGCGCAGGGGAAAAGGGAGATTCTACTGAATGCCGATTTTTGGAAACAAAGACGATAAAGAAAAGCCGAAACGCCGCTCGATGTGGGGAACCCTTTTTAATCCGGATTTCGGCAACGACATCCGCCCGATGGGCGAGGTCATCACGATGTTCGTGCGCTTCGTGGCTTACATCTTTGCCTCGAACGGCCTGTTCCCGATCAACCACCCGGCGCTCACCGGCAACCCGGCGATGAACGACCCGGCGGCGCGCCTCACGATGGCTGAAATCATCCGCACGGCCTACAGCCGTCTTCAGTTCACGCGCGAAGGCTTGCCGAAGGTTGCTATCTTTGTTGCCGTCACAGGAACGCTCGCCTTCATGGCGATATTCCTCCTTTTTGCAGTCCTCTCTCTCTTCATCGGCAAGGCGCATGCGGAGAGTATGTTTACTCCTACTGATCCCGATAACGATTGGGGCCTCGGCTGGATCAATTACATCTTCCTTGGCCAGAAGATGAATTTTATGCAGGGGGATATACCCTCGGGCGTATCAGATATGTGCGACTGGCAGCGTGCTATCGGCACGGGGTTGGGATATTACAGCGCGGGTATTTTGGTGTTAGCTGGCGTTATTTTATTGTACTACCTTATGAAAATGGTGGCCGAAACGGCGCATACTGGCAAGGTTATGGGCAACGCCAGTCAGATATGGGCCCCTATTCGTCTCGTGGTGGCCATTGGTCTTCTCGTTCCAATCGGTGCGGCGGCGACGAGCGGTGGATCAAGTTGCGGTTCCGGCACAGGGATCGTCACGGGCCTCAATACGGGGCAATATATTGTTGTGCAAATGGCGAAGTGGGGTTCTGGTCTGGCCAGCAATATATGGGAAAAGTTTGTGGGCAATCTTGTTCCCAAATCACCTGCAGAAAAGTGCACAACCTCAACGACGAACCCGCAATCGCCTTCATGTGTTCATGTGCCTGAGGCGCAGGTCAGATCTTTCGCACTGGGTATGATAAGCAATTTCGCCTGCGGTTATATTTATAATTATTATGCTAGTGCAGCGACAAGTAGCACCACATATATGGTTAAGTTCGATTCAACAACCCATCTTCTCGGTAATGACACTGAGGGGCTTCAAGCGCTTTGCGGCGGGTTTATTCCTCTTAATACAGACAAACTCAAATCAACATATGGGAACGTATATATTGCGCAAAGAAATGTAGTTGACTCTTATTTGGGGCAATTCGCTTCTGCAGCTGATACGCATTATGGAGAGTTTGTTTCTCCTCTGCTGATTGTAAGTCCGGATAACACGAGGAGTTCTAATAAGGATATAGATGATCCCGTGGGCGGCACAGGCTTGATCCAAAGATTCCAAAGTGCCCTCGATAGCGCCACGCAGACGGCGTTGGATAGCGCGGATCAAAAATACGCTAACCCTGATGAAACGACAAATAACAAAATGTTCAAGGCAGGCGGATGGCTTGCGGCTGGAACTTGGTTCAATACCCTCGCGCGACTTAACGCCAGCCGGTCTGACAGCGTTGAAGGTGCTTTGCCGCAATTGATTCAGCCTCAACTGTTCAAAAAAGCAAGTTCGAAAATTATGATTGTTGATCGATCAAGTGTTGGGGACATAGAGCAAGGATGGGAGCATACAGAGGTTGATGAATATGATGCAGGCAGCGTTATTAAAAAATCTGCATCGACACTAAATGAATTTAATAATTGGCTTGGCGTTTCAGGAAAAAGCGCGGCAGATCTTCAGCAAGCAGCCACAGCAGGATTGATGTCATCAAAATCATCCGGTGAAAGCTTTATGAATAAAATCCTTAATCTGGTGGACAAGGCCGCAATCGAGTCCAATCTTTGGAGCGATTCAAGCGGGTATTTATCGATAAAGTTTGGCAAGGATCGGAACCCGTTGGCTGAAATAGCCGCTTACGGGCAGAGTATGGTGCATGCGGCCTTCAAATGTTTCGCTTACGCAGCTGTAGCGTTTGGTGCGGGAGCTGTGGCCTCGCTTATTCCTGTCGTTGGGTCGCTAGCCGGTACGATCGGCACATTGGGCGGGACGCTTTTGGGATTCATAGCCACGGTCTATATGACAATCGGAATTCTTCTTGGGTATTTCCTTCCACTAGTCCCTTTTGTGAGATTTTTCTTTGCCTCGCTTACGTGGATCATCGGCGTTGCGGAAGCGCTTGTCGCGGCGCCCTTGTTGGCTTTGGCCCATCTTAACCCTGAAGGAGAAGGTCTCCCCGGCCAGCAAGCGCGGCAAGGATATTTCTTTATCGTGAACATATTCCTACGCCCTGCCTTAATGGTTTTTGGGCTCGTCGTAGGTTATCTCCTATTTAATGTCGGTATAGCGTTTCTTAATACCATGTTTATTTATGCTGCGATGGGAACAGGAGCCTACGTAGGAGAATTGCCGACTTTCGCCAAAATTGTGTTTTCACTCATGTATGGTTCGCTGGCTTATGTTCTGGGCCAAAATGCCTTTAAGTCGATCGGTATGTTTGCGGAACATGCCCTCAGGTGGCTTGGTTCCGGCGGGCATCTTGAGAAAATGGGCGAGCATCATACGGTTGTTGGCGCTCTCTCAGCGGGCGGCTCGTATCTTGTGGGCCAGCAAGCCTTGGGCTTGGCCAAGGCACCCGGTGAGGTGATTGCTGGGACGGGGAAAGCAATGCAGAGCCGGGGTGAGGCCAATCAAAGCGCTCAAATTGCTGGTCAACGTCACGGCCAACAGATGGCCGCATTGGGTCAAAGAGAAGATGGAAGCGGTCCAATTCCCGGAGGAGCCGCAACACAGCATATTCCGCAGGTTGATACCGACGCGAACCAGGATTACGCGCGACAGATAGATCCTCAGGCAACGGGAGACCACAGATATGATGACGAGCCTCAAGCCCTTGTCTCCTATCGCGCCGAGGAGCAAGCGAGGATTGAATTCGATCAGATCAGGGCTCGTGAGGGGCGAGCGGCAACTCCAGCGGAACGGGCGGATTTACTCCGCCGCATCGTTGGTCAATACGCCGCCTATTCAAGACGTGAAGCTGTTGATCACAATCAAGTCCACGGCGATTTGATGCGCAGGCTTTCGAATACATAGTTATTCTGATCAGGGTTTTCGC
>JAQUPC010000024.1 GCA_028716765.1 Alphaproteobacteria bacterium | reverse complement strand
CTCATGTTGCGCGCCATGGAAGCCGCGGCAAAGCGCGCGAAAGAGCGGTCGGCATAACCGGATCAGCATCCTAGGCCGGCTCAGGTTTTAGGCCTGGATTCATCCTTGAAGATGTTAAAACGGAAGGAAGTTGCTTCATATCGTCCGATGCCATGCCCCAGAAGAACACGTCGACGCTCGCGCGAATGCCGTTCGCCCAAAATGGATCGGTTTTGATCTTTTCCAGAACATCGTCTTTGTTTTTCGCATCCACAACCCAAAGACCGCCGACAGGGGCAACACCTGGCGCATCGCGCAGTGAGCCGGCTAACAACACAAAATCGCGGTTCTTTTCGATCCACTCCAGATGAGCGTCCATATAGGCCTCTCTGGCTTCTTGCATGTTTGACTTATCGTGAAGATGGACGATGTGAAGCATGGATTGCCTCCTTATTTGGTCTTCTTTTTAGCTAGTTCACGGCAGACTGTTGCGCCGCCTTTATGTTTCGGGGATTCAGGTGCGTCAAAAGTCACGCGGCCCTCATGCTGCTCGAAGTCGAACCGTTCGTTGTCGTAACCAATCCCTGTTCCCAGCTTCGCGTTGTGCAGAACCTCAAACGAGGTGCTGTTTGGAAGGGCCAGATAGGCTAGCTCTTTTTTGTCCACGAAAGTTATCGTGAACCGTTGGCCGTTTTTGCATTTGAATTCCGCCGGTGGCTGCAAACGGCAGGGTGGTTTCTTTTTGCACGTTTTAGCCGCTTGTCTCCACCAGCGCAGGGCTTCGTTCACGTTCACGACCGTCCCGTGTCCCTTGGCATAGGCAAGGCCAAGCTGATACTGGGCTTTCGGGTCGCCCTTTTCCGCAGAGGCAAGCAACCTGACCATCTTCGGGCTGAGTTTCTGCGATGGCCCGGTCGGTTGTTCAGGCGCGGGGCTTGCCGTTGTTGGGGGTGAAGGAATCGTCGGTAGGGGCGGTGAAGTGCTTTCACATGCGCATAAGAGCATGAGAGGAAACAGCCATGTCGCGATACAGACAAGAAGACTTGCTTTATTTGCCTTTTCTATCATGGAAATCTCTCTCATATCGGGACGCTCGCTAACTGCGGATTTAGCTGGTTGGAACGTCGTTTTCTACATTGCGGTTACGTTAGAACGCTCTGACATAGTTTTGCCCTTTGTTCCCTTTGTTGGGTTAGCCGTAAATGATTGCCTTAATCCTCTTCCCGCCGAGAGGGCTTATGACGAGGACGTTAGCAATCACGATTTTAAAGAGTTTCGTTCTGGTCAGATTGAAAAAATAGAATGGGGCAGTTTCCACGATCGGTTTGTATGCCTTATTGCTTCTATCGAAACTTCTGAGAATGGCCTCGGTACTGACGTATTTGCACTTGAGAAGTTAGGCTGGCATCTTGAGGGTTACGATTCCAAGAACAATACGGATAGAGAAGAGCCAACAACCGAGTTTGGCCGGATAATTGCAGGTGATAATTTCATAGCTAAGAAGGCTTTAGATAGGTTAAAAAGTAAAAAACATTCGTAGCTTAGGGAGTCTGTTGCATGGCTGTAGTGGACCTTTTTTCAAAACGTAAGCGGCGTGAAGAAATGGCGGGTGAGCAAGAAATTTACGTCTACGATAAAGTTCCTCACCATCTACGCGTCCAAATTGTTCATATTTTGAGGGACGCTATAGGAAACCCTAAGGCGGTCGGCCGTCCAGCCATGAGCGTATTCATGCAAGATGATGGCCAGCGCGCCGGGCACCAGCCAGATGACTATTTGCTTGAAAACGATCGCGTATGCCGGATCCATAATCCCCGCATTCAGGCCAGCCGCTTTGGCCGCTGCACAATCCATTTATTTCCGAACAGGGAGCGAAAGGCAATGCGCTTCTTTCCTTTCTCCTGAGGGGCCGCCGGCGATGAGCCCTATCCCGGAGAAGCCGGCCAATCAAAAACCCCATGCCGCCGGGATGCTTAAACACCCTTGTTTTGTGGGGTTTGCGAATCAGAGCGAAGTATATCGAAAGCCTTTTCAAGACCTAAAGAACACACTTTCAACCAAAATAACGGCTCGAAACGTGGTTTTATAAAACGCTTTACATCTTCATTTGCATACCGTCTCATTGCCGTCTAACAACAAAGACTGCTGGAGCAGCGTGATTCCCTGCTTCCGGCAATCGTTTAACCATTGGAGAAAATTATGGCCAAGAAGAAAACCAGCAAACCGGATGTGACTGTTCGCCCGGTTAAGGACACCATGACCAAGTCGGCGCTGATCGGCTATCTCGCCGAGAAGAACGACATTCCCCGCAAAACGGCCGCCAGCGTTCTCGCGACTCTGGAAGCCGTGATGATGGGCTCGGTGCATCCGAAAGGCGCCGGCGAGTTCACGATGCCGGGGCTTTTCAAAGTCACCCTGCGCAAAGTCCCCGCCCGCAAGGCAGGAACGCTGATCCGCAATCCCGCCACCGGCGAGATGATGGCAGCCGCAGCGAAGCCCGCCAGCGTGCGCGTCAAGATCCGTGCGTTGTCGAAGATGAAAGCCGCCGCGACGGACTAATCCGTTTTATTGCGACGGACGAAACAGGAAGAGCCCGGGCGCGTCCCGGGCTCTTTTTTTTCTCAGCCGCCCTGACTTCTCAAAGCCACTTTTTACGGCGGAAATACCAGAAGGGCACGATGGCCGAAAGAACCATCAGCGCGACCGCCAAAGGATACCCAAGGTTCCATTTCAACTCGGGCATGGCCTCGAAGTTCATGCCGTAGATGCTGGCGATCAAGGTCGGCGGCAGGAACGTCACCGCCGCCACCGAAAAAATCTTGATGATGTTGTTTTGCTCGATGTTGATCAGCCCCAGCGTGGCATCGAGAATAAAGCCGACCTTCTCCGACAGGAACGTGGCGTGCTCGTCGATGGAATGCGCGTCGCGGCGCAGCGTCTCCACGCGGATTTTCGTGTCCCGCTTGATCTCCGGCTGCGCCAGAAGAAAAAGGGTAAGGCGGTTAAGATTCAAAAGGCTGTCCTTGGCCTTCGTCGCAAGATCGCCCACGACGCCGATGCGGCGCAGGGCGTCCCTGAAATCGACCTTGCCGTCGGCCGCGCCGTTGTTGCGGAAAATCTCGCGCGACAACTTTTCCAGCCCCGCCGTCGCGCTCTCCAGAATATCGGCCAGCCGGTCGGCGACCTGCTCCAAAAGGCCCATAATCGCCTGCTCGCCCGTAGCCGCCAGCGCCGGCTGGCGCTCGATCTGTTGCACAAAAAGGCCGAAGGGAGCCGGATCGGCATAACGCAGGGTCACAAGACGGTTGGCCGTCAGAATAAACGTAACCGCCGAGGATTCCGGCTCGTCGGTCGCCGACTTGTTCAGAATGGGCAACGTCATGACCACCCCGGCTTTATCGACATAAAGACGGCTGGATACCTCGATCTCCTGCATTTCTTCGCGCGTGGGAACGGCTATGGAAAGAAGCCGCTCGACAATCTGCTCTTCCTCTCTTGTGGGGTGCAGAAGATCGAGCCAGACCGTGTTGTAGGGCAGCACGCTCAGCGCATCCCCGGCGACGGTCTGAACAAGTTTGCCTTGATCGAAATGATACAGGGTGAGCATGGGATATCCCGGCAGGACTCGCGTTTCCCGGAAGAAGGGACTCTTTCCATAGAACAACAAAGCCTTTTGCTCAAGAGCGGGGTTTCGCGGCTCCGTTGGTTGTTGTACCCTTTTCCCGCCTCTTTTAACCGGGATCCGCCATGAGCCTGTTTTCCGTTATCCTTCTTCTGCTTGTCCTTTTTCTCCTGATCGCGGCAAGCTACGAGTACTATGCTTGGAAAACGGGCGTCGACACCTTCCCCAGCATGCCCGCTGTCCGGCGCAAAGCTATTGAGCTCCTGCAAAAGGATTCCGAATCCCGCCAAATACATTCCTATACGGTTCTCGATCTCGGCTCGGGCAGCGGGCAAGTCAGCCGGCACGTCGCCAAGGCTATGCCGCACGCGCATGTCATCGGCATCGAGCTGTCATTCGTTCCGTGGCTGCGCTCCGTTTTGCGCCAGCGCCTTTTCGGCCCTGCCAACCTTGAATACAAGCGTCTCGATTTCTGGCCTTACGACTGCTCCGGCGCCGACGCCGTCATAACGTACTTGCCCGGAAAGATCATGGAACGCGCCGGCAAGAAACTGCGCAAGGAACTGAAGCCGGGAACGCTTGTCGTCGCCAACACCTTTCCGTTGCGCGCCGGGTGGGAGCCTTTCGAAACGTTCACGCTCCATGCGCCCTTCAAGACGGAAGTGTTCGTTTACCGGCAACAGCCGTAACGGGTTAACCATTCGCGGAAAACGGCCTTCGGGCGGCATACTGCGGCCATAATTAAGCATTAAAAAATCGAACGGTTCATGAAAGTAAAACCTTTCTTGAACGGCCCCGGGCGAAGGGATATTAAAAAAACTTGTCCGGTTTCGTTTGTTTTCAAAGCTATTATAGGTCAAAATTCATGTGTGCAGATCTTAGCGTTTCCTATGGGCCGTCGCTGTTTCAATCCCGCGGCAAGTCCAAAAAAGGCAAAAACCTTATTTCGCAAGAGCGGGAAAAACACAGAGCCGTCGCGCATAAAATAATGCAAAGGGCCTTCGACAACGAAGGGGCGAAGACGGCGCTCTCTCAAGCCGAGAGAATACTGAAAAGGAACGCCGGAAAACCCGTCAGACTGGAAGCGTATTTGGCGGGCATCATGCCCTTTTTGCCGAGAATGGCGGGCGCTAATTTCACGGGAACTTCGGCCCTCATCAAACGCATCCTTTGTCTTTGCGAGAGACATCGCGTGAACGTTTCCCGGGAAAACAACAAAACAAATCCCATGCTGGTACGGACGTGCTTTAAGACGCTTGTGTCTTCAGAGGGTTTATCGGAGCCGTTGTTGACGGCGTTGGCCGGACAAAACCCTTCACTCGCCTTTAAGTTCGTCAGCTACTTTTCCCTGACGCGGCTCGAAGACAATGTGTTCCTGACGCGGCTCGAGGGCAATGTATTGGCGGGGGAAGTCATCAACGGCTATTTTCATTGTTATTCGCATCTAACAGGAAAAAAAGGCACTTGGTCGGACAACGCCTGGCTCGCCGGATATCTGCTTAAAACCGCCGGCGAAGCGGCCCGTGTCGGCGTCTCGGTTCTAAATGATCTGACGGCCATCGGCCGGACGCAGAAAAAGTTCGGAAAACCCGCCGTCGGCCGGATGCGGTGCGATGAGCCCCGCGAGCGCTTGACCGATCTCATCAGCAAAAGGCCATGTACGGGTTTTGGCTGTAGAAAACACGGGTTTCCACCCAATCCCTTGTTTCCCGCGCCTTCCGGCCCTAATAATAACGGCCTGAAGTTGTAAAGGATTCCCTATATGGCCAAGCCGCAAAACAAGACCACGTCCGCCCCTATGAGCGGCGAAGACCTGCTGAAAAGCGCCCGTCACGTGTTGAGCAAGGAAGGCTCGGCCTTGCAGACGATGGCCGATCAGCTGAACGGACGTTTTGTCGAAGCCGTCCGGCATCTCGTCGCCTGCAAGGGGCGCGTCGTTGTCTCGGGCATGGGCAAAAGCGGCCACATCGCGCGTAAAATCGCCGCCACGATGGCCTCCACGGGCACGCCTGCCCTCTTCGTGCATCCGGGCGAAGCTAGCCACGGCGATCTTGGCATGATCATGCCGGAGGATGCCGTCATCGCCATGTCCAATTCCGGCGAAACGGCGGAGCTTACCGATCTTGTCGCCTACACGCGGCGGTTTTCGATCCCGCTTATCGGCATCACGAGCCGCGCGCAAAGCACACTGGCGCAGGCCTCGGACGTTCTTCTGCTTTTGCCGCCCGAGCCGGAAGTAGGCTCGCTCGGCCTCGCGCCGACGACGTCGACCACGATGATGCTGGCGCTCGGCGACGCGCTCGCCGTGGCCGCGCTGGAATGCAAAGGCTTCACGGCGGAGGACTTCCGCAATTTTCATCCGGGCGGCAAGCTCGGCAACGCGCTGCAGCGCGTAAACGACCTTATGCACGGCGCGGACGACCTTCCGCTCGTCAAGGAAAGCGACGTTATGGCGCACGTTCTTGTCGTGATGACGGAAAAGCATTTCGGGTGCGCGGGGGTCGTAGACGCCGGGGGCGCGCTCGCCGGCATCATTACGGACGGCGACTTGCGCCGTCATATGGGCAACGGCCTGACGGCGAAAACCGCCGCCGAAGTCATGACGCGCGGGCCGATGACGGTCGCTCCGCGCCTACTGGCCGCCGAAGCCCTTAAAATCCTCAACGACACCAACCGCACCCAGCTTTTCGTGATCGACGATGGCAAGCCCGTCGGCATCCTCCACATCCACGATCTGTTAAGGGCGGGAATAGCCTGAGATCAAAACAGGATTACTTTACGATCCGCCACGTACCGTCCGGCTGCAGGCAGGCGGTGCCGTAAACGTCGCGCATCTCTCCGGCGATCGAACTTTTCGCCTGATATTCGCGGCATGTGCGGCCATAGCTGTCCGTATACGTTGGCGAGGTCTGATCGGCCGGAACGGCACTTGCGACAGGAGGCGCTGCGTAGACCACCGGCGGCGGCGCATAGACGACAGGAGGCGGGACATATATGGCTCGCGGAGGATAATAAGGCGGATAGGGATAACCATAGGAGCCCCAATAAGGCCCATAGCCGCCGCCGATATACACGCCGAAATGCGAGTGGTGCGGCCGGGCAAAAGCCGGTTGAACAACCCCGAGCGCCAAGACGAAAGCAAGTGCGGTAAAGATTAGTTTTTTCATCCCGGAACTCCATTCTTCAGCATGGCATGTCATTCCCGCTTTTGCGCGCATGACGAGTTGGGAACATTAAGATCCATCCACCCGACCCGATTTTAAACTTTCACTTATTTGTGGCCGAAAGATGGTAGCGCATTATGGCATTTGGCTTTTCGCCAGCCCGTCGTAGGCCAGCAGCATCTCGACCAGCGCCGGAAAGTCCTTGAAAACCACCATATTGGGCCCGTCGGAAGGCGCATGATCCGGATCGGGATGCGTTTCGATGAACACGCCCGCGACCCCCACCGCCACGGCGGCGCGCGCCAGAATGGGCACGAAGCGGCGCTCGCCGCCGCTGCTCTCGCCCTTCCCGCCGGGCTGTTGCACCGAATGCGTCGCGTCGAATATAACCGGATAGCCCGTTTCGGCCATGATCGGCAACGCGCGCATATCGGACACCAGCGTGTTGTAGCCGAAACTTGCGCCGCGCTCGCACAAAAGGATTTTTTCGTTCCCGGTCGAAGCGATCTTGGCGGCGACATTTTTCATGTCCCACGGTGCCAGAAACTGCCCCTTCTTCACGTTGATGGGCTTTTTGGTCGCGCCCGCCGCCAAAAGCAAATCCGTCTGGCGGCAAAGGAAAGCCGGAATCTGGAGAACGTCCACCGCTTCGGCGACGGGCGCGCACTGCGCAGCGTCATGAACATCCGTCAGCACGGGCAGCCCCGACGTTTCGCGCACTTCGGCCAGTATGGGCAAAGCTTTTTCCAGGCCGATTCCGCGCGTGGTGTTCAGCGACGAGCGATTGGCCTTATCGAACGACGACTTGTAAATGATGCCGACCTTGTACTTCGCCGCCACCTCGGCCAGCGCCGCGCTCATCTCCAGCGCCTGCGCCCGCGATTCCAGCTGGCACGGCCCGGCGATGATCGTAAGCTTTCTATCGTTGGCGACGGTAAGCTTGCCGCCTTTGGGCAACGGAACGCTAACTTGTTTGATCATATTCCTTCTCTTGTTCCTCTTGCAGTTGCTTTTTCCGGTAGCTGTACCAGCCGTAGGGCAGCAGCAGGACGTAAAGCGTGGCGGCGCCCGCAAGGGTTAGCCACGGATTGGTGACAAGCGCGGCCACGAAAAGGGCCGATCCTGCCATGATGGGGGCCACCCATACCGGCGCGACCCGACGGCCTTTCATCGACAATGTCGGCAAGCGGCTGACCATAAGGCCGCCGACGATGATGAGCCAGATAGCCAGAACAAAAGACGGCGGTTGCACGGCCTCGCCAAAGCGCAAAAAGAGCATAAGCGGAAGAAGGGCAATCCCCGCTCCTGCCGGAGCCGGAACACCCGTAAAAAAGCTTTTCGTCCAAGCGGGTAACGTGTGATCCTCAAGCATTGTGTTAAACCGTGCCAGCCTTAAGGCAGTGCAGACGGCGAAGACCAGCACGGCGATCCACCCAAGCCCCGTTTCCTCGTGCTGGAACTCCCACAGGTAAAGCATAAAGCCGGGAGCAACCCCGAAGCATATGACGTCCGACAAGCTGTCCAGCTCGGCTCCGAACTTCGAGGCTATGTTCAGCAACCGCGCCACGCGGCCATCCAGAACGTCGAAAACGGCGGCAAGAACGATGGCCACCACGGCTTCCTGCCATTTCCCCAGCAACGCGAAACGCATGGCCGTCAGGCCCGAGCACAAAGCCAGCAGCGTCAGCATATTGGGCAACAATCGCGTAAGGGGCATGTCTTTCATACGGCCTATTGTCTCGGGCATGGCTTATCCTCAAAAAACCGTCAATTGCAACCCCTCTCCTCCGCGAGGAGGAGAGGAAGCGAAAACTTGGCGTTACAAAGTAACGCCTTAGTTTTCGCAGGTGAGGTGGAAATCGGCCTGTTTTGCTGAGCCCCACCTCACCCCAAACCCCTCTCCTCCCGTTGGGAGGAGAGGGGCTTTTTTTCGTTTCACCCCGTCCTTACAATGACAAGATGAATCATAAAATCACCGCACTTCGCCTTGCCGCGCGGCCTCGGCCGAAAGACAGTCGGCAAGCACGGTCTCCCCGCCGATCATGCGCTGCCCCACGGCCACAAGCGGCTGAAGGCCCGATGGCAGATAAACGTCCGCCCGGCTGCCGAAACGAATCAGGCCGTAACGCTCGCCTGCTTTTATGTCCTGTCCGAGTTTCGCGGTGCAAACGATGCGCCGCGCGATCAATCCCGCGATCTGCACGAACCCGAGCCCCTGCCCGGCATAAGGATGGTTGCCCGTCAGGGTGATCGCCAGGGCCATGCGTTCGTTGTCGGCGCTTGCCTTGTCGAGCGAAGCGTTGAAAAACTTTCCGGCGCGGTAAACCGCATGCGAAACCTTGCCGTCCGCAGGGCACCGGTTCACATGCACGTCGAACACGTTAAGAAAAATGCTGATCCGGACGCACGGGTTCCCGCCAAGGCCAAGGCCCGGGTCGGGCATGACCGTGCCCACGGAAACGACGCACCCGTCGGCCGGGCTTACGATCAACCCCGTCCGGGAAGGCGTCACACGCGCAGGATCGCGGAAAAAATAAACGCACCACGCCGTCAGCACGATGCCGAGGAAAAACCACGGCCAGCCGAACAGCGCCAGAACAAGCGTTGCAAGCGCGAACAGGCCGATAAACGGCCATCCGGCGGGGTGGATACGGAAAGCTGTTTTGCCAAAAGCCATGAAGTTACACCTATTTAATAACACGGAAGCTTTACGCTAGCGGAGTCGTTGCGGTTTGGGAAGGGGCGGCGAGGCCTCTTTGGGTCGTCAAGCCCTCTGATTTCTGGCTGGTGCTCACTGAAAGCGCCATTGATGCTTATTCCTTTCAGGTGATCCACGGGGGCGACGGCTCCCGCTACATGTCCACGGGCGGCGCTCTCAATCCTCAGCAACCGGCGCTTTTGCGTGGTGCTATGGAAAAGATGCCGGACGGCTCAATTATTATTCTGGCCTTCGATATGGATGACGCCGGCCACAAGCTGGCCGGCGAAGTGGAGGCGCTTACCCCTGCCGGTCGCAAGGTGCGCCGGATGCTGCCGGAGCCGGGCACGGGCAAGGATTGGAATGAAGCCCTAAAATACCGGCTCGGGCTGACTTAACGAGAAGTTTTAAGGCTCAATTTTAGCGAAACTCTACTGGGAACACAGATACGCCTCACCATTATTTTCGAGGCCATATGCGCCGAAACACCCTCCCCCAGGCGGACGAAAATAGCCGGGGCCGGAGCCGAGGCTGTAGCAGAAGCCCCAGGAACCGAGGGCATATATCTGCTTAAAGCCAGAAGGGCAATATCCCTGCGCACCTCCATGGTCAGTGCATATATTACTGGGGGTAGGCAGATAACCATCGGAAGAAAGATTGCAGTAGTAAGTAATAGATGCGACTCCACCGCTTGACATGGCCTTCCATACGCAGCTATTGCCGACGGTGGCGGCGAGGGTGCAGTTTGCGCCTGTGGCCGACGGGTCTGAGTACAGGAGCATGCAGGCGACAAGGGTCGTACGATCATCCCCCATTGTTGTTGAACCTAAATCAGTGCACGGCAAACCCAGCATCTTGCCCCCGGCCAAGGCCGGAAAAGAAAGACTCATAAAAACAAGTGCGGCAAGAACAAGACGGGCGCGCATGGGCTTGGCCTCCGTAAGAAAAAACGCCCGTCCTTCATGTCCGAATATTACAGAAGAGTCAATATTTGGCTCGGGCTGACTTAAGGCCGGGCAATAGGAAAGGAAAAATTTGACCCTAATTCTTTTTCCTATGGCCCTAAAAAATCTTGTGAGCGTAGCGAACTCCGCTTTCTTTTTTAGCCCTTTCCCTCCCTTGCTTTTGGATTTTTCCACAGGCCCGTTTTGCTTACAGGTGTTTTAAAATATAGGTAAGGGTAAAGGAGTGTATAGGGGGAGGCCCGCAACGCCAAACCCGGCAAGGGTTAGAGCGGCAGTGGCAATAGCGTTTCAGCGCAAAAAAATGAGGTATTTGAACGTAGTGCTTGGTATAGGTTATTCTATATACCTTATAAAAAACCTCCGTTTTTCTTTTTTGGCCGCCAGCCGACGCTCCAGGGGCGGCGGGCGCGGTCTTCGCGCGCGTGGCGGATTTCGAGGCCATTCCCGGTCGAATATATGGCGTGCGCGCCGTGTTGCCGGAACGAGGCTTTGGTGAGAACGGCTGTGGAAGACCCGCCGCACCCTTCATAGTTCCGGAAATTGACAAGAAGAACATGGCCGGCGGCGCACTCTCTTGGCAAAGCTTCGGCATCCGCAAGCCACGCCACCGATTGCGAGCCCTCACGCCATACGCAACGCGAAGCGTCGCAAGAAAGCGGCGGCTCATCCTCCTCTGCCTGGACATAACGGATGTTATCCTCCTTGTACCCGTACCTTTCGCCCCAATAGCCTGCCAAATACTTGTCGGGCTTGTCATAGCTCGTGATCAAAAGTTCCGCTGTCTCCCGGCGCCACCACCCGGCCTGTTCGCCTTTAGGCGCCAGAAAAGCGGAAGGACGGGGTTGGAAAAAGTCCAGAGCGATCGCGATCAGCATAACCGGAAGGCCAACCCAGCGCCGCCGCCCCGACATAAGGCAAAAAACAAGAGCGCCGCCCGTCGCGGCAAGAAGGAGCCAAACCGGCATCGGCGGGGGGCTGTAATGGGCGCCGGGAAGCCCGGCGATTTTGTGGCTGAGGCCGATCAAAATGCCGACGCCGGGATCGAGAAGCTTCAAAGGCCACGCCGCGAGCCCGAACGGCCACAGCAGAATAACGAAAACGCAAACCGGCATAAGCCAAAAGCTGGTCAGGGGAATGGCCAGCGTATTGGCGAGAACGCTGTAAACTTCGGCTTCCTGGAAGTGATAAAGGCAGAACGGAAGGGTCGCCAACGTGGCCACGACGGACATGCCCGCGAGTTCGACAATGTGGCGCAGAACATTCCACACCCAACCTTCCCGCTCCGGAAAAAGCCGCCAGCCGCGGCGGCGCGTCCATTCGCCGACCGAAATCAAACCGAGCACCGCCGCGAACGACAACTGAAAGGCCGGATGAAGCAACATCTGCGGCCACAACAGCAAAATGACGAACGCCGCCAAAGCCAGCGTGCGCAAGGACACGCTGATGCGGTCCAGCATAACGGCGATCAAAACGATGCCCGTCATCACGAGGGCGCGGCGCGTCGGCACCGGCGCGCCGACGAGCAAGGTGTAGAAACAAATGGACGACAACGCCAGCGCCGCCGCCCATTTCTTGATCGGGAACCGCAACGCCAACGCGGGGAAAAGCGCCATAAGGGCGCGCGACAGGAAAAAGACGGCCCCGGCGACAAGGCCTATGTGCAGCCCCGCGATCGCCAAAAGATGCGCAAGGCCTATGCCGCGCATGGCCGCCGTCGTTTCCGGACTGAGAAACGTTTTGTCGCCGGTCAGCAGGATGATGGCCAGTCCGGCGCGGTCGCCGGTCATCGCCTGTTTTACGACGGCCTGAATATTCTGGCGAAGCTGCGCGAACCAGACGCGGTATCCCGATGCGTCCTGCGCGCCGCTTTCCGTCACACGAATGCGGCCCAAAAGATAACCGGTCGCGCCGATGCCTTGAAAAAACGCGTTGCGGCGGAAATCGAAGCCGTCCGGCGTCATCGGCTCCGAAAGCGGCATCAGTTTGGCCAGGGCCTGAAGATGCTGGCCGGGCCTGATATCCGGCGCCTGTTTGTCGAGACGGCGCGGCATGACCATACGGATCCTGCGCGGCTTCCGGTGATCGGGCAGATGTTCGATGGTCAGGTTTTCCAACAACAAGCGGCGGCCCGATTTATGCTGCTCAACGTCGGCGATCGTGCCTTCTATGACCGACGCCCGCGTCGGCCAATCGAGCAAGGGCGTGCCGTAAACGCGGCTGGCCGACGCCGCGAGCGCAAAGCCGAGAAAAACCAGAAATACGGCGCGCGCCGCCACATGCCCGCGCATGACCGCAAGGATTATCCCGGTCGCCAGCGCCATGCCGATGGCCACCGCCAAATTCGGCTCATCCGGCCAGGAAAAATAAAGACCGATGCCCACTCCCATCACAACGGGCGTCCAGAGAAACAGACGCGGCCTCTCCTCCCGCCACATGCCGGAAACGGCGGCGGCAATACGATCTACTAGACGGGCCAAAAGCGAAAAACGGGATTGAATAAGAAGGGAAATCACGTGGAAGGCGGGTTTGCTAAGGGCGTGGGGAGGTAACGAGCCGTTAATCCCATGTTAAAGAACCGTCGTTAGCTTGAAAAGAAGTCATTGGGAGGTCTTTATGCCCGGCGAACATATATCGTCCTCGCCTTTCACGGCTCAAGGCAGCGGTTCTTCCCGCCTTTCCCGGTCGTTCGAGGGCTTTCTTGCCTCACGGGGGGAGGGCAAAGCGGCCGCGCACAATCTTCCCAATATGATGGACGATATCGACCATTTTTTACGGCAAGTCTGGGTTCCGGACGCCAGCAGCATCTGTTTTCAAATCGACGGGGTGCCCTTTCAGGCCGGTTATAAGCCCGAAGGCAGCGGCGTCAGGCTTCAGATATGGGCTCAGCTAGGCTACCTGCCGTTCTCCGTGGAATCGGCGCAGCGACGCCGCATGCTGATTTCCATCCTTGAAGGCGCCCGCTATTTGCCGAAAGCGAAATTCGGCATCGACAAGGAAAACCGGATCGTCGTAACGCAAACCGTCGTTACCCCCAGCATTCAGCCTCCCGCGTTTATTTTCATTCCGCTCACAGGCTTCGTTCAGGAGGCCATGCCGTTTATCCGGCTGATTGGGGCGTGCCTTTAGTTCTCGATTTTTTAACCCTTCCTGCCTAAACTGGCCGCAAAACATTTCTCCTTTGGTGCCTTTCGATGCCCGTTGATCAAAACGATCTTCTCCCCCGTTCCGTTTGCGTTTACTGCAGTTCATCCAATCATTCGGACGAAACCTATAAAAACGTGGCCCGGGACGTCGGCGCGGCTTTGGCCCGCCGCAACGTTCGCGTCGTTTACGGCGGCGGCAGGCGCGGCCTTATGGGGCTGGTGGCCGATGCCGCGCTTGAAGCCGGCGGCGAGGTGATCGGCATCATCCCCGAATTTATTTGCTCGCGCGAAATCGAGCATACGCATCTGACCGAACTCCATGTCGTGAACGACATGCACACGCGCAAGCGCATGATGGTCGAGCAATCGGATGCTTTTGTCGTTTTGCCGGGCGGGTTCGGCACGCTGGACGAAACGTTCGAGATTTTGTCATGGAAACAGCTCGGCCTGCACAACAAGCCGATTATCGTTTTTAATTATAACGGATTCTGGACGCCGCTTCTTGATCTCATCGGCCATATGGAAACGCACGGCTTTATCATCCCCGACAACGCGCGTTCTTTTACGGTCGTGAAAGACATCGACGGGATGTTTGCGGCTCTGGCCGCCCCGCCCGGCCCGCCCCTCGACCCGGCGACGAAGTGGTTTTAAGCAAGCCTGCAGGCATCGGCATGCGGGCGCGGCACACACACGCGGTTCGCGCGGCGCTTAAATTTGCAGAACGGGAAACAGCCGCGCCAAAAACCTTATCGACGGGCGCAAAAAAAGGCGATCGGCGGTTTCATGCCGGGACAGGCAAAGGCTGATCGCCCCCGCAAGCCATCGAAGAGGCTTCGAGGACGGCATACGGAAATGCTTGACCGATGCAAACAGATCGAGCGTTTCTCCCAACGCCGGGTTTTTGGTCATGCCCCCCCAAATCTTTTCCGCAATGGCCTTGCCCAGCAAGGTTCCGGTGGCGACGCCGTGCCCGCCGAGCGCATGCGCGTAAAACACCCGGTTCCCTGCGCCGATCACGCCAACGTCGGGCAACAGTTCCGCCGTGAAATCAAGTTTTTCGCCTTCCACGAAAGGCCTGCATTCCAGGGGCTGGCCCGCCGCCTGAAAATAACTTTCGCGAAGACGCGGAAAAAGTCCGTGAAGTTTCGCTTCGATCGCGGCCACGTTCGGCATGCCGACGCTTGCGCCCGCGCCGAACACGATGCGGCCTGCCCTGTCGATGCTGCCGAAGGCGACGTCCCGGTTTTCGTTGCTGAAGGGAAAGCGGGTTTCCGCGTTCCCCGGCATAACGGCCTGCAACACGCTTTCCGGCAACGGCGGCGTGATGATGGTGGACACGAGGAATTCAATCGTTTTCCTGCGCAGCGGCTCAAAAGCTTTGATGGTCTCGCCCATCAGGTGCGCCCCGGCCCCCACGGCGCAGGAAGCGCTGATGGTTCCGTTCGGCGTAAGGACGGCGCATCCGCCGTTTTCTTCCCGCAAGGCCGACGCCTTTGTATTCTCGTATATTTCGACGCCCAGTCCGCGCGCCGCCTTAGCCTGTCCCAGCACAAAAGGATAGGGGTCGATCCCGCCAAGCACCCCATCGACGATGATTTCCTGCCCGTTGCGGTTGTCGATAGACATGTAGCCGTTTCTCAAATCGCAAGGGATACCGTACTTGCCGGCGATGTCGCGGACAAGCGCAGGACCCTTGGCTGCGGCGGCAATCAGCTTTTCGCCCAGGGCTTTGCCGCAATGGGCGATCACATCGGAATCCTCAGCCTGCAAGCCGCTTATATGACCCGCGCTTTTTCCCGACGGTCCGGCCCCGATGCGCCCCGCGTCGACGAGAACAATGCGGATTTCCTTCCCGGCGGTTTTTGCCAGCCCGGCGAGATACAAGGCCGTCGAAAGACCAACATGGCCGCCGCCGATGATGGCAACGTCGGCCTTGATGTTATGGTTCAGCGGCGGAAAGAATGGCCGCGCTTCGTCCCCGGCGGCATCGTTATAGGTAATGGCCGGATAGCCAAACCGGTTCAGCGGAAATTCGTTTTCAGGACGGCTGCCCGTCATTTTTTACCCATTTCCCGGCCGGTAAAATGATACGGAAGCGGTAGCGGCTTTATGACAAGCCGCCCTTGCGGCCCATCTCAAGGAACTTTTCCTTGCGCTGTTTAAGAAGCGTACGGGCGTCGAGTTTCGTCAATTCGGCGATGTTTTGGCCAAGCGCCGCGCCGACGGCCTGTATGGCCTCGTCCGGCTTGCGGTGCGCGCCGCCGAGGGGCTCCGCGATGATGCGATCGATCACGCCGAGCTGCAAAAGGTCTTGCGCCGTAAGCTTGAGCGCCGCCGCCGCATCGGCCGCGTGCGAAGCGCTGCGCCACAGGATCGAGGCGCACCCCTCAGGCGAAATGACGGAATAGATCGCGTGCTCGAGCATCAGAACGCGGTCGCCCGCCGCCAGCGCGATCGCGCCGCCGGAGCCGCCTTCGCCGATCACGCACGTCACGAGCGGCACGTTGATCGACAGGCATGTTTCGATGGATCGCGCGATGGCCTCGGCCTGGCCGCGCGCTTCGGCTTCGACGCCCGGAAACGCGCCCGCCGTATCCACAAGCGTTATGACCGGCAATTCGAACCGGGCGGCGAGTTGCATCAGGCGCTGGGCCTTGCGGTAGCCTTCGGGCTTGGCCATGCCGAAGTTGTGCTTGATGCGGCTGTCGGTGTCGTGGCCGCGCTCCTGCGCGATGACGACGCAGGCCTGCCCGCTCAAACGTCCAAGGCCGCCGATAATGGCCTGATCGTCGGCGAAACAGCGGTCGCCCGCGAGCGGCGTGAAATCGGTAAAGAGCTCACGAATGTAATCGAGCCCGTGCGGCCTGTCGGGATGGCGCGCCACCTGAACTTTCTGCGCGGGCGTAAGCTTTCCGTATATGTGGCGCAGCTGGCGCTCGACCTTGTCCTGCAAGCGGCCGACTTCCTCGGCGATGTTGACGCGGCCGCCATCCGACAAATGACGCAACTCTTCGATCTTGCCTTCCAGTTCGGCCACGGGTTTTTCGAAATCAAGGTTCGGCATGGGTCCTTCGCGATTTTATGAACGCGCGTTTTCCTAACACGCCCGCGTTACGCTGGCAAATCGGCGGGCTTTTTCGCCGTCTCAAAACGATAGCACACGGCGTCGATCAGCCCCGTTTCCCGCCTGTAATAGCCCTTGCGCGTGTTAACCTCGACGTATCCGCACTTTTCGTAAAGCCGCCGCGCAGCATCGTTATCGGCGGCGACTTCGAGGTGCGAAGCGCCGCCGGGGGGCAAGGCATTAAGCATAACGCGAAGCAACCTTTCGCCGAGGCCATTTCCGCGAAGCTTCGGGCGCACGCAAAAAGTCAGGATTTCGGACTCGCCGCCGCTCCTCTGGCATAGCAGAAACCCTGCCGGCTCTTCTTCCACCTTCGCGAGCCAGCCTTGCGTCGTTACCAATCGCAGGCTTCCCCGCATCTGATCCACGCTCCAGCAAGCGGGGCCGAAGCATTCGGCGTGAATCGCCGCCAGCGCAGGCGCCAGGTCCAGAGCGGCGGGCTGGATCGCGACGATTGATGGATTGGCAGCGTCAGCGCTCATAGGAACGAACCAGTTTATTGCTTCTTCAATGTAACATCCGGCGCGCGCAGGTAAAGCGGCCTTGGAAGAAAGGCGGGATCCTGCGGGTCGGCAAGCGCCGCCAGCGCCGCGCAGGTGACAACCTCGGGTGCGGCTGCATCAAGATAAACGGCGGATTCCGGCAGGGCCGGACGCAAAAGATCGTTGGCGTCGCCGCAAATTGCCAAATGCGCGCGCTCGCGCATCAAAGCCGCGATCTCTTCCGGCGTCATCATCCCGGCTTCATGCGGCGCCCCCTCTGCTGGATACAGGCGGCAAAACAATTCAATCCGCTTGGAGTCCAACACAACCAGCAGATCTTGCCCAAAATCACCCTCCCCTTGCGGGAGGGTCGAAATTGCGCAGCGATTTCGGGGAGGGGTCAATGATTCCGCCCCCTCAAGGGGGGAGGGATTATTGATGAACTGCTCCCGGTAAATGGAAAAGCGGTCTACGCCTATAACAGGCTTCTCAGAGGCGAGGCCAAAGCCACGCGCCGCCGCCAAACCGATACGGAGGCCCGTAAAGCTGCCGGGGCCGCGCGTCACCGCAAAACGATCGAGTTGGGGGAAATCCGTTCCCGCCTTGCCCATAACCTCCAGCACGAGAGGCACGAGGCGGGCATCCTGCCCACGCTCCATTTTTTCTTCGGCAACCGCCAGAACCTTGCCATCCTCCCAAACGCAGGCGGCGCAAGCATGCCCGGCAGCGTCAAGACCAAGTATGCGCATGACGCCTTTGCCCTAATGCTTGCAACTGGAGACCGGCAGGGCTTCCAGATTGTTCAAAACGCCGGAAACGGCAAAATCGCCATAGTCGATCAGCATCGAACGGGCGATGCCGTTGGATTGCAACTCAACGTTCATTTCATAGTCGGGCTCGCCGGTTTCGGTATCGGGCTTATAAAAAGCGAGGCGCACGGGCCATGCCGGTTTGGCCAGCAATGGATTGTCTTTCAATTCGGGATTCGCCTCCGCCGCCGGCGAATGATCGCGCCTCGCGCCCATAAAAGCGCTCACGTCGGCCTGGCCTTCCTCGTCCGAGCCGTCGAACACGCGGCGCGTGAAAAGCATTTCGCCGGCCGCCGCCTTTTCAAGAATAAGTTCGGTGTGCGCCGAGGGAAACAGCGTGCCTTGCGCGAGCACCACATCCTTCTTGTCCTTGGGAATGGAGTATTTTGCGCTTCCGTCCTGCTCACCCATCAAGGCCCGGCCGCGATAGCTTTCTATTTCCTTGCCGTTCGTCTTGCGGCGCACATTGAAGTTGTACCGCTTGCCGTTCTTGGCTTCCCAGCTGAGAACCGTACTATTGACGTCGGCTTCGTCGCCTTCGGCATAATTGAAATGCAGTTGCAGGCGTTGTTGCACGGCCCAGCCTTCGCAATCGTCCGCCCATTCAAACAGCATCCTGCCGGTCACGCCCGTTATGTTGCTGCCGTTTTTCACGGACGCCAGCGCCATTTTATAAACGGCCCGGTGCGGCGCGATGGAAACAACGACAGGCGCCTGTCCGGTCTCCGGTCCGGTTGCAGGCTTGTTGTCGGCAGCTGCTTGTGGTTCGTCCGGCGCTGCCTGGAACCATCCGGCTTTCACCAAACGTTCCGGCGTTTGAACGGCCGCCGCAATTCCCGCCGCCATGCTTGCCGGCGGCAACAGGAAAACAACTAAAGCAGACACAAGGAAGCGGCGGAACATCATGTGCAAAAGCCCGAAAAGCTAGGTTTGTTCAAACGGAAAGCCCGATTCCATGGTTATCATGATTGCCATCGGCATGTTAGTGCGCATTTTGCAGACGTATAGGGCGAAGCAAATCGATTCGCGGGCAAACGATTGAAATATATGACAACTTGGGTTTTTCAAGCGCTTACTGCGATTACCCGGCGATTGAACGGAAGAATTGCCTTCTTCAGATCACGCCGCGCCGGTTTAATTCCGCCAGCAGTTTTTCCACCGCCTCTTCGGGATTCATCGCCGAGGCGTCGATCATAACGTCAGGCGTCTCGGGACACTCGTACATGGCCCCTATGCCCGTAAAATTCGGTATCAATCCGGCGCGCGCCTTGCGGTAAAGGCCTTTGGGATCCCGGTCCTCGCATACGGACATGGGCGTATCGATAAAAATTTCCATGAACTCGCCTTCGTCGAACAGGCTCCGCGCCATTTCCCTTTCCGCGCGAAACGGCGAGATGAGCGCGACAAGAACGATCAGCCCCGAATCCACGAACAGCTTCGCGCATTCGGCGACTCGCCGGATATTTTCGACGCGGTCTTCGGCCGTGAAGCCGAGATTCCTGTTCAAGCCGCCGCGAAGATTGTCGCCGTCGAGGACGTAGGTATGCCGCCCGGCGGCATGCAGCCGCTGCTCCAGCAAATTAGCGATAGTCGATTTCCCCGCGCCCGAAAGGCCTGTAAACCACAGGGTGCAAGGTCTCTGGCCCTTCAAGGCCGCTCTTGCCGTCTTGTCCACGTCCATGTGGTGCGGATGAATGTTCGAGGCGCGGCGCAAGGCATGCTCGATCATCCCGCACGCCACCGTTTCGTTGCTGATGCGGTCGATCAGGATAAAACCGCCCATAGTCCGGTTTTTTTTGTAAGGATCGAAAGGAATGGGGCGATCGAGCGCGAGGTTGCACATTCCGATATCGTTGAGATCGAGGTGCCTGGAGGCAACCTGTTCCAGGCTGTTGACGTCCAGACGGTATTTCAATCCGGTGACCTGAGCCCCCGCCGTAACGGTGCCTGCCTGCAATTGATACGTCCGGCCCGGAAGCAAAGGCTGGTTGCTCATCCAGACAACATGCGCGGCAAACTGGTCGGCGACTTCGGGACGATCGTTGGCGGCGGCGATAACGTCGCCGCGCGCGACGTCGACTTCATCCTCCAGAGTCAGCGTAACCGCCTCGCCCGTCCCGGCTTCTTCCCGGTTCCCGTCCATCGTGACGATATTGGCGATCCGGGTCTGGCGGCCTGACGGAAGGATGGCGACGGCATCGCCGGGACGAACCGCCCCTGCGGCGACCGTTCCCGCATAACCCCTGAAATCCTGATTGGGACGGCAAACCCACTGCACCGGAAAGCGGAGGCCGGTTTCACCGCTTTGCCCGCCGGTATCTACGGATTCCAGATGCTCCAGCAAGGAGGGCCCGGAATACCACGGCATCGCCTTCGACGCGTTGACGATGTTGTCGCCGGTCAACGCAGAAACGGGAATGCACGTGACGTCTAAAACGCCCAGCTGGCCAACAAAATATTTGTAGTCCGAAGCGATGAAATCGAAAGCGGCCTGGTTCCATCCGACAAGATCCATCTTGTTGACGGCCAGCACCAGATGCCGGATTCCCATAAGGTTGACGATCACCGAATGCCGCATGGTTTGAGGCAGAAGCCCCTTGCGCGCGTCGACGAGCAAAACGGCGGCATCGGCGGTCGAAGCGCCCGTGGCCGTGTTGCGCGTGTATTGTTCATGTCCGGGCGTGTCGGCGATAATAAAAGCGCGCCGTTCCGTAGCAAAAAAGCGGTAAGCGACGTCGATGGTGATCCCTTGTTCGCGCTCGGCCTGAAGGCCGTCAACCAGCAACGCGAAATCCGGCGCGCCCTCGCCTGTGGTGCCGAACCGGCGCGAATCCTGTTCAAGAGCCGCCATTTGATCGTCGAAAAGCGCCTTGCTGTCGTAAAGGAGACGGCCGATAAGCGTGCTCTTGCCGTCGTCCACGCTGCCGCAGGTCAGAAAGCGCAGCATGCCCTTTTGCTCGTGGCGGAGCAGACAGGAAGAAGCGCTTTCCGTTGCCGTCTCGGCTCGTGCGGGTTCAGCCATCAGAAATACCCTTCGCGCTTTTTCATTTCCATCGCCGCCGGCTGATCCTGATCAATCAGCCTTCCCTGACGTTCGGAAGAACGCGTGACCAGCATTTCGGCGACGATATCCTCGACGGTCGCCGCCTCGCTCTCGATCGCCCCGGTCAACGGATAACAGCCCAAAGTCCGAAACCTGACCATCTTCTGCTCAATCCTCTCGCCGGGGGCAAGCGCCAGCCGCTCATCGTCGGCCATAATCAATGCGCCGCCGCGTTGCACGACGGGCCGGCGCGCCGCAAAATACAACGGAACGACGGGTATGCTTTCTTTCAGAATGTAGAGCCAGATGTCGAGTTCGGTCCAGTTGGAGAGGGGGAAAACCCGGACGCTTTCGCCGGGACGGATGCGCCCGTTATAAATTCTCCACAGCTCCGGGCGCTGGTTCCGGGGCTCCCACCTGTGCCCGGCAGAGCGGAACGAGAAAATTCTTTCCTTGGCGCGGCTTTTTTCCTCGTCGCGCCGCGCCCCGCCCAGCGCCGCGTCGAATCCATACCTATCCAGCGCCTGCCTGAGCGCCTGGGTCTTCATGACGTCGGTGTGAACGGCCGAGCCGTGGGAAAGCGGCCCGATGCCCTGACGCTCCCCTTCTTCATTGATATGGACCAATAAATCCAGCCCCAGTTCCGCGGCGCGCCGGTCGCGAAACGTGATCATGTCGCGGAACTTC
>JAQUPC010000023.1 GCA_028716765.1 Alphaproteobacteria bacterium | reverse complement strand
GCACGGCTCGGGCGTAGGGATCGATTTCACAGAAGGCGACTGTACGCATTCCGCAGGATTCAAGGCCGTAGCTGAATCCCCCGATCCCTGAAAACAGGTCGAGGACATTCAAGGTCTACTCTGCCGGTTGCATATCCTGGCAACGCCATCCGATGGGAGGATGAGCTATTTTTATGTGCTGGCCGCGTCCTTCGTGCGCGCGGATCGCGTCATTGACGATCCTCCGGGCGTTATTCGGATCGCATTCGTCGTCATCAATGCAGAAGATGATTTCCTTGACCGTTTGAGGAATGTGCGCCTTCATATTCCCGCGCGACATGCTCGACCAGACGGCAAGCTCGGGACAGGCCTGATGGACGATCAAGGCGGTTTCAAGCGTCGAGGCCAGAGCCATGCGATAGCCGAAAGGCTTGTCGAGCTGGACGAACGAGCCAAAGCAATCGCCCAACATGCGGGGCTTTTGCGCATGAACCCAGTAGCCGCCTTCCGGCCGCAGATAGGTGCGGAGAATGCCCATGAACTTCCCGTTGATGTCGCGAACGGCGGCCACGAGCGTGGGATAATAAACGCCTGTGGGTTCGTGCAACACGGCTTGATGGGCGCGAACGACGTTGTTCAAGTCATCCGAAGGTTTTACCCCGAGCGTTGCCAGATAGAGTTCGATGGGAGTACCCGCGACAGGCGAGCTTTCCTTCCAAATCTTTCGGGCTATCCGGCATTTTACCTCCCGCGAAACGTCTTCGGGATATGCCGGTCGCGCGCAAGCAATTGCCGAACGGATGATGCTATAGGGTTTTTGATTGAGTGGATCGAGTACAGAAAGAGCGGCCCTTGTCATGGCTTTCACCAAAAGAGTTGTTGCATTTTCGGCTAAGTGACAAAGGCTGCCTAAGCAGCGGGCGGTATAGACGGCAAAGTTATCGGTTTCGATAAGTTCTTAGCGCTCGTGTATAACGCGAGTGGCATAGTATTTTAAACCTATGTCTGTTTCAACAAGAAAATGCTGTTTATCAAAAAATTATTTTGGCCGCTGCTTATGTCGATCCATCATCAAGAAAGTTGCGGGGTGGGATAGTTAATGTGAGATAATTATTGCGCCGCATGGCATGCAAAAACGCTCAAAC
The DNA here is from genome assembly GCA_028716765.1 of Alphaproteobacteria bacterium. Next base: position 21,094 of record JAQUPC010000023.1, on the reverse strand, counting down.
GAGAAGATGACCGTTGCAAAAACCAGTCGCATTTTGTATGATGATCGCGCGCTTGATGAAGTGAGACAGCGCCCTTCACAAGCCCAATCGCCGCAAAAACTTCAGTCGCGGCTTCTGTCACTTAACCGGAAATTCAACCGATATAAGGACAGAAGCGTCATGACTTATTCTGCGGAAAAACCTCGCCCTCAAACTTCGCTCAATCCCACACCTATTCTCGCACAGCGGCTGCAGGCAGCCGATACTGCGTGGCACGATTTTATGGCGGCGCATCATGCTTGTCGTTTTCAGGATGAACCTGCTGTCAACCAAAACCTGGTTTTCCTGCTTTTTGCCAAATTTTTGCTGGAACTCGTCCCTGATAACCATTTAAGGACACAATTGTTCGAATATTTCGAACCTCAGTTCATTCCTTGCACAACATTCAGGAGTGGCGGAGATGAATGTTCTCAGAAATGAAATTAAGCTGGTGGCTTGATGGACACTAATTTAGCCCCGGTGCCCCATGCCCTAAAAGAAAACCACTGAACCGCATCGGTATGGTTAGCTTGCAAGCGAAAACGCCAGCGATTCCGTGAGGCATTCATTAATGCGCAAATTTCGTGAGCGGAACAATAACCATGCGATAATCCCCGCATAGCATCCAAAGCGATGCGGGGGATTCTAATAGCCAAACAGTTTACTGATGCCAAGCCGCAGCAATTGCTGTTTGCAAAGTTGAATCGGTCGGCATTTGCGTCGTCGTTGGATTGAAGCCTGGATTGTTTGCCGCGTAGGTGGCCATGGCCGAGACGAGCTGGGATACTTGGCTATCCAGGTGATAGCCATCCGATGTGTTGAAGCTTTCCACCTTGGCTCGCTCATTGGCTCCGAACCATCCTGAAACCGTGATTGCCTCCGTCGTACCCAACTCAGTAATCTTCAGGTCATTGCCGTTTTGCTGGAACCAGAGGCTTTCGAAATTCAGATCGGACGAGAAATCGACCTTGCCGCGCGCCGTTTGCACCCCGTCAGACGCCAGATTGTTAATGGTGGTTGAACCTACGTTCGATCCTATCTTGTAGGTATCATAGCCTCCATTTCCTACCATCGTGTCCGTTCCGGGACTGCTATAGAAGGTATTATCCGAACTGTTTCCAGTGAGCGTGTTATTGCTGGTTGTGCCCAAATAGAATGCCGAAATGTTCTGAGGCGTCCAGGACGTTCCTCCGTCGAAATTAATCGACGCCACCTGGTAATAGCTGCCATAGAAGTACGACTGGAGCGTGACTTTGTCCGTTGTCCCCGCCACCGTCATCACCAAATCACTGTTGGTTGTTTTGGTCAGCAGCATGTCCGCAGGAGCGAGATCTGAATTGAAGTTCAGAATCGGCTGGCCGCTCGTATGAATAGCTTGAATCGTGTCCTGTCCGTAACTGCGGCCGTAAATGTAAGTATCGTTTCCGCCGTCCCCTTTAAGAGTATCATTGCCAGCCCCGCCATCGAGCACTTCAATGCCAGCCGTGCCGATAAGCGTGTCATTGCCCGGTGTTCCGGTTGTAACTATCCCTATAACCGTTTGATAATTCCAGGAAGTTCCATCCGAGAATTGAACGGCAGCAAGATTGTAGGACGAGCCATAGAAATAGTTCTGCACTGTCACCTGATCGCTCGTCCCGGCAATTGCAATAACAAGATGATAGCCAGAACGCGTCACAACCACATCTGCCGGAGCCGTATCGGAATTGAAGACCAACACGGATTGGCCATTGCCTGTATGCGTGTTGTTGATGGTGTCTTGGCCATAGCCGCGACCAAAGACATAAGTGTCATTGCCTCCATTCCCGGTAAGCGTATCGTTGCCAGCCAGTCCATCCAAAGTATTGTTGCCGCTGGTTCCAGAAAGCGTGTCGTTCCCGGCCGTTCCCGTAAGGAATTTCGCACACACAGCCGCATAGTCCCAAGATGTGCCGCCCGTGAACTGAATGGTATTTACACGGCATGAGCTTAAGTAAAAATAATTCTGCACCGTCACGCTGTCTGTTGTCCCGGCAATAGACAGGGTCAGATCATCGCCAGAGCGGGAAAGCAACACATCGCCAGGAGCCGTATCGGACTTGAACTGTAATACAGATACGCCAGCATCCGTGTGGTAATTGTTGACGGTATCGTGTCCATAACCACGACCGAAGACATAGGTGTCGTTACCGCCATTACCTGTCAAGGTGTCATTCCCCGCCCCGCCATCCAGCGTATTGTCGCTGCTATCACCAACCAAGATGTCATTGCCGCTTGTTCCGGTTAACACGAGTGCGAAAAGCGTTTGGTAGTCCCAAGACGTGTTGTCACTGAACTGAACGGCCGACACTCGAAGGTTGGGCGAGCTGAAATAGCCCAAAACAGTAACCTTGTCCGTTGTGCCGCTTATCGTTAACACTAAGTCGTCATTGTGACGAGACACAACAACGTCAGCCGGAGCAACATCGGAGTTAAACCTCAAAACCGACTGGCCATTGTCAGTGTGGACGTTGTTTATCGTATCCTGACCGTAGCCACGACCGAAGTAGTATATGTCATTGCCGCCATTTCCAGTGAGGGCATCATTTCCTGCCCCGCCATCAAGCGTATTATCGCCTCCGTCGCCGAGAAGCGTGTCATCACCGGACGTTCCGGTTGTGACAATGGTAAGTAGGGCTTGATAATCCCAAGATGTTTCATCTGAAAACTGAACCGCCGCCAAATGGCAATAACTGCTTGAGAAAAACGCTTGCACTGTCACTTGATCCGATGTGCTTGCAATGGAGAGGATCAGATCATCGCCGGAGCGCGTTACAATGACGTCTTCAGGTGCAGTATCAGTGTTGAATTTGAGAACAGACTGCCCACTGCCGAGGTGTATGTTGTTAATGAGATCGTGACCATACCCACGGCCAAAGACATAGATATTGTCTCCGGCATCGCCAGTCAGCTTGTCATCTCCCCCCATGCCATCGAAATAATGCGGCCCATTGCCGGTTGAGGTAAGAATATCATAGCCATCGCCTCCGAGGAAAACGCCGTTATTGCGTATTTCATCAAGAGTAATTGGTAGATTCACCAGCGAATTCGCTTCAGAAAAAGCGGCTTCTAAATCCTCATCGTATTCTTCGCTCGACACGCCAAGTTCTTGTGCAAGACCATCGATAAGCGGAACGATGCCTGTCCAATATTTGATCGCCTGAGCCTGGCTTTCGGGAGACGCTTCACCTATAGATTCAACAAGAGAGGAAAAATCCGCGCTCCCCACTAAACCATCAGTGTCGCTATCAAAACCGACATCAGGAAGAAAAGATGCCAATGGCCCTTGTACAAGCAGTCGAATTTTTATTGCCGCAAAGAGGCTATCCCATGCTTTTGCAAGATTTCCACCCTGTACAGAAGTTTGCGGGTCTGCGGAATTATGTTGATCCAAATAATCCTGACCGACAAATTTCTCCAATACACCTAGATTCTGCGCATTTACATATATACCCCGGCTATCGGAAGAAACTTCATCAACGCCCGCCCAACGATAAATGATATTTTTGACTTGCTCATCAAAATCTGCCCCATCCTCAATGGAATCGTCCGACAAGTCCTGCACCATTTGCAATAACGTCGAATCCTGGCTCATAGCAATAAAGAGATCGGGAAGCGTCCCATAACCGCGCATATTAGGTAAAAAAAGGACCTGTGGGTCAATTTCATATTCTCCTGTGTATTGAGAATCCATCTGACTGTTGTCGAAATAGGCCTCAGCCACTTGCCCAGTCGACTGGTCGGTACGAGTAAAAGTGGCGACCGCACCGATGAGATTGCCGTTGACTGTTTCGTCAACCACGCTCGAGTTAAGGCTAATTGAAGCAATGTTGAGCTCGGCAAGCGTATGCAACTCGCCGGAATCAGTCGTTCCGTCACCATCAGTATCGGTCCATATTTTAAGGCCCGAAAAACCGGCGTCGTTCGAATCAAGAACATTGTCACTGTTGCCGTCGAGCGCCTTCATCGCTGTAAAGCCGTCTGTTGAACTGTTCCCGAAGAGTTCGGTAATGTTATCGACAACGCCGTTACTATTGTTGTCCTGAACCAACAACCCCGTTTGGGGACCTACCCAGCCGGTATGATCAGCAAAACTGTCGTTGTTCAGGTCGAAATAGGCGTTCGAGTTTGCGAGCGAGGTGAGTTCAATACCATTTCCGCTAAGATCGAATACGATGGGATCGATAAGGCTGCGACCAAACAACCCAGCAATTGCGCCCGCACACGCACCTGATGATTGCCCTTCTCCGGAAGGGAAAGGATTTCCGGGAGGCAAACAGGCCCCTAGTGGCCCAAGGGCTCCCGAAATAGCCCCCATTAACCCGGCCATATTGTCAGAGAACTGCGCCAACAACTGATCTAATAAACTCCCGCTGCTTTGACGACCGTCAGATAGATCGGTGATTAAACCGCCATTATTAAAAGCGTCAAATGCTCTTTGTGCAGAATCTTCCGCAGAAGTTGAAACATCTCCTAGAGCTCTCCCCACCTCATTATTAAACAAATCCATATTTTTAGCAGCAGCCGATTGGGTCCCTGCAAGATCCGCTTTCAGTTCATTTAGGTCTCCAAGAATTCTGGCAGCATCAGAACCGAATAAACGAGTCGTTTCTGCACTAATGTATGCATGACGGAAAGCATCCCTAGCATCATCTACTCCTGAACCTGGAGGCATACCCAGCGCATCTGCTGCTGCCGTGGCCGCATTAGTAAGGAACTGAAATTTATTAAGGAGTTCCTGAAGACTGCTCATTTTATCCTCCCTAACATGAGTGAAGATCTACCGAAGACAAAGACTTTAGCAAGGCCGGCATGTTCAATTTCCACACAGTCTGCCGGCTCAAAATTTGTTGGAATTATTTCTTGCAAATTTTTAAGAGGTTTAGGGTTTAGGATAGTAAGATCTTTATATATGTTATAATGAGCTAAATCTATTTTATCATTGTTTATAAAAATAAATGCCCACTCACCTTCACCGAACGCGACGTTTTCACTTTCCAAGAAAGGATTTACCTTTGACATAATGTCATCGGGAACAGAATTTAATTTACGACCGTACGGATATAAAATGCATACAGTTCCCGCCAAATTGGGGTTCAGTTTTTTAAGGGGGACTATCTCTCCAACTTTAATGTCATCACGAAGCGCTGAGCGCTTGATAATTTTTTGGCTGGATAGATCGTACAAGTTTGTAAGAATGAAGCCAAAATTATAAAAAATTAAAAAACATAGGCCAATAAAGACAAGGATTAATGGCTTTCGGTTCTTACGTCTCAAACTATCATCATTGCTCATTTGATGCCTCTTTTAAGCCTGTCCGTAGGCCGTGGGCCTTACGACGTTCACCCCTTAAACTGAGCCATTTTCTGGCAGAGTCTGCAAGTCTTTGATTGTTTCGAGCGATGGTCACCGATTGAACTTCCCGGTAAGGGGGGCTGAAGGGACAGATTCAAACCACTGACGTCAGATTCGGTTTTCTCAAGGTGGGACGCGATTCACTTAATACGGCCCAAAATGAAAGTCAACGGCTGTTTTATTGTGTTCATACGATGTTATGCATCCCTCCGCAAATATGTTCCACGAGCCCGCCTTGTGGAACAATTAATCGGGCTAAGAATAGCCGAGCGTTTTTCGCCTGATCGCGTTATTGCAACACCCCGCTAACTTAGTGTATTGAGCCGTCAACGGTTCCCCTCGTTCCGGACGCCCAACAAATGAAGCGGCACATTTTTCTAACCGGCCTTGCGGCAGTTTTATTTCTGTCTTTCCCCCGTCCCGTCTTTGCTGAATCGCAATCTCTCGAACAGGCATTGGCGACAGCCTATCAAAACAACCCCGCCCTACAAGCAGAGCGCGCCAAGCTTCGCGCCGCCGATGAACAAGTCTCACAAGCTTTGAGCGGCTATCGTCCAACCGTTGACGCAACGGCGGAAGCCGGAAAATCCACCAACAACATTTCCGGGAACGGGCCTTTCTCTGGCTCGACCAGCCTCGATCCGCGCGATGTGGGCATCAACGTGACACAGCCTGTTTTTCGCGGGTTTCGAACCGTGGCGGGCGTCCGTTCCGCCGATGCAACCGTGAAAGCCCAACGCGCCGCCCTTCAAGACGCGGAACAACAGTTATTGCTGGATTCCGGAAAGGCTTTTCTGGACGTCGTTCAGGCGCAGGCCGTTCTGACCATCAACCGCAACAACGAAGAAGTCCTGCAAAAACAGCTTAATGCTACGAAAGACCGCTTCAGGGTTGGCGAGTTGAAAAAAACCGACGTTAGCCAGGCGGAATCGCGCCTTAAGTCTGCCATGGTTTCCCGGCTTCAGGCCGAGGGCGACCTTTCCAACCAGAGAACGACCTTCTCTCGCCTGATCGGCGACATGCCGGGAACATTGGAACAACCAAAACTGACTCTGGAGCAGCCCAAAACGCAGGACGAAGCCGTGACTCTATCCCTGCATAAAAATCCCAGCGTGCTAGCCGCAACCTACAGCACCGATGCCGCCCGCGCTGATATAACCGCCGCCGAAGGCAGCCTGTTGCCCGAAGTCAGCATCGTCGGCAGTGGCTCTCGCGGCTGGCAGCAAAGCTCGACGGTTCCAGACCGGCAGGATTCAGCTACCATTCTGGCTCGCGTCACCATACCTTTATATCGCGCCGGTACGGACTATTCCAAAGCGCGAGCCGCTCAGCAAACGACAACACAACGCCGCCTTGAACTTGAGAATGCCCGCAGCAGGGCGCGTGAAGGAGCTTCAAATTCCTGGCAGTCGTTAATGACGGCTCGCAATGCGATAGCCGGAAGGAAAGAAGTTGTCGCGGCAACCGCAGACGCTCTTGTCGGTGTGCGGGAGGAAGCAAAAGTCGGCACCCGCACAACGCTCGATGTTCTGAACGCCGAGCAAGAGTTGCTTGATGCAAAACTGAATCTCGCAAAGGCCGAGCACGATGAAGCCTTGGCCATTCTTCAAATAAAATCCGCCATTGGCGAACTGACGGCGGAAGCAATGCACCTTCCCGTCAACGCTTACGATCCCGTCAAGCATTACGATGAGGTTCGCGGCAAATGGGCCGGTTTAGGCAACGTGGAAGAACGGTGAATCGCGTGGACGCCAAGAACAAGAACCCACAGCCAGACCAACCCTCACCGGCAACGCCTATCGATAACGGACTGATGACGTTCGTTCTCCTGGCGCGGTATCTCAGCGTGCCGATTGATCCGCATCAGCTACAGCATCAGTTGGGCGGCGCGCAGGTGGATGCGACGGAAATGCTGCGCTGCGCCAAGCAACTTCAACTCAAGGCGCGCATTATTACCAGCGATTGGAGCCGACTGGCAAAAACGGCGCTTCCTTGCATTGCCTGTCTTCATGATGGCACTTTTATCATTCTCGGCAAGGTAACGGAAGACACAGCCCTCATCCATGATCCGGCGCTGGGCCGCCCGCAAATCCTGAAACGCGCCGAGTTCGAGGAAAAATGGAACGGCAGCCTCGTTCTGATGACGCGCCGCGCCAACTTGGGCAACCTTGTGCGGCGTTTCGACGTCACATGGTTTCTGCAAGCCCTGCACAAATACCGCCGTCTGCTCGGCGAGGTTTTGATCGCTTCGTTTTTCCTGCAATTGTTTGCGCTGATGTCGCCGCTTTTCTTTCAGGTCGTGATCGACAAAGTCCTTGTGCATCGCGGCCTCTCGACCCTCAATGTTCTGATTTTTGGCCTTGTGACGGTTTCTGTTTTTGAATCGCTTCTGACTTCCCTCCGCACTTATATCTTCTCTCACACCACGAACCGCATCGATGTCGAACTTGGTGCGCGCTTGTTCCGGCATCTGGTCGCATTACCCATTGCCTATTTCGAGGCGCGCCGAACGGGAGACAGCGTTGCACGCGTGCGCGAATTGGAAAACATCCGCAGCTTTCTGACCAGCTCGGCGCTCACGCTTGTTATCGATCTCTTCTTCACTTTCATTTTTCTGATCGTGATGGCTTATTATTCCGTGTCCTTGACGTTCATTGTCATTACCTCGTTTCCCTTCTTCATTGCAATTTCCGTAGGGGTGACCCCCGCCTTTCGCCAACGCCTTGATGAGAAATTCAACCGGGGCGCGGAAAACCAATCTTTCCTCGTCGAAAGCATCAACGGCATAGAAACGCTAAAAGCTATGGCCGTTGAGCCCCAAATGCAGCGGCGCTGGGAAGAGCAACTGTCCGGCTATGTTAAAGCCAGCTTCCGGGTGCTCAACCTCGGAAATTGGGCAAGCCAGGGTGTGCAACTGATAAGCAAATTCGTGACCGCCGCCATTCTCTTTTTCGGAGCCAGGGCTGTTATCAGTGGCGACTTAACCGTCGGCGAGCTTGTTGCCTTCAATATGCTATCCAGCCACGTCGTTCAGCCTGTCTTGCGCCTTGCCCAGATTTGGCAGGATTTCCATCAGGCTCGCCTTTCCGTTGCGCGTTTGGGCGACATTTTGAACTCCGCACCCGAGCCCACATTTACGCCGGGCCGCACCGCTCTTCCCGCTATCAAAGGCTCAATTGCCTTTGAACACGTCACTTTCAGGTATCGCCTTGATGGCCCTGCGGTTCTTCATGACGTGAATATAACCATCCCGGCCGGTCAGGTTATCGGCATTGTCGGCCCTTCGGGGTCAGGAAAGTCCACGTTGTCCAAGCTAGTGCAACGTCTTTACGTTCCTGAAACCGGCCGCTTGTTAATCGATGGCGTTGATCTGGCGATGATCGATGTGAGTTGGCTCAGGCGGCAGGTTGGCGTCGTCCTTCAGGAAAACGTCCTCTTTAACCGCACCATTCGTGAAAATATCGCGCTGGCCGATCCCGGATTGCCCATAGAACAAGTCATACAGGCCGCGCAGCTCGCCGGGGCGCATGATTTTATCCTCGAATTGCCTCAAGGCTACGACACGATGGTTGGCGAACGCGGAGCCAGTCTTTCCGGCGGGCAACGTCAACGCATCGCTATCGCGCGCGCGCTGATTACCAATCCGCGCATTCTGATTTTTGACGAAGCGACGAGCGCTCTCGATTACGAAAGCGAACGCATCATTCAAGAAAACATGCGCCAGATCGTCAAAGGCCGCACGGTGATCATTATCGCGCACCGGCTTTCTTCGGTGCGCAAATGTGATCGCATTATCACCATCGAAAAAGGCCGCATCGTCGAAGACGGCAAACATGAAGAGTTAGCAAAATCCGGCGGCCGATACGCCTCCCTCCTTCGTCTTCAGGGGGGCTAGATGCCGAAGGATAAGATGAAAATAACGTGGAATTGTTCGGTCTCCCGTTTCTTGCCCTTAGCAAGTCGCGCAAAAAATCTTGCTCTCCCGCTTGCAAACAAGTTGTTTTCGCGCGTTAGCCCATGGCTGATGCCGCTGCTTCAAAGAACGGCTGACTTTAGCGATAAGCACTTGAAGCCTTTTGCACAAAAATTCATTCATTTCTGCGTCGCGTGGATACGATCCTTCAACAAGCAAAACCCGGAGGTCGAATTCCTTCCCGCTGCCCTGGAGATTCTGGAAACGCCCCCCTCCCCCCTCGGCCGCGCCGTTGCCCTCGTCATCGGCCTGTTCCTTGTTATTGCTTTTGCATGGGCATGCCTTGGAACCGTTGACATCATCGCGACGGCTTCCGGCAAAATCATACCGACGGAACGGACAAAGATCGTTCAACCTCTTGAAACGGGCGTTGTGAAATCAATCCACGTCCATGATGGACAAGAGGTCAAGACGGGCGAAGTGCTCATCGAAATCGATACAACGATTAGCGAGTCCGAGCGCGACAGGCTGCAAAAAGAACTCACCGCCACACAACTTGTGGCTGCGCGCCTTAAAGCGGCATTAAGTACGGCGGAAGACCCCACCACGGACTTTACACCTCCAGAGGGAGCTTCCTCCCAGCAAACAGAAGTACAACGCTCACAACTCATCAATCAGGTTCAGGAAATACGATCAAAGCTGACCTCGCTTGATCAACAGATCGCCCAAAACGAAGGAAATCGAGCGGCCGTTGAAGCCACGATTGAGAAGCTCACTCAATCCATTCCTTTGTTGAAGGAACGATCCAAACTTCGCAAATACCTCTCGGAAAAAGGGTATGGTTCCAAACTGGATACGTTGTCTACCCAGCAGGATCTGATCGAACACGAACAAGAATTGCGAGTTCAGCTGGGCCGTCTTGCCGAGGCTAAGGGAGGGGTGGCCTCTCTCCAGGGCCAGCGCCAGCAAGCCGAAGCCGAATACAGGAACAAAAATCTGGACGAACTATCCCAGGCCGAACAAAAAGCTGCCGGACTCAATGAGCAGCTGATTCAGGCTGCGGAAAAATACCGCCTCCAAACCCTCACCGCCCCTGTCGACGGCAAGGTTCAGCAGTTAGCGATCCATACGGAAGGAGGCGTTGTTACACCAGCCCAATCTCTCCTTGTTATCGTTCCCTCCGGAAGCAGTCTCGAAATCGAGGCAATGGTTTCCAACAAAGACATTGGATTCGTACACGAAGGACAGGAGACAGAGATCAAGGTCGATACGTTCAATTTTACAAAATATGGTTTCTCATCGGGACGCGTGTTGTCCGTATCACAAGATGCTATTTTGCGTGAAAAACCTGCCACAACTTCTAACAATGCAAAAAACGGGTCTGAAAACGAAACAAGCGAACCCAACGGCCAGGAACTTGTTTATGCCGCACGCGTATCGCTTGATAAATCTGAAATGCAAATTGACGGCAAGTCGGTCAATTTAGCGCCAGGCATGGCAGTAACAGTTGAAATCAAAACGGGTAGCCGCCGCGTTATAGAATACCTGCTGTCCCCCTTATTCAGACACACACAACAAGCTTTGCGAGAGCGGTAAAGCAGAAAATATACCATCTATGGATATTGATGATTTGGTGGAATTGGTTATCGAAAACTACGAGAAAATGGATATGGAGGCGCGAACCCTTTTGCCGCTGATCAATATTTATTGGCCGTCATAACAAACGGAAGTAGGCCCCGTACGAATGTCTTCTAATTTCTTGTGTGAGTTATGTGCGTGTATAAGCCTGCACAAGACGACTTTTACTGACACACGGTGCGCGATAAGTCATTGATTTTCCTGTATTTCGCGCTAAGGTTCAGCATTGCCAAGGTCGGGGTCGCGAGTTCGAGCCTCGTCACCCGCTCCAGAGAATACCATGTTTATCGATGAACTTATTTGCGGCGACAACGCGAAGCCTGCTGACGTTATGGCTCCGGATGATTTTGTTTCATTTTGTTTTCGAGCAAAGCTCTCTCTCCCCGAATATCCCTGATCACACCATCAAGCCGGACTATCTCTTCATCCGTCTTGGTGACGCCGCCGATCATCGCTGGTTCCCCTGCGTCGATACGGCGTAATTGTTCCAATATCTCGTTGCCGTTTTTCATTTTCTTGACGTCTCCACGCGTCAAAGTGCTTCCGAAATCCGCATCCCTGTACACGATTTCATTATCTCCCGCGCTTTTCGAAGTCGCGCTACGCTTCGGAGGCTGCTCCTGAGCCGTTGCCTTTGGTGCAAAATCCATCCCGCACACGAGCAATTGGGTAGCCAGCAAGGTGCTAAATAATTTATGTCCGACTCTATTTCTCATGATAATTCTCCCCTGCAAAACTCTTCGACTTTAAAACCGTTCGCACATATAAGTAATTTTTATCATAATAGCCCATGAAAGTAATATAACATGAATTATTTGATATCAATGGGTTGGGATGATCCGTGCTCTAAAATTTAAGACTAGGCAATCGGGGCATGCCGATACTTTACCAAGATCGGGATCGCGAGTTCGAGCCTCGTCACCCGCTTCAAATCAAGCCAAGCCCTTTGCGATATTATCAACTGATCATTTTGCCGCAAAAGCATATGGCGCTTTATTCTTTAAATAGAACCGTTCGGTTGCTGCCTTTGTTTCGCCGTCTCGTCTTGCAAACCGGATTGCCTCGGATGCTTTCCCAAGAACCGGCGCAAAGCCATTAAGCTTACCGGTATTTTCAAGCTCAATGACCGAGGCCGTTTGAACAAACGTCGAGGCCAGCTGTTTGTTAGCGATGCATGCTCCTTTTAGCTTTTCGACTATTTTACCCGCAGCCCAGATTTCCCCTTGTTCGGCAAATTCCTTCGCCAGGTTCAGTCCGGTTTGGACAATCTTTTTTTTCAGTTTTTTATCCTTACCCCCAGCCCCCAGAATGGTTTCCGTAAGAACCAGAGCAATCCATCCATCCCTCAACTCTTGAAGAGCGGACCATCCGTTATAGGCAAAAAGGTGTTTCAGTTTTCCATCGTTGCCGCAAAGCCTGCGCATAAGCCCGATAAAATCAAGCGCGGCCTCGGCGCTCACCGATCCCAACTTGGCAAGTTTTGTCATGCCAAAAGAAATATACATGATTTTTAACCCCTCGTCGCTTCCGCAAGATTTGCCGACAAGGTTCATATATTGATTTGTCTGATAAACGCCGTTCTCCTGCCCGGCAACGTAAGGGATTTTACAAAGATAATATTGGATGCCTCTCTTTTTCATCGTTGCGTCATCGCCGCAGAGCTGAAAGGCAAGCCGGGCAAAATTCAGCCTCTGTTTTTTAGGATTGGCGAGCAAAAGTTCATTGAAAATCCGGAGTCTCAGCCATTCCTTATCGCTGGACATGCCAAGCATATAATCGGCCAACGCAATAGCTAGACGGGCGCTTTTATGGGCGACTTCGGCAAATGAACTTAAACCAAGATAGTTAAACTGGCTAATTTTCTGCTCATCCCCCTTCGCCATGGCCGCAACGGCTTGTAGTTCGCCTAGCAAAAAATTGGCGATGGTTGAATCGCGTTCAGCGAGAGCGGCGTTTTTAACGAGCCTATGGAAAAAATCCGATGTCACGACTATCTCCGCAAAAAAAATGAAACTTTCCTGTTAAATCTTCATCCCAATGTCACCTGACTACTTATCACCCTGTTCCGCCGCATTCAAGAAAAGCCGGACGCATTTCTCGATTAGGATTATAAAGTTAAGAGGATTATTTTAAAATAATTCCTGTCTTTCATTTGTGGCTATATTATTATATTGCGCTAGCGAACCGAGTTATTGCATTGCAGCATTTTCGTCTACATTACTTTTTTGGGAATCTACAATGAAATTAACTGTTTTTGCTTGAAAACGGAAATGGTTAGCGTCAGGATGATTCAGTAACGCGATAAAGACGAATCCCCCTCCTCGCAAGTCAAATTCTATCGGTCGGGAGCATGCGCATTAACGGTAATTTCGTCTTTTCCGTGTGACAAGGACGAGCGTTAACACGCCGTGTTTATAGGGAAGAACGCAATGAACCATGTAAGAGCCGTCAAGCTTAAATCCCCCTCGCACGCTTCATCGGGTGCATCCCGGCAATCCGGCGGGGCTGGTTCTTTATCCCCCACCGGCTTCAAGACTTCTGTATGGCAGCGCCAGATCGATGTGCGCGATTTTATTCAAAACAACTACACCCCCTATACCGGCGATGAAGGCTTTCTTGCCCCGGCCACCGTGCGGACCGAAAAGCTTTGGCGGCAAGTTGTCGATTTGATGAAGCAGGAACGCGACAACAACGGCGTCCTCGATATGGATACCGGCATCGTTTCCTCGATCATCTCGCATGACGCCGGATATATCGATCAATCCCTTGAACAAATCGTAGGCCTGCAAACCGACAAACCGCTTAAGCGCGCCTTGATGCCTTTCGGCGGCCTGCGCGTGGCCGAGGATTGCCTCAACGCCTATGGCTATAAAATCGCGCCGGAGATTGATGAAATCTTCTCCAAATACCGCAAGACTCACAACGAGGGCGTTTTCAACGTTTATTCGGACACGATCAAGAAGGCCCGCAAGGCAGGCATCGTAACCGGCCTTCCCGACGGCTACGGCCGGGGCCGCATCATAGGCGATTACCGCCGCGTCGCGCTTTACGGCACAACGCGTCTCATCGAAGACAAGCGTGATCAATTCCAGGAACTCGACGGCACGATCAACGAAGAAACCATACGTTTGCGCGAGGAAATCTCCGAGCAGATCAAGGCTTTGCACGAACTCGAACTGATGGCCAAAACCTACGGCTTCGATGTCACCCGTCCGGCCAAGAACGCGCGCGAAGCCGTGCAATGGACGTATCTGGCCTATCTCGCCGCGATCAAGGAGCAAAACGGCGCGGCCATGTCGCTCGGGCGCATCTCGAATTTCCTCGATATTTACATCGAGCGCGATATGCAGTCCGGTTTGCTGGCCGAAGCCGAAGCGCAGGAATTAATCGACCACCTTGTCATGAAACTTCGCATGGTGCGCTTTGCCCGCACGCCGGATTATAACGAATTGTTTTCCGGCGATCCGACATGGGTGACGGAATGCCTCGGCGGCATCGGCGAAGACGGCCGTCCGCTCGTCACCAAAACGGCTTTCCGTTTCCTGCACACGCTGACCACGCTCGGCCCCGCGCCGGAGCCGAACCTGACCGTTTTATGGTCCGAGCGGATGCCGGAAGCGTTCAAGAAATATTGCGCAAGGGTTTCGATCGAAACCAGTTCGATCCAGTACGAAAACGACGAACTTATGCGTCCCTATTGGGGCGACGATTACGGCATCGCCTGCTGCGTGTCGGCCATGCGCATCGGCAAACAGCTGCAATTCTTCGGCGCGCGCGTCAATCTGGCGAAAGCCCTTCTTTACGCCATCAACGGCGGCCGCGACGAAATGAGCGGCGATCAGGTGGCCCCGGCGTTCGCGCCCGTAACCGCCGACGTGCTTGATTATGAGGAAGTCAAATCGCGGCTCGACACGATGATGGACTGGCTTGCGGGCACCTATATCGACGCGCTCAACATCATCCACTACATGCATGACAAGTATTGCTACGAACGCATCGAAATGGCGCTGCATGACCGCGACGTGATGCGCACGATGGCGTGCGGCGTGGCGGGCGTCTCGGTGACGGCGGATTCCCTGTCGGCCATCAAATACGCCAAGGTCCACGTGAAGCGCGACACGCGCGGCCTTGCCACCGGGTTCAGCGTCGAAGGCGACTATCCGCAATACGGCAACAACGACGACCGCGCGGACGACATCGCCATTTGGCTGGTCGAAAACTTCATGAAGAAGCTTCGCACCAAACATACCTATCGCAACGCCGTGCCGACCCAATCCGTTCTGACGATCACGTCGAACGTCGTATACGGCAAAAAAACGGGCTGCACGCCCTGCGGCCGCAAGGCCGGGGAGCCTTTTGCGCCGGGCGCCAACCCGATGCACGGGCGCGACAAAAAGGGCGCGCTGGCCTCGCTGTTTTCAATCTCGAAGCTGCCTTACGAGCACGCGCAAGACGGGATCTCGAACACTTTTTCCATTGTCCCCGAGGCGCTCGGCAAAACGGCGGCTGACCGCGTCAATAATCTTGTGGGCATGATGGACGGTTATTTCGGCCGCAACGCGCACCACATGAACGTCAACGTCTTCAACCGCGAAACGTTGCTTGACGCGATGGATCATCCGGAAAACTATCCGCAGTTGACCATCCGCGTTTCGGGCTACGCCGTCAATTTCATCAAGCTGACGCGCGAGCAGCAGCAAGACGTGATCAACCGGACGTTCCACAGGAAGATGTAGACGGGGCAAGGGATTAGGGGTACGGGATACGCGGGTAAGTCCTTATCCCGCGCCCCGTATCCCTAACCCCTGAATGCTAAATGCAGAATGCTATTGAGGGCTACATCCACTCCGTCGAAACCGCCGGAACCGTCGACGGCCCGGGGATGCGCTTTGTCGTCTTCGTCACCGGCTGCCCTTTGCGTTGCCTTTATTGCCACAACCCGGATACCCGCAACCTGACCGACGGCAAGAAAACGACCGCCGCGGAACTTGTCGATGAAATCGCGCAATACAGGGATTTTTTGTCACGTACCGGCGGCGGCGTAACGATCAGCGGCGGCGAACCGCTGTTTCAGCAGGATTTCGTGACCGCCGTCCTGCAAGGATGCAAAAAACTGGGCCTGCACACGGCTCTGGATACCAGCGGTTATCTCGGCAACAAGGTAAAAGACGAATTGCTGGCGGCAACCGATCTCGTTTTGCTCGACATCAAATCGTTCGATCCGTTCGCGTACAGGAAAATCACGGGCTCGCGGCTGCAATTGACGCTCGATTTCGCTCGCAGGCTTTCGTCGTTTCGCAAGCCGACATGGATTCGCTTCGTTCTTGTCCCCGGCCTTACCGACGATCTGGAAGCCATCGCAAAAATGGCGGACTTCATAAAAGGGCTCGGTTGCGTCGAACGAGTCGAGGTTCTGCCCTTCCATAAAATGGGCGAGGCGAAATGGGAATCCCTCGGCCTTCCTTATACCCTCAAGGACACTGAGCCGCCCGCAACCGAGCTTGTTAAAAGGGTGCAGGGAATTTTTAGAAGCCACGGACTTGTTGTGGCGTAATAAACCGAGGAACAAGACTAATCAGGATTGCCGTAAGCGCAGTTTGCATTTTTTGTTCTTCTTCTGAGCGGAGGCCTTACCGACAAGGTCGCGCGTTTGATTACACTCACAGAGGAATTTAACCAACAACTCAAGGATCGAAGAAACTCCGGGCAAATGATGTGGACCGCTATTGGCCGCTCCCTACCAGCCATGACTCGAGAAATATCCTTACAGCGCCTTTGTCCCAGCCATTTAAAACCACGGATGTCTTTCGGAAAAGTAATCTCTCCAAGAATCATCGGGATCGAAACGGCCTTATAATGAACCAAGACAACATCCGACGTCATATACGTAACAATCGTTGTTGAATGATGTGGCGCTTCAAGGTTGATAGTAACGATCCTAGTCTCGATTTCACGGCGTTTCGCGACAACAACAGGAGAGTCGGGCCTTTGCGTCATTTCAAACACGGTATCGTGCAATTGGCCAAGAATTGGCAAGAACGTCTTTTGCTCACTATGAAGATCAGCCAAAAATTGGCGTTCCAAAATGAATTCTCTCTTAGCTGGATATCTCAGATCTAATGCAACTGCCACTTTTAAGACCCCACGTTATGGAAAACATCAGAATAGCGTTATAATGCCAGAACGAAAGAACGGCAATAAATACTTATAGTAAAGAATACCGCGGCATTATTCTAAATGACCTTGTTACTAAATGTTGGAGACCCTAATCCCCGTCTGTCTGTTTTTCCTTTTCTTCCCTATACCGGCGCGCCCAATCGGGAAGGCTTGTCTGGCGTCCGCGGGCGACGGAGAGCGCATCGGCCGCCACGTCCATCGTAATGACGCTTCCGGCCGCGACGTAGGCGCCGCTGCCGACGGTGACAGGAGCGACCAGAGCTGTGTTCGAGCCGATGAAGGCGCCGGCGCCTACTTCCGTGCGCGCCTTCGAAAACCCGTCATAATTGCAAGTGATGGTGCCCGCGCCGATGTTAGCCCGGCTGCCTATGGTCGCATCGCCAAGGTATGTGAGGTGATTGACTTTTGCATCGGCTCCGAGCTCGACATTCTTGACTTCCACGAAATTCCCGATGCGTACGCCTGTCCCGACGACGGAATCGGGACGCAACCGCGCGAAGGGGCCGATAACAGCGCCCGCCTCAATCCGCGTTCCGGCAATATGGCAAAACGAGCGAATTTCTACGCCGTCCGCGACGCGCACACCGGGAGCGAAAACGACGTTCGGGCCGATCGTAACGTCGTTACCCAATACGGTGTCGTACGACAGATAGACCGTTTCAGGGTCGATCATCGTAACGCCGTTTAGCATCGCCTTGCGGCGAAGGCGTCCTTGCATAATCTTTTCAGCCCTGGCCAATTCGATGCGATTGTTGATCCCCGAGACGTCTTCGGCAGGCATATCGGCGACATAACAACTCCATCCCTGCTCGCGTGCCAACTTTACGCAATCGGTCAGATAATATTCGTTCTTGGCGTTTGCGTTATTCAATTTATCCAGAAGCGGCCAAAGCTTTTGGGCGTCGAACAACATAATGCCGCCGTTGCATTGCTTAATTTGACGTTGCTCCGGCGTGGCATCGCTCGCTTCGACGATTTCAGTCAGGTGGCCTTCGGCGTCCACGATCAAACGGCCATACTTGGCCGGATCTTCCGGCATAAAACCGGCCACAACGATGGCTGCGCCTGTTGCTTCCCGTTTCTCGCGCAAGCCCTGCAACGCCTCGGCAGTTACAAGCGGCGTATCGCCGAATAAAATGATGATATCGCCGGCGAAATCGCTCAAAGACTTGCGAGCCGACTTGACGGCATCGCCGGTGCCTAACGGTTTTTCCTGAACAAGGCATATATGGGACGAAACAGCCGAATCTACGGCGGCGGCATCCGGCGGTATGACAACGACTATTTTCTCCGGCGCCAGTTCCAGGCAAGCCGCCACGACATGCTGGATCATCGGCAACCCTGCGACGGGGTGCAGAACCTTCGGAAGGTCGGATTTCATTCGGGTGCCCTGCCCCGCGGCCAGAACAACGCAAGCGAGAGGAGCTGTATTAAGCGTTTTATTCATGAAGCTTATTTGCCATAAGGGTGAGAGTCGGTCATCATTGTTATCACAAAAATGGTTAGGGCAAAATGCGGCAAATACAAGGGCTTATTTTCGATCTTGACGGAACCTTGCTCGACAGCGCCCCCGATCTGCGTCAGGCCGTCAACTTGATGCTGGCCCAGCAAAGCCGCAGGCCACTAACGCTTGAAGAAGTAAAAGGTCTGATCGGGGATGGTGCGATGGCGCTGGTTCAACGCGCGCTGGCGATGACCGGCGGCGAACCTGAAGACGTCTTTCCCTTTGTTCAGCAATTCATCGGTCATTACCGCAACATAAAGGCCGACCCTTCCCAGATTTATCCGCATGTTGTGCCGATACTTGAAAAATATCACGGGGCGGGAGTGAAACTCGGCGTTTGCACCAACAAGCAGGAATCGGCCAGCTATCGCGTTTTAGAACAGCTCGGCCTGCGCCGGTATTTCGAGTTCATTGCGGGCGGCGACACGTTCCCGGTGCACAAGCCGAACCCGGAGCATCTTTACGGCGTGATCACCGCGCTCGACGTGCCGCGCGAGGGCTGCGTTTTTATAGGCGACGGAATCAACGACGTCCGCGCCGCGCGCGGGGCAAAAATCCCCTGCATCGTCGTGACGCACGGCTATGGAGTCGATGAAGACGGCGAAGCCCTGAATCCCAACAGCGTCATCGCGGGGTTTGATGAACTGCCGGGAGCGCTGGAGGCATTGGGGTTTAAAAACTAATTTTTATATTATATGATAACCAATCTTTTATGGGCTATTATTTCTGCCCAAGTTCTGAACGTAGAACTAATACCGCCGCAGTCGAAGCATCTGGCCTAAAAGGTGAAGTTTTAAGAAACTCACCTATATTCTTAAGTGTCGAATCATCTACCACAACAGCAATTTTATTCCCAAGCTTAAAGCATCCGCCTTCATCACCAACAATTTCACCCTTCTCGTTAACAACAACGGCTCTTCTTCTTCTTTCATAATATAATCTTCCGTCGCGGGCATTCTGGGGATACAACGCGTTCACATCCACTATTTTATAATTTTTACCAATAGCTGTTTGCGCTTGCGTCTTTTTAACATTGGCTTTTTCATCGCCCGCCTTGTTATCGCCACAGCTTGTGATTATGTTCGCCGCCATCACAGCCAAAGCCACAATACTCATTTTTTTAATGCCATTAACTATTTTCATTAAAATCCCCTTCTGTGCCTTGAAATTGCTATCCAAAATATACAAGGGCCCTATAGGCAGATTCAAGAAAATAATTCGCAAAATTACTTTCATCCCAATTAACCATCTTACATACGGCATCGCCGCTAAATGGCTATTTCAAAGCGCAATCAAGACATTCCCTGATCGTATCTCCCGTCCGCGCCGCGCGCGGCGCAAAAATCCCCTGCATCGTCGTGACGCACGGCTACGGCATGGAGAAAAGCGAGGACCTAAACGCCGACAGCGTCATCGCGGGGTTTGATGAACTGCCTACGGCGCTGGCGGGGTTAGGGTATGAGGGGTAAAGTTCAACAAAAATCGCCAAACGTTATTTCATCGAACACTCCAAGCATTCTCTGATTTTATGTACGTCAGACAGGTCTTTCCCGGTTAATTGATCAAACGACTTCCTCACAATTTCGGTGGAACGTTTATCAGGCGAATATTCATCAAAAACCTTTAAAACCATTTCTTTGCTTTCAAAATCAAAATATTGTGTATAAACTTTGTATCGCGGAAAGAATTGATAGTCTGTTCGTAATAAAATCGGTTTTCTGCCAAACGGCGTATTCATTTCTATTCCTTGCAACCCCTTTTTTAACAGACATGCTTTCATTCTTTCTTCATTGGATTCCCCGCACCCTGTTCCGCCGACAAGCGTGAGCCCCAACGCAGCAATAACAAAAAGTTCACGGATTTTCATATAACTACTCCATGCAATGAAAAAAACATCTTCTGCAGTATGAGCAACACACGAAATAACTCAAGCAGGATTTCTCAGAAACAAAATTAACCATGCTAAGTTCCCAAATCCTTCCCCTCCACATACCTCCACCCCTTTAAATGCACGACGATCCGGCCCCATGCGCTTGGGCTTTCGACGCGCACGGCCAGCTCCGGCAATTCCGGGGATAGCGCCGCCAGCCATATGCGGAACGGATGGCGGCCTTTGTCGCCGTCTACATACTGCCAAAAGAGGCTATGCTCGCGGTCCAGCCATTTACCGGCGATCATTTTAAAATAGACGTCGCAACGGCGCGCCTTGCCGCTATACATCCCGTAGCCCTGCGGATCGGTGTCTTCCCAGCCCTTATCCTCGCTTCTCAGGTCGAAACGCCGCTTTCCGTCGAACGCAGGCTCGGTAACGGCACATGACTTGTTAACCGCAAGATCGCCAAGCAATTGCAGGATCACGGAAAGAGGATCAAGCGATCCGCGCCGTTGTTCGGCCGTTACGATCTCGCGATTTTTGTCAGGCTCTTCGTGAGGAATAAACTCGGGCGTTACGTTCAACTGCTCGTCGAAAC
>JAQUPC010000022.1 GCA_028716765.1 Alphaproteobacteria bacterium | reverse complement strand
TTTTGTTCTTGTTCAGAAGCTCCGACAGCACTTCCGATTTTTCGATCGACACGGTGCCGACAAGAACCGGCTGGCCGCGCGTGCGGCAAGATTCGATCATTTTGGCGATGGCGTCGTATTTCTCCGTCATCGTGCCGTAGACCTCGTCGTCGATGTCGTCGCGGATGGCGGGCACGTTGGTGGGAATTTCCACCACGTCGAGATTGTAGATTTCCGCGAACTCGGCGGCTTCGGTCATGGCGGTGCCGGTCATGCCCGCCAGTTTGGGATAAAGGCGGAAGTAGTTCTGGAACGTAATGGAGGCCAGCGTCTGGTTCTCGCGCTGGATCTGCACGTGCTCCTTGGCTTCCAGCGCCTGATGCAGGCCGTCGGAATAACGGCGCCCTTCCATCATGCGACCCGTGAACTCGTCGATGATGATGATCTTGTCTCCCTTGACGATGTAATCCACGTCGCGCGTGAAAAGCTTGTGGGCGCGTAGCGCCTGATTGACGTGATGCACGACGGTGATGTTCTGGGGGTCGTAAAGTCCGCCGCCGGGCGTGAGAAGGCTGGCTTCGCCCAAAAGCGTCTCAATATTGATGTTGCCGGCTTCCGTCAGCACGACGGTTTTGTTCTTTTCGTCCGTCTCGTAATCCTCGGCGGCCAGTCGCGGGATAATCGCGTCGACTTTCATGTAAAGGTCGGACGAATCCTCGGCGGGGCCGGAGATGATAAGCGGCGTGCGCGCTTCGTCGACCAGGATGCTGTCCACTTCGTCGACGATGGCGTAGTTGAAGGGGCGCTGCACCAGCTCGTCGTACTGGAACTTCATATTGTCGCGCAGGTAATCGAAGCCGAATTCGTTGTTGGTGCCGTAGGTGATGTCGGCGCCGTAGGCTGTCTTGCGCTCGTCGTCGGTCAGGCCGTGCACGATGCAATCGACCGTAAGGCCGAGAAAACGGTAGATCTGGCCCATCCAGTTGCTGTCGCGTTTGGCGAGATAATCGTTGACCGTCACGATATGTACGCCCTTGCCGGACAGCGCGTTCAGATAGACGGGAAGGGTGGCGACAAGCGTCTTGCCTTCGCCGGTCTTCATCTCGGCGATCTTGCCGGTGTGGAGAACCATGCCGCCGCGCAGCTGCACGTCGAAGGGGCGCTGGCCGAGCGTACGCTTGGCGGCTTCGCGCACCGTGGCGAAGGCTTCGGGCAACAGCTGATCGAGCGTTTCGCCGTTCGCCAAACGGGCCTTGAACGCGTCCGTTTTGGCGCGCAGCGCTTCATCGGAAAGCTTGACGAATTCCGGCTCCAGCGCGTTGATGCGGGCGATGACGCGGTCTTGCGCGTGCAGCACGCGATCGTTATGGGAACCGAAAAGTTTACGAGCCAGGGCAGTAATCATAATAAACACGGGGCATGGGATACGGGATACGGGACATGCAGATAAGAGCTAAGGAGCTTATCCCTTAACCCATATCCCGTGTCCCGAGGCCACTTGATATGGCCATTCTGCCATTGAAAAGCAAGGGTATAGAGCCTAAGAAACAGTATTATGAACATCCTTTTAACCGGCGGGGCTGGATATATAGGCAGCCATACGGCTTTGGCGTTGAAACAGGCCGGATTCGTGCCCGTTGTGCTGGACAGCCTTGTTAACGGCCATGACTGGGCCGTTAAATACGGGCCCTTCGTTCAGGGCGACGTGGGCGACGAAGACGCGGTGCGAAAGCTGTGCGCCGAATACAAGCCCGCCGCCGTTGTCCATTTCGCGGCGTTTATCGAGGTTGCCGAATCGGTGGCGAACCCCGCCAAGTACATGGGCAACAACTATCATAAGGCCGCGCGCCTGTTCGATACGCTTTCGGATTGCGGGGTCAAAAAGATCGTTTTTTCGAGCACCGCCGCCGTGTACGGCACGCCGGAAAGCGACGCCTCGATTCCCGAAACGCATCCGCTCCGGCCCATTAATCCTTACGGCGAGTCCAAATTGGCGGCCGAGACCTATCTGCGCGCGCTGGAATCCCAAGGCGTGCAATCGGTCGCGCTGCGCTATTTCAACGCGGCGGGGGCGGCGCCTGCCGGCGAGAAGATCGGCGAGGCGCACAATCCCGAAACGCATTTGATCCCGAACGTCATCAGGGCGGGACTCGATCCGAAAGAGCCGATGAAGCTGTTCGGCACGGACTACCCGACTCCCGACGGCACGGCCGTGCGCGACTACATTCATGTGATGGACCTTGCGGCGGCGCACATCGCGGCCTTGCTCTATCTTCTGGACGGAAAGGGTACGGACATCTGCAACCTTGGCACCGGGCGCGGCTCCAGCGTCAAGGAAGTCATCGGCGCCGTGGAACGCGCTTTGGGAAAAACCATACCCGTCAAACACGAACAGCGCCGCGCGGGCGATCCGCCGCGCCTTGTCGCGGATGCCTCGCGGGCCCGCGAAAAACTCGGCTGGGAACCGCAAAAAACATTGGATCAGATCGTCGAGTCGGCTTTAGCATGGCACAAGAGCGAAACATTCCGCCGCGCCGTCACTTCGAATTAAAAACAGCAGAATGGATAAAGCCCAGCGCGATCAATTGGCCTTATGTCTGGAAAAACACGAACTCTTCGGTCTTTTTTCGATCGAGGAACGCGCAAGGCTGTTGGCGCGCGCGCAGACCGTAAACTTTGACGACGGCGCGCTGATCTGCCAGCGCGGTGACAGCGGCGATTATTGCCTTCTCGTTCTCGAAGGGGATGTGCGCATCAGCGTCAGCACAAGCGACGGCAAGTCGATAACGGTCACCCGTCTCGGCTGCGGGGCGCTTGTGGGCGAAATGGCGCTGCTGGACGGCCGTCCGCGTTCCGCCGACGTTACCGCGGAAGGCAAGAACCTTTTTCTGAGAATCGAACGCAAGGATTTTCTGGCCTTGCTCGAATCCAACGGCGCGGCCTCGCAAGCGCTGGTCGCGCTGCTCTGTTTGCGGCTGCGCCGGACGAACGCCTTGCTGGAAATGGTGGCGCTGCAAAACCTTCCGGCGCGTCTGGCGCGCTATCTATTGGGACTGAGCCAGTCCCGGGGAATCGCGGCGGCAACGGGCGTTAAGGTTAACATGGGGTTGACGCAAAGCGCTCTTGCCGAACATCTCGCGGCCTCGCGCGAAGGCATTAACAAAACCCTAAACCTTTGGCAGGAGCGCGGACTTGTAGCGCTTTTGAACGGGAACATGCTGGTTTTGCAGGATATTGAAAGCCTGCAAGCCATCGCCGGCATCGCCGACGATGAAGCTTTTATTGTGTAAGTATTAACCGTTTTGTATTTTTGAAAAATGTGGCGCCGTTCACAGCGCATTTAAAAACTTTTTTATACGATGAGCCTAAGATCAAAAGTTATTAGGAGGACTGTCATGAATACCGGCAACGCCAATTTGAAGGACGCGCGCACCGAAATTGAACCCGTCCTCAATAGTCTTCTCGCAACCGATACGTCTAATTCAAAGACGGTTCGCGAGGCCCTCACAGGCTTCTACAACACCGTTCAGGAAACGCGGGAAAAGGCCCACGCAGGCTCCGAACCCGATCCGGTCGTGCAGACCGTCACGGAAGTTATCACGGAGAAGCTCGAGGTAGCCTTCGTCAAGGCGTTTAAAAACGCTGCCCCCATTCTTCCCGGTAATGAGGAAGCACGAAAGGAAGTCGAGCGGTTTCGCGCCTTGACCCGTGCGTTTAATGCTTTGGGCCCAGCCATGGATGCCCTTGATCACATAAGAGCGAAGGAAGGCGGCGACCCCGACTATCATAACAACGGCCACAATCTTCTGGTGATGGCTATCCGCATGGTTCGCGATCAAAAAAAGTGGTCGACGCAAGGGAGGCCGGCGACAGTTAAAGAGATCAACGGCCATTTACGCGATCTTATTGCCGCCGCGGCGCATGATTTCGGCCATGACGGCACCAACAATAGTTTTTCGGGGGAATACGTTCCGGGAAAACTTGAACTTGCGTCCTATGCTTTTCTTGAGCCCTGCCTCAAAGGCGCGGGCATGGCTCAGGAGGATTGCGATTTCATCAAATGGCAAATTTTTGCGACTGATCCGGCGCTCCCCGGCGAAATAGCGCGCTATGCCTTCTACGAACATTTCCTCGACAACACTTATGTGCTGCCTTATTCGGAAATCGAAAAACAAACTGATGCGCTTCCGGAAGAAAGTCAAAAGCTGGTCCGGGAATTTTTTGCGGCTCTGGAAAACAACGCAGACCTTGCGGAGGCGGCTATGGCGCTCAAGGGCGCGGACATGGTTCCTTCCTACGGGCTTGGTCTGGATTTCTGGAAAACGCAAACCGGTCTGTTCAACGATGAATTTGTTTCGACCGTCGGCGGCAAGCCGTTGATCGATGACAGACGCGAGCCGATTCCCGCTTCACAGGAATATGTGTGTTTGCATTTCTTAAAGACTCAATTTTGCAAAGCCAGCGAAGAAGTGTGCGCCGAACTTAAGGTCGGGTTTGACGATCCCCATCTTGAATACATGTTTGGCAATAGCGCCCGGCTCATTGAGAAAGTGGCGGAAGACAGGGCGCCGAAAGAGGCCGTGCGGGGGCTTAGAGAAACCTATACGAACGGGTATCAACCGCTGGGGATCGGTCTGGGCAGCCACTAATATAGCGGCTTGCCAAGCCCCCTCTTGCCCTTTGCCGTAAACACGTGCTTAATCCTGCCACAATTGGCTGGCCCAATGATTCCGGGGTTCCCCCGGATTATCTCCGGACTCTCGTCTCATAAGGAAGGAAACAGACATGTCGAAAATACTGCGTATTGCCGTCGTGGCGCTGGCGCTGGGCGCGCTGGCTCTGCCGTCTCTGGCTGCGGACAAGGCCGCGGACAAGGCTGCCGGTGGCGATCCCGTCGTGGCGCGCGTCAACGGTCAGGAAATTCACCGCTCCGAAGTTCTGCGCGAACTGGAAACCATGGGCCCGCAAGCCCAGCAAATGCCCGCTCAGGTTCTCTATCCCCAATTGCTGCAAAAGATGATCGTGACGAAACTCGTCGCGGCCAAAGGCTACGAGCAAAAGGTTCAGAACGAAAAGGAAGTCAAAGACCGGTTGAAAGACGCCGAGACGCAAATTGTGGCCGACATATACGTCCGCCAGGCGGTTCAGCCCAAGATCACCGACGAAAAAATCAACGCCCGTTACAAAGAACTGGCGGCCAAGTACAAGCCCGAGGATGAGGTGCGTGCGCGTCATATCCTTGTGCAAACCGAAGCCGAGGCCAACGATGTCCTGAAGCAGGTGAAAGACGGCGCGGACTTCGCCAAACTGGCGAGCGAGAAGTCGAAAGACACCGGTTCCGCCAAGCAGGGCGGCGATCTGGGCTATTTCACGCGCAACGTCATGGTCAAGCCGTTTGCTGACGCCGCGTTCGCGATGAAGGTCGGCGAGATCAGCGAGAAGCCGGTGAAGACCGATTTCGGCTATCACGTCATCAAGGTGGAAGACCGCCGCAAATCGTCGGCGCCGCCTTTGGCCGAAGTGAAGGATCAGATCACGAACCAGCTCGGCCAGGAAATGGTGGCTCAACTGGTGAAGGATCTCGAAGCCAAGGCCAAGATCGAAAAGTTCAACATCGACGGTACGCCGATGAAAGAGGCTCCGGCGAAAGCGGACGCCAAGAAATAACGTTTGCGTCTTGCGTCACATTAAAAGCCCGGCTCAGGCCGGGCTTTTTTTGTTTGCCGGGAAATCTTCAGGCCGCTCGCGAAGCCGCCACGGGGCGTATGCTTGAATACCGGTCGAAGATTTGGGCGATGACGCGGATCGCCAAGCGATGGGGCGTTGTCAGGGCGAGGCGCGTTCCCTCGCGCTTGATGACGCCGCTATCCTCGTACGGCTTCAAGGCTTCCAGTTCGGAAGCAAGGCCGACGGCCGGGTAATTGTGGCGGCGGCATATTTCTTCCACGTCGCACGCGAGATAACACATAAGCTCTTCGATAAGCGCGCCGCGCAAAAGGTCTTCCCTGTCCAGATGGACGCCGCGCACGGTGGCCAAACTGTTTTTCTGGATGATCTCGCGGTAGGGCATTTCGTCGCGCTCGTTTTGGAATATCCCGTCGGACAAGCGGCTGATGGATGAAGCGCCGATGCCGAGAAGCGCGCGCGCCGCATCGTCGGTGTAGCCCTGAAAATTGCGCCGCAAGGTTTTTTCGCGAACCGCCACGGCCAACGCGTCATCCGGCTTCGCGAAATGATCCATGCCGGCCGCCTGATAGCCGGCGGCGCTGAAAACGTCGCGCGCCGCGCTTTCCATCGCCAGCAGCATGAACTTGTCCGGCAAGCCGTAAACCTCGAGCGCCTTTTGGTGCTTCTTGATTTGCGGCACATGCGCATAGGAAAACAACGTAATCCGGTCCGGCGCAAGGCCGCAAACAAGCTTCGCCGTCTCTTCAAGCGAAAGGACGGATTGCAAAGGCAGGCCATAGATGAGGTCGAAATTGATGCGATTGATGCCGGCCTCGCGCAGATCGCGGCACGCCGCCTCAACCATCGCGTAGGGCTGTTCCCGGTTTATGGCCGTCTGAACCTCGGGCTGAAAATCCTGCACGCCGAGACTAACGCGCGTCACGCCGCACGCGGCAAGCGTCTTGATCTGGCCCGGCGTCAGGTGGCGCGGATCGAGTTCCACGGCGATTTCGCGGCATTCGCCGAGATCGAAAGCGCGGTTCAGCGCGGCGAACAATTCCTTCAAATGCCGGTCCGTCAGGATATTGGGCGTACCGCCGCCAAGGTGAAGGTGGCTTATGCGGCGCTGTTTTGACGTCAGGCCCGAAAGCAGTTTTATCTCGCGTTGCACGGCGGCCAGATAATGCGTCACCCGTTCGTTGCGGTGCGTGACGCTGGTATGGCAGCCGCAATAAAGACAAAGCCCGCGGCAGAACGGTATATGGAGGTAAAGGGAAACCGGCTCATCGGCCGAAATCGCCGAAACGGCCGTTGTATAGTCGTGCGCGGTAATGCCCTCATGAAACACCGGCGCGGGAGGATAGCTTGTGTAGCGCGGCGCGGGCTTCCCGAGCCACAGGTCATGGGCGGCAGAGGCCTTATAGGTTCGCTTCATGGACGCCGTATGTTCGGGTGCGTTTTTCAATGGGCTGCGACCCATTGGCCAAGTTGTTGATCGACCTTCATAAGACGTTCCATCAAGGCGTCATGAAGACGGTTGACCAGCTCGATCAGGCGCTTGTGATCGGAGTCGATCGTCGCGTTGTTGACCGAAAGCGTGTCGGACCATTCCATAAAGGGCATAGGATCAAACTCCATGCTTAGTCCGGAAAAGCCCGGAAAAAAGACAGGCCGTTATGGTCGGTTGCTAATATTAAGGTTTTATTAAGAAAATAAAAAAAAGCGGCACGGCTATCGAAGCCATGCCGCTTGAGGCAGGTAACCATTTATTGGGCGTCAGTCGCCGGATTCATGGGAGCCGCGTTTCCTTTCGTGATTGGCGTCTTCGGGCCCCTATGACCTTTTTTGGCGCGCAGCCCCTTCATTTTTTGGAACAGTTCGCCCATGCGCTGGCAATCCGCCCTCATTTGAAGGCGGTCGGCCATAAGCTTCTTGTGCTGCTCCATGATCTCCTGCCGCAATTGCGCCATTTCGGGCGTTTCCTTGCCTGCGGGTTTCATCATTTCGGGCGGCATCATGCCCTGCATGCCGTCTTGCCCCATCATGCCTTGTCCCATCATGCCGCCTTTCATGCCGGGCCCCATTTGATCGTGATCCGTCATCATCCCGGGACAGCCATAGCCCCTGAAACCTTCAAAACCTCCCCGGTGATGCCTGCCTGCCCAGCCGGGACGTTCCTGTGCCGTCTGTGGAGCCTCGTCTTGAGCCAGCGCCGGTGCCGTCCCTGCAAGGGGAGCAGCCAGCAGGGCCAGGTAAGCAAGGGTTCTTAAAACTTTCTTCATGAGTGCCTCCTTCGTGCGTAGATGCGTTATCGCAATAAGATACTTGCGGTCAAATGAGGCAAAGTTATGCTGCAAAAACGCCCTTATTAAGAATGGTTGTTCAACGTTTCTGCCGCGTACAGAGCCGTTCCCCGGCTTTTTTCGTTCCATTCTTTTGAAAAGATTAAAGGGGCGATTCTGCAGCGCCGGCAAAAGTTTAAGGACGTTTTTGGGCGGTTTCCGGGCTTGCCAATACGTCACACTGACTTTTTTTATAGGAAGTTCACTGAAAAGTAAGCTTTTTCGCTTATTTTTCGCCTTGAAACTTGCCGGAATATCGTTTTCTAATAAACTGTTACGGTGAGATTCCTCAGCTATCCGCCCCAACTGTCCGTCCGATTCATTTAGGAGAAAACCATGAAACATTCCCTCAAACTCGTTCTGGCCGGGATCGCCCTTCTGGCCGTCAGCGGGGTGGCACATGCCGAAACCGGCAAGATGTACATTCCGCCGAAAGCCGCCGCCAACGCCGCGTACAAAGATGTCGTGCGCGATTCCAACGGCAATCCGGTCCACGCGACGAATGGCACCTGCGTCCGTACGAACTGGAGCGCAAAGTGTGACGCTTGTGCCGCTCAGCCCGAGCCGGCTCCCCAGGTTATGATTCCCCTGGAAGACCGCACCGTTTATTTCGACCTCAACAAGTCGACTCTGACCCCGGTGGCTAAAAAGAAGCTGACGGATCTCGTCGACACCATGAGGAAAATGGGCCCGGTCAAGACCGTCCGCATTGCCGGTTATGCCGATCGTTTGGGAACGCCCGTTTACAACGAAAAACTGTCCAAGAAGCGCGCCGATGCCGTCCGCAAGTACCTGGCGGCGGAAGGCGTGACCAACGCCCAGATCGTTGAAACGCGTTGGTTCGGCGAAACGGTTCCCGCGACGAAGTGTCCGAAAGACATGAAGCGCAAGGAACTGATCGTCTGCTTGCAAAAAGACCGCCGTGTCGAGGTTGAGGTTGAGTTCGGTCTTCCGGGCACATACATCCTGCCCAAGGCCGTGAAAGCTCCGCATCACGTCAAAGGCGCCAAGAAGAAGCATCATTCCGCGCCGAAAGCCAAGGACAAGCATGAGCCCAAAGCTATGGACGAAAACAAGGCCGTCGACAAAGCCAAGACCAAGGCAAAGCCGGCTGTGAAGGAATAAAATATTTGCTCCGGCTGTGGCCTTGGGCCAATCGCCGGAGAGGATAAAGACTAAAAAAACCCCGGCGAGACATCGCCGGGGTTTTTCTTTTGCCCGGAAACGGTTTCTTCCGGATTGCCGAGGTTAGATCAGGATGCCGCCGCGAGGTTTTTGGCCGCGAAGTCCCAATTCGCCAGATGGTCCAGAAAAGCCTGAACGAAATCGGGCCGCCTGTTCTGATAATCGAGATAATAGGCGTGTTCCCATACGTCACACGTCAAGAGAGGCGTTTGGCCGAGCGCAAGCGGATTTACGGCATTGGGGGTCTTGGTCACCTTGAGTGAGTCGCCGTCGAGCACAAGCCATGCCCAACCGCTGCCGAATTGCGTCACGCCCGCCTGTTTGAACGTTTCCTTGAACTTGTCGAAGCTGCCGAAATCTTTCTCCAAACGTTCGGCCAGAGCCGCTATGGGCTGGCTGCCCGAGGGGGTCATGCTGTTCCAGAAGAACGTGTGGTTCCAGACCTGCGCGGCGTTGTTGAAAACCCCGGCTTTGGATTCGTCTCCGGCCGTTTTGCGGATGATGTCTTCCAGCGAGGCCGTCGCCAAAGGCGTGTCCTTGATAAGGCCGTTCAGGTTGGTCACGTAGGCCTGATGATGCTTGCCGTAATGAAACGACAGCGTCCGCGCCGAAATGTGCGGTTCAAGCGCGGTATCGGGCCAGGGAAGGGCGGGGAGTTCGAAGGGCATGGGGCCTCCTTTGAGAAGGGTTCCATTCTATCAAACTATGACGCGTAGCGCACGAAACAAAAATATCAGGGAGTATTTTGCTTTAATCCTTTGCGAACCAATTTTCGCCAGCGATAGTGATTCCTTGCTTCCTTTGCGCAACGCCAGCTGGCCCTTAAGGCAAAGCAGCCTAAGGTTACAATGGAAACGGCGCCTAAACCTCTCACGGCAGGCGTCGCCGTCATGTCTTTCATCAGCGAGGAATAACCCCAATAAGTCGTGACAATTTCCGCGGCGGCGAGCACAAACATGCCGGCCAATTGCGCTTTTTCCCAACTAGGAAATTCCTTTTCCCAGTCGGCATAACTGACAAAATTGTTTTTTTTGCCTTTGGCCGCGTACTTTATGCCGCTCCAAAAGCCGCTTTTTGCAGCCGTCCATTTTCCCATCTTTTCCCCCATTATTGAAACGCGGATGTATCACCGCGATTATAGCCGTAGAACGAAACGGCACAAGCGAGGGACGATAATCCGGAGGGTATGGTTAATACCTGTAATGCTCAGGCTTGTAGGGGCCTTCCGCGTCCACGCCGATGTAGGCGGCTTGTTTGGCCGAAAGCCGCGTCAGTTTGACGCCAAGCTTGTCCAGATGCAGCCGTGCGACTTTTTCATCAAGATGCTTGGGCAGCGTATAAACTTTACGCTCATACTTGCCCTGATTTTTCCACAGCTCGATCTGCGCCAGCGTCTGGTTCGAGAAGGACGAACTCATGACGAAGCTCGGGTGGCCCGTGGCGCAGCCGAGGTTCACGAGCCGCCCCTTGGCCAGAACGATGAGGCGTTTGCCGTCCGGAAACACTACCTCGTCCACCTGCGGCTTGATTTCTTCCCATTTCAGGTTGCGCAGGGCGTCGATCTGGATTTCGGCGTCGAAATGCCCGATGTTGCAGACAATGGCGCGGTCTTTCATCGTGCGCATATGCTCAAGCGTAATAACGTCGCAGTTGCCCGTGGCCGTCACGAAAATGTCGCCGAGCGGCGCGGCCTGTTCCATCGTCACGACTTGATAGCCCTCCATCGCCGCTTGCAGCGCGTTGATGGGGTCGACTTCGGTGACCATGACGCGCGCGCCCGCGTTGCGCAGGCTGGCGGCCGAGCCTTTGCCCACGTCGCCGTAGCCGCACACCACGGCGACCTTGCCCGCCATCATGACGTCGGTGGCGCGGCGGATGCCGTCTACAAGGCTCTCGCGGCAGCCGTAAAGGTTGTCGAACTTGGATTTGGTGACGCTGTCGTTGACGTTGAAGGCGGGGATCTTCAACGTGCCCTCCTTCATCATCTCATAAAGGCGGTGCACACCGGTCGTGGTTTCCTCGGAAACGCCCTTCACGTCCTTGAGCAAATCGGCGTGCTTTTCGTGCATGATTTGCGTCAGGTCGCCGCCGTCGTCGAGGATCATGTTGGGCCGCCAGCCGTCCGGGCCGAAGATCGTTTGGTCGACGCACCACCAGTATTCCTCCTCAGTTTCGCCTTTCCAGGCGAACACGGGAATGCCAGCCGCCGCGATGGCCGCCGCCGCGTGATCCTGCGTCGAGAAAATGTTGCACGACGACCAGCGCACCGTGGCGCCGAGGTGCAGCAGCGTTTCGATCAGCACCGCCGTCTGGATCGTCATGTGCAAACAGCCGCAAATGCGCGCGCCTTTTAAAGGTTGCGAAGGTCCGTACTCGGCCCGGATCGCCATAAGGCCGGGCATCTCGGTTTCGGCGATCGTGATTTCCTTGCGGCCCCATGCGGCAAGGCTCAGGTCCTTGACCTTGAAATCGGACGTGGCTTTGGAAGCAGGCGCCGCAGAAGACATAAGAACCTCATTGTCAGGACGTGAAAACAGGAAGAGCCGGAAGGCTATCAGACATGAAAAAGCAGGAGAAGAAGAAAAAAGCGGAATCGCAACCGGACGCGTTAATGCCGTTTTGTACGCGCAGCCGTAGAATCGGAAGCGCCGCCTTGCTGACGTTCCAGCAGGGCAAGGATGACGTTTTCGTCAGGCGTCGCCATTATGCTTTCGGCGAAGGCCACGGCCTGGGGCATGCTGAGGGCGCGGATTACCTGCTTTACGAAGGGCAGGCGCGCCGGGGCCATGGAAAATTCGCGCAGCCCGAGGCCGAGAAGCATCGCCGTGGCGCGCGGGTCGCCCGCCATTTCACCGCAAAGACAGACCGGGATGTTCGCCCGCCATGCGGCGGCGATGGTGAATTGTATCAGGCGCAAAACCGCCGGATGGAACGGATTGAAAAGATCGGCCACACGTTCGTCGGCGCGATCGATCGCAAGGGTGTACTGGGTCAGGTCGTTGCTGCCGATCGCGAAAAAGTCGCAGACTTTGGTGAACGCATCAGCCGCCAGCGCCGCGCCGGGAATCTCGATCATCGCGCCGAGCGGCGGCAAGGCGGAAGGCATCTTGATGCGGCGGCGGCGCAGCCGACGATCCGCCGCCATAAGCCGTTCGCGCACCTGCCGCATCTGGGTTACGGTCGAAACCATCGGAACAAGAACCCTGACAGGGCCGTAAGCGGCGGCGCGCAGAATGGCGGCAAGCTGGGTATCCATAAGCTTCGGCTCGCGCAATCCGAGACGGACGGCCCGTAAACCCAGCGCCGGATTCGTGCTTTCGCCGACGACCGAATTAAGGGCGGACGCCAGTTTTTCGCCGCCGACGTCCAGCGTCCGAACCGTCAACGGCTTGCCTTCCATCTGCTGAAGCATCTGGCGCAACATCTCAAACTGTTCGTCCTCGCCGGGCAGATCGGGCCGGTTCATGAACATGAACTCGGTGCGCAGCAAACCGACGCCTTCGGCGCCGGCATCGAGCGCCCCCTCCATTTCGCGGGGGAACTCCAGATTGGCGTGAAGCTTTACGGCGATGCCGTCGCTGGTGACGGAAGGAACGCCGCGCAGCAATTTCAGTTTTCTGGCTTCGCGCGCCAGCCGCGCCGATTCCTGTCTATAATGCTGCAAAGTCGCGGCGGACGGGCGGATGACAATGACGCCTTTGCCGCCGTCGACGATGATCGCGTCGCCGGTGTTGATCCCGTGCAACAGCTCCGCCACGCCGAGCACGGCAGGCAGCCCAAGCGCACGGGCCATGATGGCGGCATGGCCTTCGGCGCCTCCGAAAACGGCGGCAAAGCCCGCGATGCGATCAGGGTTCATGAGCGCCGTGTCGGCGGGGGTAAAGTCTTCGGCGATAAGGATGCTGCCTTCCGGCGCGTTCGCGAAGGGATTGTAGTGTTGTTCGAGAAGATTGCGAAGAAGGCGCGCGCCGACCTCGCGCACGTCCTCGACGCGCGAGGCCAGATAGGGATCGTCCATGGCGGCGAAGCTGGCCGCTATGGCGGCGATCTGGCGCTGGATGGCGGCTTCGGCGTTGATTCGGTCGCGCTCGATCTGTTTTTCCACGCCGCGCACGAGGCGCGAGCCGGACAACATGCCTGTGTAGGCGTCCAGCAAGAGCGCAAATTCCTCTTTCGCTCCGGACGGAAGGGATTGGGCCTTTTGTTTGAGCCTTCCGAGCTGCTTTTGCGTTTTTGCAACGGCGGATTGAAACCGTTTCCTTTCGTCGCCGATGAGCCCGGCGGGCACGGCGTATTCGGGCACCTGCACGCCATGTTGATCGATGACGAAAGCGGTTCCGATGGCGATGCCCGGCGAAACCTTGATGCCGTGCAGAACCCGTTCCGGGGAAGCCTCTCTGGTCAAACCGCCTGTGCTATTCGTTTTCATCGAATCTCCGTTTGACCAATTCCGACAAGGCCCCGATCGCAGCTTCGGCTTCGGGGCCGCTGGCGCAAAGCTTGAGTTGCGTGCCGCTCGCGGCAGCCAGCATCATGAGGCCCATGATCGAGCGGCCCGACACGCTCACGCCGTCGCGCGTGACGTTGATCTCGGCCTGAAAGCCCTCGGCCGTGCGCACGAACTTCGCCGCCGCGCGCGCATGCAAGCCGCGCTGGTTCTCGATCATGACCATTTCGCACAACTCGTGTTCGTAGACATCGGACATGCGGGCAAACCTTATGCCCCCGTTTGAGTCAGGGTCTCGGTGACGAGCTGGATATATTTCCGCCCGGCCATTTCGGCTTCCTGCACGGCGTCGAGCAGCGGCGTATTGCCGCGCAGGGACGCCAGCTTGATCAGCGTGGGCAAATTGACGCCCGCCAGCACGACCGCGTTGGTTTTCGGCATAACGGAAAGGGCCATATTGCTGGGCGTGCCGCCGAACATGTCCGTAAGCAGCACGACCCCGTCGCCCGAGTTGACGTCCTTTATCGCCAGCAGGATCGCGTTCCGGCAATCATCCATATTGTCGTCGGACGCGACGCTTATGGCCTTCGTCTGCGGCTGGGGTCCGACGATTTGGTTCAGGGCGGTCAGCATCTCCTCGCCGATTTTCCCGTGCGTCACCAAAACCATTCCGATCATTCATTCCTCCTTTTTCCCTGGCGGCAAACGCGGGCCGCTTTTTATGGCACGTCCCGTCAAGGCGGTCTTTCTAAACGGCCTGAATCCTTTTCCGCCGGGCTTCCGGGCTTGTTCCCCGGTCCAGATCGCGGTGCGCGATGCTGACGATATAGCCCTGAGCCGCCAGAAGGGTCGCCAATTCTTCCGCCACAAGCACCGAGCGGTGCCGCCCTCCGGTGCATCCGACCGCGACGGTTAAATAGCTTTTTCCTTCCTGCTGGTAGCGCGGCAGAAGCGGCAAAAGCAGTTCCATCGCATGATTCAGAAAAGGCTCGTAGCCGGGGTCTTTCTGAATATAGGCCGCGATTTCGGGATCCTGCCCCGTCAGGGGGCGCAGCCTCAAATCGTAGTGCGGATTGTCGAGAAAGCGTACGTCCAGCACGAGATCGGATTCGCGCGGCAGGCCGTGGCGGAAGGAAAAAGACAAAACGGACAGCAAAAGCCCCGGCGCGGCGTTCAGCCGGAAATGACCCGCGACGAGACGGCGCAATTCGTGAATGGATATAAGAGACGTGTCGATAACCTGATCGGCGGAATCGCGAAGTTTCCAGAGCATGTCGCGTTCGCGCTGGATGCCGTCCATGACGGGCCGGTCGATGGCCAGAGGATGCCGCCGCCGCGTTTCCGTAAAGCGCCGCTGCAACGCTTCGTCCGAGCATTCCATGAACAGCAGCATGGCGTCGAGGTCCGGTTGTTCGGCCAGCAGCTGCCGGACATTCAGAAGCGCATCGACCGAGAAATAGACGTTGCGCGAGTCTACGGCGACGGCGAGGGGCCTTTTTTCGCCGGACGGGTCGTCGGCCACGAGCGCCGGGATAAGGCTCAGGCGCAAATTGTCCACGGCTTCGTAGCCAAGGTCTTCGAAGGCCTTGAGCGTCGTCGATAGCCCGGCGCCCGACATGCCGGTGATCAGCACAACGGGGCGTTTGTTCGGGGATTGCGTCTCCCTGTCGTTTGCGCCGTCATTCGCCATAAAAAACCTTTTCGCTCTTCGCTTATTCGACGGTCTCGTAAAGCAAGGCCGCCCGTATCTTGACGGGGGTCGCGCTTTCATGGGACGAAAGACTAAGCCGCCGCACAGGCTGGTCAAGCAGGAAAACCCGTTCGGATTCCGGCATACGTTCCAGCTTTGCCGTATCCGGCACAAGATCGACATAGAGCATGACCGGCGCCGACGGGCAATACGGCAGGCGCAGCAGGCCCACATGGCGCACTTCGATCAGGCCCGCGATAGAGGCGGGCGGCGCGGCGATTAACCGGCCGTTTTCAACATGTAATGCGGTTTGGTCGTCGGATACCAGTTTTGCCCCGGCTTCGATCAGGCACAGGGCGATTTCGGATTTTCCGGCCCCCGGGTCTCCGGCCAGCAACACGCCGCGCCCATCGAAGGCAACGCAGGAGGCATGTATAAGGGTGTCCAGCATAGGCCCAGTTTAGACAAGTTTGCCGGAATGTCCTAGACCATAGCGATTTTTCCCCTTATTGATCGTCTTTATGAATCAAGCGGTTGATCCTTATACGGACAAAGCGCCATCCGAGGCGGCCTCTCAGGACGGCGTTCTGGCGCTCGGCAATTTCGACGGCGTGCATCGCGGGCATCAGGCCGTGGTCGCGGCGGCGCTCGATTACGCGCGGCGGCACGGCATGCCTGTACGCGTGCTGACGCTGGAGCCGCACCCGCGCACCTTTTTCTCATCGCCGCAAACGCCGTTCCGTCTGACGCCGCCGTCGGTCAAGAACCGTCTGTTGCAGGGGTTGGGCGTCGACGAGGTCATCACGCTCAACTTTTCGCCCGATATTGCCAGTCTTTCGGCGAAGGCGTTTGTGGATCAGATATTGGCCGGATACTACAAGGCGCGGCACATCGTGGCCGGGGTCGATTTTGTTTTCGGGCACAAACGCGCCGGTACGATGGAGGCCATGCGCGGCTGGCTGGCGCCCTATGGCGTCGGCGTTACGGCGGTGCCGCTGTTGAAGGACGAAAAGGGCGAAGCCGTGTCGTCCTCGCGTTTGCGCGAAGCGTTGTATCAAGGTGATCTGGCGGCGGCGCGGGCCCTTTTGGGCCGCCCGTGGTCGATAACGGGGATCGTCGTGCCGGGCGCGCGGCGCGGCCGGATCCTCGGCTTTCCCACCGCCAACATGGAACTTGGCGAGTATGTCCGGCCTCCGTTCGGTGTGTACGCCATTATGGCGCGCCGCGTCGGCAGCCGGGAAGCCCTGCCGGGCGTGGCCAATATCGGCACCCGCCCGACCATCGACGGCGTTCATGAGCTGCTCGAATTTCACCTGTTTCAGGCGCAAGGCGATCTTTACGATCAGGAATGGGAGGTCGAACTTCATTATTTCCTGCGTCCGGAGGAGAAGTTCGCCAGCCTTGAGGCGCTGCAAGACCAGATCATGCAGGACATTGTGCGCGCCAAGGAGCTTCTGGCCGCGGTTCCCGCACCCATCTGAAAAAATCTTATGGTTAACGGCGCCGATTTTTCGGCCGGCGTTTTCTTAGCGTTCAAGCCGGAAAAAAGACATGATCGTTTTACATAGTAAGCGCCTGAATGTTATAAATTTTGTGAACGAAGCGCGTCGAAGATTCGGCAGGCGGAGGACGGGCAAATGGTCTCTGGGGAATTTGGCAATAACGGGAAAGACGTCGGCGGTAGAGACGATTGCCGGAAGGAAACCGGGCGAACGATTTTTGACGGCGAAGGCCGGGTCAGATGCCTGCATGGTTATCCTTTAAGCGTGGCGACAGCATTAGAATACGACGGGGACCAATGGCGCCTGGGCCCGTTTGCGGCGGCCGGAAAAACCGAAGAGGACGCGCTTGACGCGATCGGGGCGCAGCTGGACGGGGAATTTCAGCGTTGCTGGACCAGGCCGCTTCATGAGTTCACCAAGCCCGAATACGAAAGATGGCAACAGATTTGCGAGTTCATTGACATCAAGGAATACAGAAGAAACAACCCGATCGAAGAAGCCGTTATTGGCCGGGTCGTATCCACGGGAAGAAAGACCGTTACGCTTGAACTGCTCACCGGACAGGGAAAGATTACGCGCGCCCGCGGCGAAGTGCCTGACGCGATTGCCGCCATGAAAGCCGGCGACTATTTTACCGCGCGTGTTCGTATGTTCGGAAGCGGGGAAATCGACTGGCGAAGCGTCGAGAGCCGTCCTCCCTTGCGCGAAGATCCGGGCGTGTGGGGTGATTTTGACGCCGTGTGCCGTTCCTGTCCCGGCGCGCAAGGGCCGGGATGAGGATTGCCGGTTGAGTTGATGGCGAGCTTCCAGCCGCCTCATTTGCCGCTTGTCCGTTGAAAGGCGGGTGGGTATTCTCATTCAAGACTGTTCCGGCTAGATAGAATCCCTCCCGCAAGGGGAGGGTGATTTTATCTGTTGAGGAGCACTTAACTCTTTCAGAATGCAATAGTCTTCCATGTCCGACGCAAAAAAAGCCGATTACCGCGACACCGTTTTTCTTCCGAAAACCGAATTCCCGATGCGGGGCAGCCTGCCAGCAAAGGAGCCGGAGCTTCTGGCCCGCTGGCGCGCGATGGATTTGTACGGCATGTTGCGCGCGCAATCCACGGGGCGCGAAAAGTTCATCCTTCACGACGGGCCGCCGTACGCCAACGGCAACATCCATCTTGGGCATGCCCTGAACAAGATTTTGAAAGACGTCGTGTGCCGCAGCCATCAGATGCTGGGCTTCGACGCGCCCTACGTGCCGGGATGGGATTGCCACGGCCTGCCGATCGAATGGAAGATCGAGGAGCAATACCGCGCCAAGGGGCAGGACAAGGACCACGTGCCGGTGCTGCAATTCCGCGCCGAATGCCGCGCCTTCGCTGAACACTGGCAGAACGTGCAATCGGGCGAGTTCCAGCGTTTGGGCACGCTCGGTGATTGGGGCCATCCCTACAGCACGATGACGAAAAAGGCCGAGGCGCAAATCGTGCACGAGATTCACAAGTTTCTTTTGAACGGCCTTTTGTATAAAGGCGTGAAGCCCGTCATGTGGTCGGTGGTGGAAAAAACCGCGCTCGCCGAAGCCGAGATCGAATACCACGATCACAAGTCCATCGCGATCTGGGTGAAATTTCCGGTTGTGTCTGCGGGAGGAATTTTTGTTCGCGGCAATTTAAGCGCAGAAGATAATCAGGAAAAAATTAAACGCGCGCCGCTTCTTCAAGATGGGGTGTCTGTCGTCATCTGGACGACGACTCCGTGGACGATCCCCGGCAACCGGGCGATTGCGTACGGGGATTTTGCCTACAGCCTGATTGAAGTAGAAGAAGTCGCGGAAGGCGGATTGGCAAAGGCGGGCGAGAAGCTTGTTGTTATGCAAGACTTGCTTGAGCCTTTCTGCGCAGCCGCCAAAATCACTAAATACCGGACGGTCAGCAAAGTAAGCGAAGCCGATCTTGTTGGCACCGTCTGCTCCCACCCGTTCCGCGGCCGCGCAGGCAGCGAGGGCTACTTTGATTATGACGTGCCGCTTTATCACGGCGATTTCGTCACCACGGACACCGGCACGGGCTTCGTTCACATCGCCCCCGGCCACGGCGAGGACGACTTTAACCTCGGCCAGAAATACAAAATACCCTTCGACGAAACCGTCGGACCGGACGGACGCTATCTGCCGAACGTAAAAGGCTTCGAAGGCCTTTACGTCTACAAGCCGGACGGCAAGGCGGGCGAGGCGAACGGCGCGATCATCAAGGCGCTGATCGAGGCGGGAGCCTTGCTTGCCAAGGCCAGCCTTACGCACAGCTATCCGCATTCGTGGCGGTCGAAGGCGCCGCTTATCTTCCGCACCACGCCGCAGTGGTTTATCGCGCTGGATAGAGAGATAGATTGGGCGTCATTGCGAGCGCCTCTTGTGGCGCGAAGCAATCCAGTCCAAGCGCAAGAACTGGATCGCCACGGCCTTTCCCCGCAAGCGGAAAAAGGCCTCGCGATGACGGACTCTCATGGCACGCTACGCGAACTGGCGCTCAAAGCCATCGAGGACACGAAATGGTATCCGGGCGTCGGCAAAAACCGCATTCACGGCATGATCGACCAGCGCCCGGATTGGTGCATCAGCCGCCAGCGCGCGTGGGGCGTGCCGATCGCCCTGTTCGTGAGCAAAAAAGACAACCAGCCCCTTAAGGACCCTGCGGTGCTGGAGCGCATCGGCACGGCCTTCGAGCACGAAGGCGCCGACGCGTGGTACGCCCGCGACCCGCAGGAGTTCCTCGGCAACGCCTACAAGGCGGAAGATTTCGATCAGGTGTTCGACATCGTCGACGTGTGGTTCGAATCCGGCGCGACGCACGCGTTTTGCCTGAATCAAAAACTGGGATCGTCCGAATGGCCGAACCTGCAATGGCCCGCCTCGTTGTATCTCGAAGGCTCGGATCAGCATCGCGGCTGGTTCCATTCCTCGCTCCTTGAATCATGCGGCACGACGGGCCGTGCGCCGTACGGCGCGGTGCTGACGCACGGTTTCGTGCTGGACGAACACGGACGCAAGCAATCCAAGTCGCTCGGCAACGTCATCACGCCGCAGGAAGTCACGGAGAAAATGGGCGCAGACATCTTGCGCCTGTGGGTTCTGGCCTCCGACTTCACGCAGGACCTCGGCCTTGGGCCGAACATCCTGAAGCAGATGGGCGACCTCTACCGCCGCTTCCGCAACACGCTGCGCTATCTTCTCGGTGCGCTTGACGGCTTTTCGGACGCCGAGCGCCTCCCCGAAAGCGAAATGCCGGAACTCGAGCGCTGGGTCTTGCATCGCCTGAGCGAGATGGACGCGGTCATTCGCGGCGACATCGCAAAATACGATTACAATCACATGCTGCAGGAGTTGCATAATTTCTGCGCCGTGGATTTGTCGGCGTTCTATTTCGATATCCGCAAGGACAGCCTTTATTGCGACCGGCCGGACAGCGCGCGCCGCCGCGCCGCGCGCACGGCGATGAACCTGCTGTTTGAATATCTCGTGGCATGGCTTGCGCCCGTTCTGTGTTTTACGGTCGAGGAAGCGTTTCTGGCGCGTCATCCCGGCGCGGAAGGCAGCGTGCATCTGCTGACGTATCCCGACGTTCCGGAGGCATGGCGGAACGAGGCGCTTGGCGGCAAGTGGGAAAAAATCCGCGATCTGCGCCGCGTGGTCACGGGCGCGATTGAGGTCATGCGGAACGAAAAGAAGATCGGCTCGAGTTTACAGGCCCATGTTTATGCTTACCTGACCGACAAGCAGTGGGATCTTTTGGAAGGACATGAACTAGCCTCTGTTGGCATTTGCTCGGCTCTTACGCTTAAAGAAGCAATGCCACCCGCAGAAGCCTTTACTCTTCCCGATGTTCCGGGGTTTGGCGTTGTAGTTAAACTTGCCGCCGGCGCAAAATGCGAACGATGCTGGCAGGTGCTGCCGGAGGTGGAAGGCAAAGCCGACGTATTGTGTAACCGCTGCCGCGACGCGGCGGAGGCCGGAAAAAAGGGCATGGCATGAATGTGTGTGATGCATATACGCTGGCGCGACCTGTCCCCCTCCCCTTGAGGGAGGGGTTAGGGGAGGGGTATGTAAAAGGTGACCCCTCACCTGCAAAATCTAAGCCGTTACGATGTAACGGCAAGATTTTGCTTCCTCTCCCTCAAGGGGAGAGGGACTCTTGTGGGGAATTCACATGAACCCCCGCCTTGTCACAATTGGCGTCTACATTGCCGCCCTTGTCGCCATGCTCGATCAGGGCAGCAAGTGGTGGGTGCTGAACGAGGTCATGAAGCCGCCGCGCATAGTGCCCGTGACGCCTTTCCTCAATCTGCATCTGACCCTGAACAAGGGCATCACGTTCGGCCTGTTCAACCGCGGCCATCAACTAACCCCGTACATTTTTACGTCGGCGGCGGTCGTCATCATGCTGTTGCTGCTCAACTGGCTGATTCATACGACGTCCCGCATGGTCGCCGTGGGGCTGAGCCTTGTGATGGGCGGGGCGCTCGGCAACGTGATCGACCGCGTGAATTACGGCGGGGTGGTCGATTTCCTCGATTTCCACGTCTTCGGCTACCACTGGTATGCCTTCAACATCGCCGATAGCGCTATCGTTTGCGGGGTGGGCCTCCTGTTGCTGGAAAATCTGGTCAGCAGCCGGAAAAAAAGGTAATAAGACGGCGTAAGGTCTGCCAAAGATTCGCCCCGTTCCCTTCCTTATACTATGAGCGTCATGAAACATTATGTCCTGATCGCCGTTTTGAGTTTGGCCGCCACGCTGGCCGGTTGCAGCGACGTCGCCGATACGCTTGGCCTTGGCCGCAATCCGCCGGATGAATTCGCGGTTGTGGACCGCCCGCCGCTGGCGATACCGCCGGACTTCGATCTGCACCCGCCGAAACCCGGCGCGCCGCGGCCGCAGGAAATCAACTCTGCGCAACGGGCTAGCACCATGCTGTTTGGCCCGCAGGCAAAAATGACCGCGACGCCGGACCGCAATGCTTTTTCGGCGGGCGCGGCGCCGTCCGACGAAAGCCGTTCCGAAGCTGAAAAGATTTTGCTGGAGTCGGCGGGCGCTTCGCATGCCGATCCCAACATACGCGAAGTGGTGGACCGCGAAGCTTCGCAGAAAGTCGTCGGCACCCGGCATCTTGTCGACGATCTGTTGTGGTGGCGCAAGCCGGAATCGGCCGCCGCGACCGTGGACGCGCCGGCCGAAGCGGAGCGCATCAAGGAAGCCAGGGAAAAAGGCGAGGCGGTCAGCCATGGCGCAACGCCGATTATCGAGCGCAAGAAAAGCGGATGGCTGGGCCTTTAGGGACACGGGAAGTCAGGGACACGGGACACGTGAAGTTTTTGCCTGTCCTGAAATCCCGTATCCCGTATCCCGTATCCCGGGCTGAACTGCTGAAAATTTGTCTGGTTCTTTTTCTTATCCTCATGCCTGACGCGGCGCGCGCTGCCGTCTTTTATCCCAAGACCTTCACGCTGGCGAACGGGCTCCGGTTCGTCGTCGTTCAAAACCGGCTTTCGCCGGCCGTTTCCCAGATGGTGTGGTACAAGGCGGGATCGGCGGACGAAAAACCGGGCCATTCGGGCCTCGCGCATTATCTTGAGCATCTCATGTTCCGCGGCACGGAAGCCGTACCGGCGGGCACGTTCAGCCGCCTGATCGCGGAGCAGGGCGGCGCCGACAACGCTTTTACAAGTCATGACTACACGGCTTACTACGAAACGGTGGCGGCGGACCGTTTGGGCATGATCATGCAAATGGAAGCCGACCGGATG
>JAQUPC010000021.1 GCA_028716765.1 Alphaproteobacteria bacterium | reverse complement strand
GAAAAAGCGACATTTCGAGGCCGTCAAACTTTCCTATAGCTAGGCTTTGACGACCAGATATGCCGCAGTGTCAACAA
The DNA here is from genome assembly GCA_028716765.1 of Alphaproteobacteria bacterium. Next base: position 22,682 of record JAQUPC010000021.1, on the reverse strand, counting down.
GATAGCTACCGGCGGTCTGGAATAGAGCGCCAGTAACGATGAAACTACTGCCTTTTTGACGGCCTGTCCAGTGGAAAAAATATTTTCCTGTGGATAGATCGAATTTCAAGCGTCGCCTTGGATTTTCAGGCCTGTTTGACTGACGAAATCCTTCAGCGAATGCTGGGGGCGGGGGCCATAATGGCTGATAATTTCAGCCGCCGCAAGCGCCCCGAGTCGGCCGGATGTTCTGAGATCGTGGCCGTGCGTGAGGCCGTAGAGAAAACCGGCCGCAAAAAGATCGCCCGCGCCTGTCGTGTCCACAACATGCGCAACGGGCTCCGCCGCGATTTTCAAAGTTTCGCCGTTGCTGACGGCGATCGCGCCCGCAGCGCTGCGCGTACCGGCGACGATGCGGCAATCGGCGTGCGCGAGGGTCATCGCTTCTTCGAAAGATTCCGTTTGATAGAGCGACACGATCTCGTGTTCGTTTGCGAAAAGAATATCAACGTCTTTTCTCACAAGTTCGCGGAACGCGCCGCGATGCCGGTCGACGCAGAAAGGGTCGGACAAGCTTAGCGCCACAAGACGATGTGCCGCATGCGCCGTTTGCGCGGCAAAATGAAGAGCGGCTTGCGCCGCAGGCTTGTCGAACAAATAACCTTCAAGATAGGTAACCGCGGCATTGCGGACAACCTCGCAATCGATGTCGGCTTCCGTCATTTCGACGCACGCGCCGAGATACGTATTCATGCTGCGCTGTGCGTCGGGCGTTACAAGAATGAGGCAGCGCGCTGTGGCAGGCCCTTCCGTCATAGGCGGCGTGGCGAAGTGGACGCCGAGCGCCCGCAGGTCGTGGCGGAAAATAGTGCCGAGCTGATCGTTCCGCACTTTGCCGATGTAGGCAGGCTTGCCGCCAAATTCCGCGATGCCGGCTATGGTGTTGGCCACGGAGCCCCCCGACATTTCAATCGCCGGACCGATGCGGCCGTAAAGGAAATCCGCGCGCGCTTCGTCGACGAGCGTCATGACTCCTTTGGGAATGCGGTGGGCCGTCAAAAAAGCTTCGTCGCTTTCGGCGATGATATCGACAATGGCGTTGCCGATGCCGCAGACGTCGAAGGAGGCGTCGGAAGAGCCGAGGGAGGAAGATGTCATAAGATACAGGCTTATAGCAAAAGCAGCGCTATTGAAACCGGAAGATGGCGGAGCAGGGATCGGGCGCTAGGATGCCGCAGACCCCCGAAACCAGCACGCAAAATCTTCCGTCAATAGCACGTGGGACATAAAATCATTACCCACGATCCGTTCTGGCATTGGTTCTGACCGGGAATGTTCGCATACGATGCTCCCCCACACACACAACTGGTTATTGGCACTATCATGCCATTGGTAACGCCGTCACAACAGCCGGGGCAGGGGTCGACCGGTTCGGGGCTTGGAGAAGGGCCTGGCGAGGGACCCGGCGAGGGGCTCGGCGAAGGAGCGGGGCTTGTGCTTATCGTCGTGCAAGTCAGGGTCGTTGATCCATCGGATTGCAGGGCCATATTGGGGCTGTCGCAATCCGGCAAGACAGAAAGCGACATCGATTTCCAGACTTTGGCAAGATGAGCAGGGGTTTGCCAAAGGCACGCGACGAGGTTGGTTTGATCGTCCGCCATCGTCGTTGCGCCAAGGGTATCGCATGCAGCGCCCGGCATCTTTGCGGCAAAGGAAGGGAAAGAGAGACTCGAAAGAGCCAAGACGGCCAAGACAACAAGAAGAATTCGCATAGGCTTCTCGGGGCAAGAGAGCGAGAATCGCACCTTATCCTTGTGCGTAAATAGTGCCAAGAACTTAATGGCCGTTGTCGAGTTCCGTTCGGTTTATTGGCTCCGTCGGGAAGTTCCGATGACGACGGCCTTTTGCGGTGGACGTCCATTATCGTGACATTAACCAGCCCAGGCCTTCTGTGGAAGAGAAGAACTCAAAACCTTTTTGTGAAAGCCATCATCTAATGGATTGATTCAGGGCATGGATTCGCGTTTTCCAGAACTTCTTCATGTTTTGGATGAGCAAAGCGCTGGACTCTTGAGAAGGCGGCATGGTACAGGCAAATAAGTGCCTCGCGGACTTTTTCCGGGTAAAACGGGCAAGCCCACGGGCCGATCGAATTGCCGCGCAATCGCAGCCATTACCTTGATTGTTTCGGAAGGGGAAACAAATGTTCGGACGAAAGGATTCACCAGAAGCCATGTCACAAGAAAACGCAACACAGAGCCCCGTCGCGGCACGCGGAAGCGCCCCGGTGGAACAAGCCGCCCGTACGGTAACGCCCGCGAATCCGGTACCGGCCACGGCGCGCCGCTCACTTGATCTGCCACACGGCAACAGCCGCCGTAGCGAACGCAGCAGCGAGCACGGCGAACGCAAGCTGATCGTCGGCAAAGGTCTTTCGCTGGCCGGTGAAATCACCGCGTGCGACGTGCTTGTCGTCGAAGGCAAAGTTGAAGCGAAGCTAACGGACGGCAAAATGCTGGAGATCACCGAAAGCGGCCAGTTCCGCGGCAGCGTCGAAATCGAGAACGCCGACATCGCAGGCCGTTACGACGGCGAGTTGACGGTGCATGGCCGCCTGACCTTGCGCGGCACGGGCCGGATCAGCGGCATGGTCAAATACGGCGAACTGGAAGTGAGCGCCGGCGGCCAGATCATCGGCGAATTGCAAGTAGTCGGCGAGAACATTCAGGCTCCTTCGGGCAAGGGTTCGAACTTCCGGCATGCCGCCAAGTTCGCGGCGCTTACGGATGACGAGGAAGAAATCGCGCAGCCCGCGCGCCGCGCCGGAAACGCCTGAAAGCCACGGCGAAGGCGCAAGAAATAAGGTTTAAGACGGCATGCCTGAGAAATCGGGCATGCCGTTTTTTTATTCAAACCGATTTGAATTTGTTAGAGTTTCACTTGTTTCTTCAACTCGGCCTCAAGTCAGTTCGATCCGGGTGTTAAGCTATTCGTAATACTTGGCTGAAACAATGGGCGGGTGTTTTGCCCTTATTGGGTGTTTTCCCCTTATATGAGGACAAGTTCATGCGCTCCCTTCTCGCCCTTACAGCCCTTTTTCTTTTGCTCGTGGCCCGTCCGGTCATGGCCGCGGACACATTCGTTCCAGGCGACGCATGCAATACTCTCGGAGCTTCGCATATGTCGGCAGATCATGGCAGCCTTGTGATATGCGGTCTTGTGACGGCAAACGCGGCTGAAGCCTGCACAAGTAATGCGGATGGTTGCGTTTGGAAGACGCTGTCGGGAGGCGATGCCAGCGTAAAAGGAACTTTTTCAAACCTCACAATTCAGGCCACGTCCGGTTCAGTCCTAATTTTGGCTGCCGATGAACTGGTCCTGAAAAATTCCGGCAATCAATATCAAGTCGTCCGTGACGTCAACATCAGCAGGGGGGTAAGCGGGGCGGCCAATGCCTGGTATTCGGTTTGGGTTGTTTACAATCCCTCGACCAAGACTACGGCGAGCGTGCTCTCATGGCTCGGCTCGGAACCGGCTTTGCCTGATGGCTACACCTATGCGGCCCGGTTTGGGGTGGTGAGGACGAATGCCGGGGGACTTCTTATGCCCACGGTGCAAAGGGGCAGGGAGGCGTATTATATAAATGGTCCACTCCCCCTTATGGCAAGCGGTGCAGCCGGAAATGTATATACTCCCGGTTGGGTTGCTGTAGATGTGACTTCTTTTGCGCCTGCGGCGGTAGCAGCAAGTATTAAGCTGCAAATAAATGGCACCTCGGGTTCAAGCGCCAATGTAGCCCCAAATAGTACATACGGAGGTTATGCCGCCGTTAGCACCAATCCTCCTTGGGCATGGATAAATTCGGCAAATCCTACGAGCCAAAATGTCGATATGATCTTGGAGAGCAACAACATTTATTGGACGGGCGATATTAACGCCAAACTATTTTGTCTGGGTTGGACGGACAATCTATAGGAACCGCCCGCTTTCCGCTCCAGAGATCAAATTCTTCTAAAGCCACCCGGGCTGGCGGCCCTCGTTTCAATCTTTGCTTGTGCCAGATTCGCGAGGCATTTGGCTCACCATTCAATAAGGCATGCCGTTTTCTGTTTTATACCGTCTTGTCTTTATAGGCGCAGAGGTCGCGTACGATGCATTCAGGGCATTTGGGTTTGCGCGCAACGCAGACATAACGGCCGTGCAAGATGATCCAGTGATGCGCATGCAGCTTCCACTTGTCAGGCACGGCTTTCATTAGTTTATCTTCAACCTCGCGCGGCGTTTTCCCCGGCGCAAGGCCTGTACGGTTCGCGACGCGGAAGGCGTGCGTATCCACGGCGATGACCGGCTCGCCATAGGCCACGTTGAGAATGATGTTGGCCGTTTTGCGCCCGACGCCGGGCAGGCTCGTTAGTTCTTCAAGAGTCCGCGGTATTTCGCCTTTAAACTTTTCAACCAGAATTTTCGAGAACGCCATAATGTTTTTGCATTTGGCGTTGTAGAGTCCGATCGATTTAACCCGATCTTTCAACCGGGCCTCGCCGAACGCGAGCATTTGCTTCGGGGTTTTGACTTTTGTAAACAAAGAAGCGGTCGCCTTGTTGACGCCGACGTCCGTTGCTTGCGCCGACAACACGGCGGCGACGAGAAGCGTATAAGGGTTGACGTAATTCAACTCGGTCTTCGGATCCGGCCGCTGGCTGGCGAGGCGGCGGAAAAATTCATCGGCGTCGGCGGGTTTCATGAGAGGCAGGACCTTGGGGTTGAAAGATGATAGTATAGCCCTGATATCTTACAGGAGAGAAGAACCTCATCTATGACGAAACACTATTCTAAAATCATCGCGGCGTTCCGGGACAAGCCGCCTTCCTTGATGCGTTGGGGCAGGGCAACCACGCCTCATGGGCCGATGCTGGTCGGGATGATGGAAGACGGCACTGTTTGCCGCCTTACCTTTGCGAAGGGAGAAGGCGCCGGGCAGGTTTTGAAAGCGTGGCGGCGCAAGTGGCCGCAAACGGTTTTGGTCGAAGACGCGCACGGGGCGGAGCAAATGGCGCGCCGGATTTTTTCAGGCAAGAAAAGCGGTGCGGCGAGAACTATCAGGGTTCGTCTTGATGGCACGCCGTTTCAACGGCAAGTTTGGAAAGCCCTGCTTGGCATCCCGGCGGGACGTGTGGCGAGTTATGGTGAAATAGCGCGCCGGATCAAAAGGCCGAAAGCCGCCCGCGCCGTTGGTAGGGCTTTGAGCGCGAATCCCGTGCTTGTGCTTGTGCCCTGTCACCGTGTGATTGCCGCTAACGGGTCGCTGGGCGGTTATCTTTGCGGCCAGTCGATCAAGAAACGCTTGCTAAAGGCCGAAAACGTAAGCCTTTTTGGCTATTTAAGGCCTGCGCGAAAACCCCGATTCTCCGCATCCAGCGCCGCAAAGAAACGCTTGGCCCTAAGTCTTTGATTGTGCTATGAGGCCCATGCCTGATGGCTATTGGAAGCCTTCGGAGAGGCGTTGTTCGACCCATTGAACAGCTTTTTGCAACTTCTAATCCCTTAAGGAGGGGCGGTATTCGTGCAAGTTACGGTACGTGATAACAACGTTGATCAGGCACTGCGTGTGCTGAAGAAGAAATTACAACGCGAGGGCGTATTCCGCGAAATGAAGCTGCGCCGCAACTACGAAAAGCCGTCCGAGAAACGCGTACGCGAAAGGGCCGAGGCCATCCGTCGCGCACGCAAGGTCGAGCGCAAGCGCAAGGAACGCGAAGGGTTTTAAACCCCGCCGTTAGCCTTTCAAACTTTTCTCTACCACTTCGCGGCAGTTGACCGACAGGCCTTTATGCTTTGTCAGGCCGGTCAGTTCCGCTTTCATCATCTTTTGCCTTATGACGTCGAAATCGCGCCACCGCAAAAACGGTTTGGCAAGGCCGGCGGACGTGTGCGGGTTAAGCCTGTCCACTTTGAGGATCATCTCGCTCATAAAGCGGTAGCCGCTGCCGTCAGCAGCATGAAAGCCGAAGGGGTTCGTGGCAAACGCGCCGAGCAGCGCGCGGGCGCGATTGGGGTTGCCGAGCGAGAAGGCCGGATGTTTCGTTAGCCGCTTCACGTCCGCCAAAACGCCGGGCCGCCGCGCCGAGGCCTGCACGCTCAGCCAGTGATCCATAATGACGGGATTATCTTTGTAAGCCTTTTCGAAATGGGCCAGCATTTTCACGCGCAAAGCCGACGTTGTATCGACCAGAACGGCAAGGCCCGACATCCTGTCGGTCATGTTCGCCGAATGCGCGACAAGCGAGGCCGCCACCGGCAAGGCATCGTGCGCGGCATCTTTCGCCAAATAGGCGAGGCAGAGGTTTTTCAGGCTGCGCTTCCCGCGCGCCGTTCCGCCGGAATCTTTTTGGTCGAGCGCGGATTCCAGTTTTTCGAAGACGCTCCATAGATCGTCGGCCAACCCCGCGGCGAGGCTTCGCAAAACGCGCTGGCGGGCGGCGTAAAGCGCGGCGGGATCGATCAGCCTTTTTTGGGCGCGCAAGGCAAGGCCGTGCTCCGTTTCGCTCGGCAGCGAAAGAGTCATGGCTTTTGTGGCGGCATCCAGGCGTTTGTCGCGCAGCACGGCGCGAAGCGCATCAATGAAAGCCGGGGATGCCGGGGCATCGGCCAGCAAGAACTTCATGAACAGCTTTTGCGCGGCTTCCCAGCGGTTGAACGTGTCGCTGTCGTGCGCCATCAGGAATAAAAGCTCGCCGTTCGTGAAGGAACAGTTCATCCGCACGGGAGCCGAAAAATCGCGAAGGAGCGACGGCACCGGTTTTTCCGGGATGTTCCTGAACACGAACCTTTCCTGCGCCTTGCGCAAAGGCAGGACGCGCGTGCCGATCAAATCGCGGCCTTTGGAATCAAGAAGGCCAACGGAAAAGGGCATGTGCATAGGAGCTTTTTTCGACTGGCGCGGCGTCGGAGGGCAGGATTGCTTCACCGTGAGGCGGTATTCCTTGCGTTTTGCGTCGTAGCGGCCTGAAACGTCCAATACCGGCGTGCCCGCCTGACTGTACCACAGCATAAATTGCTTCAGATCGATCCGGTTGGCGTCCGCCATCGCGTTCACGAAGTTTTCGCACGTGGCGGCCTGGCCGTCATGGCGCTTGACGTAGAGATCCATGCCTTTGTGGAATCCCTTGCGCCCCACAAACGTCTGGATCATGCGCACGACTTCCGAACCCTTGCTGTAGACGGTGTAGGTGTAGAAGTTGTCGATGGCCTGATAACTGGCCGGGCGGATGGCGTGCGCCATCGCGCCCGCGTCTTCCGCGAATTGCGCGCGCCGCAGGTTCCACACGGTCTTCAACCGTTCCAGCGAGCGCGAATCCATGTCGCCGCAGAACTCCTGTTCGCGAAAGACCGTCAGGCCTTCTTTCAGGCTCAGCTGAAACCAGTCGCGGCAGGTGATGCGGTCGCCCGTCCAGTTATGAAAATATTCATGTCCGACGATGCGTTCGATATAGGCGATATCGTTGTCGGTCGCCGTTGCGGAGCGCCCGAGAACGCAGGCGTCGTTGAAGATGTTCAACCCCTTGTTTTCCATCGCGCCCATATTGAAGAAACTGACGGCCACGATCATGAAGCGGTCGAGATCGTATTCGAGGCCGTAGGTTTTTTCATCCCAGCGCATGGCCTTTTTGACGGCGTCCATCGCGAAGCCGGTTTCTTTTTTCTTGCCGGGTTCGACGTAAATTTCGAGCAGCACCTTACGGCCGGATTTCGTGACGTAATGCTCCGCCACCTTGTCCAGCTTTCCGGCTACGAGGGCAAAAAGATAACAGGGCTTGGGGAAGGGGTCTTTCCACGTCACAAAATGGCGGCCTTTGCCTTCCATGCCTGATTTGACGCGGTTGCCGTTCGCCAGAAGAACGGGGTAGCGTTTTTTGTCGGCGCGGATGGTTGCCGTAAATGTCGCCAGCACGTCGGGACGGTCGGGATAAAAGGTAATGCGCCGGAAACCCTCGGCCTCGCATTGCGTAACCAACATCGGCCCGGCGGCATAGAGGCCTGAAAGGGCCGTGTTTTTTTTGGGTTCGTTCGAGCTCTCGATTTCGACAAGAGCGCTGCCCGGTATATTTTTTATGACAAGCGAACGGGACGTTAATTCGTACTCTCCAGACCGTAGTTTTTTGCCGTTTACCTTGATGCCGAGAAGCTTTTGGGCTTCCCCATCGAGCGCGAGGGGCGCCTTTTTATCCCTGACGGACGGGTTGCGCCGCACTTTAAGGGAGGCGCGGACGCGCGTTTCCTTTTCCCGGATGTCGAAGTCAAGATCGACGTGGTCGACAAGAAAAGCTGGGGGCGCGTAGTCGGCGAGGCGGGTTTCTTTCATTCAGGACCTTATTGTAGGGAAAAAGTTTGGCCGGGGGTAGGGAAAACCGTTACTCCGTTTTCACGTTTTTCACGCCGCCGGAGGACAGGGCGGATTCAAGGGCGCGCCAGGGAAGGACGGCGCATTTGACCCTCATGGGGTAATGCCGGACGCCGGAAAGGGCCTGAAGCCTCATCTGAACGTCTTTGGCGGCAGGCGTTTCGGTTTTCGTCCCTTCTTCGCCGCCGAGGGTGCACAGTTCATGAAAATGCTCAAACAGCTTGTGGGCCTCGACGGCGGTCTTGCCTTGGAGCATTTCCGTCATCATGGAGGCCGAGGCCATGGAAATGGCGCAACCGCTGCCTTGAAACGCCGCGTCTTCGATCACGCCGTTTTCGTTAACGGCGAGGGTAAGGACCAGCCTGTCGCCGCATAGAGGATTGTGGCCCAACACCTCGCGGTTGGCTTCGGGCATAGGCCGGAAATTGCGCGGGTGCTTGCCGTGATCGAGGATCAGGTCCTGATACAGGTCGCGGAGATCGTCGTGAGGCGTTTTATCTTTCATCCGAAAATCTCTTGCGCTTTCCGGATCGCGCGCGCCAGCGCGCCGACTTCGTCCGCCGTGTTGTAGAGCCCGAACGACGCGCGCACGGTCGCCGCGAGGCCCAGCGTTTCCATAAGCGGCTGGGCGCAATGATGACCGGCGCGGATAGCGACGCCCTCGTTGTCGAGCACGGTGCCGAGATCGTGCGGATGGATGCCCTCCATGACGAAGGAAACTATAGCGGTCTTGTGCTTTGCCGTGCCGATAATGCGGAGGTCGTCGAGGACTTGAAGCTTTTCGGTGGCTGTCTTCAACAGCTCCGCCTCATGCCCCGCGATGTTTTCCATGCCGATGGCGCTGACGTAATCGATGGCTGCGCCGAGGCCGATGACCTCGGCAATCGGCGGCGTTCCGGCTTCGAAGCGGTAAGGCGGCTCGCGAAAGGTGGTGCAGCTTATGCCGACCGATTCAATCATATAGCCGCCGCCCTGATAGGGCGGCATTTTCTCCAAAATCGCGTGGCGGCCGTAAAGAACGCCGATGCCCGTCGGGCCGTAAAGCTTATGGCCTGAGAAGACGTAGAAATCCGCGCCAAGCGTCTGAACGTCGACCGGCATGTGGCTGACGGCCTGGCAGCCGTCGATAAGAACCGGCACATTTTGGGCGTGCGCCAATTCGGCGATGGCCTGCACCGGCAACACCGTGCCGAGCGCGTTGGAAACGTGCGCCACGGAAACCAGCTTTGTGCGCGGGGAAAGAGTCTTCTGCACGTCTTCGAGCCGCACGTCGCCCTCGGGCGTGACGGGAACAACGCGAAGATCGAAGCCGATCTCCTCGCGCAGCAATTGCCACGGCACGATGTTGGCGTGATGTTCAAGGCCTGTGATGAGGACTTCGTCGCCGGGCTTAAGAAAAGTCCGGCCCCACGAAGCCGCCACAAGGTTTATGGATTCCGTTGCGCCCCGCGTGAAGACAATCTCGTTGTCATGCGCTGCGTTGATAAAGCTGCGCACTTTGCCGCGCACGGCCTCAAAGGCCCCGGTGGCGCGCTGGCTCAGTTCATGCACGCCGCGGTGAATGTTGGCGTAATCGTTTTCATAAAAGCGCTGCATGGCGTCCAGCACGGCGCGGGGCTTTTGCGCGCTGGCGGCATTGTCGAGATAGACAAGAGGCTTGCCGTGCACCTTTTGCGCCAGAATGGGAAAGTCGGCCCTGTAAATTCCTCCCCCCTCGAGGGGGAGGTTAGGTGGGGGGGCGGATGTCCTGGCGCAAGCGCATGTTCCTGTGGCGTGGCGTTTGGGTTGCAAACGCATGGTTTCAGCCTGTTTAATGATCATCTCGACGACGCCCGGCAAGTTGTTCCTGATTTCATCATTACTAATACGCAGAATGGCGTACCCTTGCCGTTGCAAATAGGCGTCACGCGCCTGATCGTACCCCTGTTGTAAATCATGTGAAGCGCCGTCCAGTTCAATCAGTAATTTTACCTCCATGCAAGCAAAGTCAGCTATATAAGGGTGAATGGGTTGTTGTCGCCGAAAGGCAAGAGAAGTGCCCTTGCTGGCTTGGCGCAAAGCAAACCATAGTTTCTTCTCATAAACTGAAGCCGTTTTACGCAACTGCTGGGCGCGCTTATGCTCGACAGTGTCCGTGTAATGGGGCTTTAAACGCATCTATCGGTTTTCTCGCTTAACTTGCTTGTCATGAGCCAAATTGGCCCCCCCACCTAACCTCCCCCTCGAGGGGGGAGGAATTAGGCCGTTCTCACTGAGGTGCTCGCGCAACCATTTCCTCGTTTCATATTGGAAGGCTTCGCGCAGTTCCGAAGAGGAAAGGCCATCCGTAATCTCGCTGACAAACGCTTCAACAAGCAGCGCGCGCGCTTCCGCTTCGCCGATGCCGCGCGAGCGCAAATAAAACAGCGCGGTCTCGTCAAGATTGCCTATTGTGCAGCCGTGGCTGCATTTGACGTCGTCGGCGTAGATTTCGAGTTCCGGCTTGGCGTCCATCTCGGCCTCGCCGGAAAGCAGCAGGGCGCGGCAAAGCTGATAGCCGTCGGCCTTTTGCGCGCCTTCGTTCACCACGATTTTTCCCTGAAACACGCCGCGCGCCTCGCCGGCGATGACGGATTTATAGTGCTGACGGCTGGATGTATGCGGGGCGGCATGAACGGCGCGTATCGTCGTGTCGGCATGCTCATCGCCGCGCAGCAACATCGCGCCATGCAGGCGGCACTCGGCTCTTTCGCCGGCCAACGTCACGTCGATCTCGTTACGCGACGGCTTGCCGCCGCAAAGAAGGGCGAAATTGTCGTACGAAGCGCCTTGCGCGACGGTAACCTGCGTCTTCACCAGATGGACGTGCCTTGAGGAGGCCGTTACGATTTTTCCGTGCGTTAATTTTGTCCGCGGTTCGAGAATAATTTCATTCTCGATAACATGGGCGAAAGGCGCGGCGCCGGACGGCGTTCTGTGCCGTTCGATTAATGTAAGGTTTGCGTCTGATTCCAGAACGATGCGCAGCTTTATGTCGGCCTCTGCCGGTCCGGAGCCGGGCGCGGCGAGAAACAGCAGTTCCAAAAGCGGCGAAGCCGTTCCCGTTTGCTTGGCGAAGGTCAGGCGATAACCTTCTTCCGCATTGCCCTGTAAAAGATCCGCGGGGAAACCCTTAAAACACGACTGCTCCGGTTGCCAAACGCCGTTGAGGAAGGCGAGGCTTGCTCGAGTTTTGTCGCAAGCGTCATCCCCGTGAAAACGGGGATCCAGTGGCGCATGTCTATGCGCCGCATGAGTTCTGTGCTCGCTATCGCTCGCGCTGGATTCCCGCTTTCGCGGGAATGACGCAGAGGACCCAGAGCCAAACACAACCTCGATATCTTCAAGACTCGTATACCACCACGCTTCGCGGTCGGTTCTGCTGCGTTCGATGACGGCGGCGAGGGTCATTGCGCCCCCTTTCGCGAACGGTTGAAAACGCGTTCGGCAATAGCGGGAATTTCAGTAAGATTGTTGATCAGGAAATCCGGTTTGGCGGCGCGCAACCGTTTTGCGGAACAAACCCCGTCCGTAATGGCGACGGCGAGCATGTTATGGGAATGAGCGATCTCGACTTCTTCCTCGGTGTCGCCGACGACCAGTCCCCTGGCGGGCTTGCCGTCAAGATAACTTCTGAGCCTTTCGCCTTTCCCCTTGCTAAGAAACGCCTGGCCGAAGGCTTCATTGGCGAGAATTCCGTCGAAGTGTTCGTGAATACCAAGGCGTTTTGTGTGGCCCGCGATGTTTTCGACCGTGTGGTTGCTGAGGATAAGCGAGGCATGGTTTTGCTCGCGCAAGGCCCCAAGCATGACGCGCGCCCCCCGGCGAAGGCGGCTTTTCTTTGCGTGAGCATCATAGACGTGGTTCCACACATCATGAATTTCATCTTTGCGATGCGTCAATTCTTCGATATCGCAACCGAACGCCTGATACATATGGGCAATCGGCACGCGGCAATGTACGCGGTAATGTCCAAGGGTAACGGGCTTATGCCCCAAATGCTTCAATACCGTGTTGGTCGCGCGCAAGCAGCACAGCGTGTCCGCCAGAAGCGTGCCGTTCCAGTCGAAAACGATGGTCGCGTTTTTTTGCGTCACGCCGAAGCCCTCCGTTTCGCGTTCCGGCTTCCGTTCTCTTCCGGCGAACTGGCGATCCCCGCATAGCCTTCCTCTTCAAGCCTGAGGGCCAGCTCCGGCCCGCCGGACATGGCGATGCGCCCCTCCGCCAAGACGTGCACGCGATCGGGCTTGATGTAGTCGAGAAGGCGCTGGTAATGCGTGATGACGAGCATGGCGCGCTCAGGTCCGCGCAGCGCATTGACGCCGTCCGCCACGACCTTCAGCGCGTCGATATCGAGCCCGCTGTCGGTTTCGTCAAGCACGCATAGCGAGGGTTCCAGCAAGGCCATTTGCAGAACTTCGTTGCGCTTTTTTTCGCCGCCGGAAAATCCGACGTTGACGGCGCGCCGCATCATGTCGTCCGTCATGCCGAAAGAGGCCGCCTTTTCGCTTAAGCTCAGCATAATCTGCACGGCATCAAGTTCGCTTTGGCCCCGTGCTTTCCTCACGGCGTTGAGCGCCGTTTTGAGAAACGTCATGTTGCTGACGCCGGGGATTTCGACGGGATACTGGAAGGCCAGAAAAAGGCCTTCGGCGGCGCGCTGTTCCGGCGCAAGCACCAGCAAATCCTTGCCTTTGTAGGTTACGCTTCCCTGCGTCACGGTATAGCCGGGCCGCCCGGCCAGGACGTTGGCCAGCGTGCTTTTGCCCGAGCCGTTCGGGCCCATGATGGCATGCACTTCGCCTGCGGGAAGAGACAAGTCTATGCCCTTGAGAATTTCTTCGCCCTCGATGGCGGCGTGAAGATTGTTAATCTTGAGCATAGAGCACTACCTCGAAAATGACCTTGATCGAATTCCCTCCCCCTTGCGGGGAGGGAATTATGCCGCACTTACCCAACGCTTCCCTCCAAACTGATCCCCACGAGTTTTTGCGCCTCGACGGCGAATTCCATCGGCAATTCCTGCAACACGTCCTTGCAAAAGCCGTTGACGATCAGCGCCATCGCTTCTTCGTTGTTCATGCCGCGCTGCCGGCAATAGAAAAGCTGGTCGTCGCTGATTTTGGATGTCGTGGCTTCATGTTCGATGCGCGCCGTTTGATTGCGCGATTCAATATAGGGCACGGTATGCGCGCCGCAGTCGCTGCCGATCAGCAAACTATCGCATTGCGTCTTGTTGCGTGCGCCTTCCGCCGAGGGCAGGACCTTGACGAGGCCGCGGTAGGTGTTCTGGGCCTTGCCCGCGCTGATGCCCTTGGACACGATGGTCGAACGCGTGTTCTTGCCGATGTGGATCATCTTGGTGCCGGTGTCGGCTTGTTGGCGGTTGTTGGTGATGGCGACCGAAAGGAATTCGCCCACGGCGTTATCGCCTTGCAGAACGCAGCTGGGGTATTTCCAGGTGATGGCCGAGCCGGTTTCGACCTGCGTCCACGAAATTTTGGAGTTTTTGCCGCGGCAAACCCCGCGTTTGGTCACGAAGTTGTAAATGCCGCCCTTGCTGTTTTCGTCGCCGGGATACCAGTTTTGCACCGTGGCGTATTTGATTTGGGCGTTTTCCAGCGCCACAAGCTCGACCACGGCGGCGTGAAGCTGGTTTTCGTCGCGCTGAGGCGCCGTGCAGCCTTCGAGATAACTAACAAAGGAATCGTCGTCGGCAACGATGAGCGTGCGCTCGAATTGCCCGGTTTTCGCTTCGTTGATGCGGAAATAGGTGGAAAGGTCCATCGGGCAGCGCACACCATTCGGCACATAGACGAACGAGCCGTCGGTAAACACGGCCGCGTTCAGCGCCGCGAAGAAATTGTCTTTCGCCGGGACGACGGAACCAAGATACTGCTGCACGAGTTCCGGATGCTTTTGCACCGCTTCGGAAAAGGGGCAGAAGAGAATGCCCATTTTCTCCAACCTTCCCTTGTAGGTCGTCGCCACCGAGACGCTGTCGAACACGGCGTCCACCGCTATGCGCGGCGCGACGCCCGCGAGCATTTCCTGTTCCTCGAGAGGAATGCCGAGTTTGGCATAGGTTTTAAGGAGTTCAGGGTCGACCTCGGCGAGGCTTTGCGGTTTATTCTTTTGCTTGGGCGCCGCGTAGTAGTAGGCGTCCTGATAGTCGATGGGCGGATGCGCGATGTGCGCCCAGCCGGGTTCCTTGAGAGTCAGCCAAAGGCGGTAAGCTTCAAGCCGCCAATTCAAAAGCCAATCGGGCTCGTTCTTTTTCGCCGAGATAAAACGGATCGTGTCTTCGCACAGGCCTTTGGGCGCGGTTTCGGATTCAATCGGCGTTACGAAGCCGTATTTGTAGTGATCGGGCGCAAGCGCCTCGAGCCGGGACGTTGTTTTTAAAGAAACGGATTTCATGCTCTGTCCCGTCAGGCGTCCGCCGCCGCCGCCATCTGTTTTCCGGCGTTTACGTCTTGCCACGGACTGGCCGCAATCAACTCGGACAGAAAGACGCTATCAAGCGCGACCCGCATGGCGCTGTTGACCTTGCCCCAGCCGCCGTGCATGGGGCACAGCGACCGCACGGCGCAATCATGCGTGTCGCCCTCGACGACGCAATCGGTCAGCGCGATGGGGCCGTCCACGGCTTCGACGATGCGCGCAACGGAGATTTCGTTGGCCGGAGCGGCGAGGCGATAGCCTCCGGTCGCGCCGCGCTGGCCCGTGACAATGCCGGCTTTCGCCAGAATTTTCATCAATTTCGCTACGGTCGGAGAGGGCAAAGTCGTCCGCTCGGCCAGTTCGGAGGCAGCCCAGGAGGGCTTGTTTTCGCTAACCATTTGGGCCAAGAGGATAAATGAGTAGTCCGCCAGTTTGCTCATGCGTAACACGGCACGTCTCCTAATTAGTATCTAATTAGTACTTGTTTAGACCTTTTTGCTTGTTTGTCAAGCCTTTCGGGGAAAAATGGACGCTATTTTCCGCCTTCCAATATTTGGCCCGTATCGGGTTGAAACGACTGGTATGGCCGCAACGTAATCTCGCGTTTTTTTGCGCCGTTTTGCGGGGCGAAAGCGAGGCGGACCAGATCGGGCTTTACGTCGAGAATTTGCAGATCGGGCCGCTTGGTGGCGGGCGTCCAGCGTTCGCCCTGAAGCCAGACTGTCCAGTTTTTAGGCCCGTAGTATACGACGGCCCCAAGCGTCACGGCTTCTTGCTTGGCAGCGTCGCCGTTTGGCTCCGTTTTGTTCACTGCCGCTTCGATGCGATTAAGCTCCTCGCTGTTGAAAAACAGGGAAGGCGTTGCGGCTTGCGGCGGCGTTTGGGCAAGAACGGGCGACAGGAAAGAAAACACGGATGCTAAAACGAGCGCATGAATTGCCCGGCTGTTTCTTCTCGTCATTTTTCCTCCGCTTTTCTGCTTCCGTTCGCCAGCCAGTCGACGGTAGCGTTCAGACGGACGTTCGCGACGGCGAGCGGTCCTGCGTTGGCCGCATTCGTATTCTCGATCGCCAATTGCCGGAGCCGCGCGCGTCCCGGCAAACGGCGCAACAGACGTTCGATAAATCTGTAGGCATCGCCGTCATGAGGCGCGTCAGCCTCGAACGTCAAAACGCTTTCGGCCAATCCGTCCGTGTCCGGCGAAGCTTGTTCCGGCTTAAAGGGCTGTTCCGGCGAAAGCGTGTAGGTGAAACGGCCAAGCCTCGAGGCGGTCGCCAAAGGTTCGAGTTGCGCGGTTATCTGCAACCGGTCGGCGGGGGCGAGATAAGCGGCGGCTTCCCCGGCTTTTATCGCCCGGCTCAGGCGTTCGGCCGTCGCGGCGTCGTCGCGAAGTTGCTGAAGAACCGTCGTAAGATTTTTTTTCGCGGCATCGCTTTTTTGCAATCGCGCCGTCAGGGCGTCATGGCCGTAGCGCAGCAAAGGGTCTCCGCAAGCCAGCAGAACCAGCGCCGCGGCCAGAGCCGCAAGCCACCACCGATGGGCCTTGAGCGCTTTCATGGCTTCTCCTTTTGCAGGAGAAAATCGGCCGTGGGAAGACGGTCGTCCGTCTGTTTATCGCCCGCGTTGGAAAGGGTTTCGTCGGGTTTGATCAGGAACGGATAACGCGTGACGGCGACCTGGTAACCGGCAAGGGAAGAGCGCAAGCTTTGCGCCAGCTGATCGAAGCGTTTGACAATCGCTTGCCGCCCGGCTTCCTGCGACGGAGGCGGCAGCCCGGATTCCGTCAAACGCAGGCTGATTTCCAGCGTTTCGCCGGCCGCGGCGCCCTTGCCGCTTTGCCAGTTCAGCCGCGTGATACGCGCCGCCGCTCCCAATTCCTTATCGAGCGCGCGCAGAAGGGGCCACGGAAAGAGAGGGGGCTCGGTAAAAAGCCGCTGGCGCGCAACGGCCTGACGTAAACGCCCGAGAGGCGCCGTTACGGGCGCAAGCGTCGCGCGCTCCTGCGTCAGTTGTTTTTGAAGCGCGGCGACGTCCTGCGTCGTCTGGCGGTGCGCCACGGCAAGCCGAAAAAGGTCATGGCCCTGCCAGCCGAAAAAGGCGAGGGCGGCGAGCCATGCGGCGGCGGCTACGCAGCGGCCCCACCGTTTTACGGATGCCGTTCGGTCCGTTTCTCTCCTGTCGTCCGGCAGCATGACGGGGCGCAAGCGTTTTTGTTTCGCAACCCACGCAGCGTACAGGAGATCGGCGGCGGGATCGTTGCGGTCAGGCGCGTACGTCAGCCCGAGCCGTTTTGCCGCCTGATGCGGCGTAAGCGTCACGGCGGTTTGGAAGGGCTGCGGCAGGGCGTGAATCGCCTTGTGAAGCGTTTTCGGCAGAATGGCGGCCAGCCTGAGCGGCGTTCCTTCGGTCAAGCCGAGGCGCGCAAGATAGCCCTTTGTCGCTTCAAGATCGTTGATCAGCGTCATGATGATCGTCTCCGCACCGGCCGAAAGCGGCAACGGCGGCGTCAGGCGCGTGAAAACGAACTCGCCGTCATGCGTGACGATTTGGCGGAAGCCCCCCGTGCGCTGCCAGCTGAGCAGCATGGCCCAGCCCTGCCGGGCTTCGGGCATAAGTCGCGCAATGATGCCCGAGCAAACGAGCGGCAACGGCGCGACGCCCGTAAGAGGATTGGACAGCGTTTCCAGCCTTTTCATCCACGTTGCCACGGGACCGCCGTCGTGAAGGCACGCGAAAAGCGCGGCGTTGTTCTTGAGGGGGATGGCCGCGGTCAACTGCGCGTGCGGCGTGGACGACGGCAGGGGAAAATGCTGACGCAGCCGCCGCGCCAGAAGTTTTTTGCGGTCGAAAACATTGAGGCGCGGCAGCGTGTCGCGGTGAAACTCCTGCGCCAGCGTGTCGGCAAGAATAAGGACGGGCATCTTTGGCTGCGCCGCAAGGGCCTCGACGATCGGCAGCGTTTTTTCTTCCGTATGGCCGGGCACGAACAACGGCGCGTCCGAAGCATGACGAAAGGGCGGGACAAGAAGGGCGCCGTCGTCGCCGGCAAGAAGGATGAACGAACGCGTTGCCGTCATGTCATGGCACCATGTTTAGCTGACCGAGGCTGCCGTAGACCGGGCCGAGAACCGCCAGCACGACCCACGCCAGCAACGCGCCGACGAGGAGCGTCAAAGCAGGCTCCAGCGCGCCGATAAGGCGCTCGATGGCCGATTGCACTTCGGTATCGTAATGACGGGTGACTTCGTCCAGCGTCGCAATGAGGCGGCTGCTTTGCTCGCCCACGCGAAGCATCTGCGAAACGAAAGGCGGAAAGAGCCCGCTGGTAGCGGCTGAAAGGGATTGTCCCGCCTGCACCTGACGTTCAGCCGCTTCGGCGGCTTCGATAAGGGCGCGGTTGCCAAGCACGGCTTTCGCCGTATGGAGGGATTCGGGCAGTCCTGCGCCGCTTTGAAGCAGCAGGGCGAAGCTGTGCGCGAAACGTGCGACGGCAAGTTTATGAATTGCCGGGCCGAGCAAAGGCAGTCGGAGCAGCCAGCCGTCCGAGCGTAAGGCGAAAGGCCCGGAATAACGGCGGGCCGTCATAAACACGAGAACGCACGTCATGATGACCAGCAAGGCTATCCACCAGCCCGCGGCAAACAGTGCGGAGAGCTTGATCAACACACGGGTCATAAATGGCAAGTCGGCGCCGAGCGTGTTGAGAAAATCCATGACGCGCGGAACAACCATCGTCATCATGAAAGCCGCGACGCCAAGCGCCACGCACAGCAGAAATAACGGATAACGCAGCGCACGGCTTGCCAGTTCGCGGAGGCGGGCTTGCCGTTCGATGTGCTTTGCAAGCTGGCCAAAGGCCGTGACGAGATCGCCGCTCGTTTCGCCCGCTTGCAACGTGGCAAGAAAAACCGGATTGAACAGGCGGTCATGTTGCCCGAACGCAGCGGCGATCGTGCTGCCCTGACCGACCTTGCGGGCGATGGCTTCAAGCTTGCCGCGCCACGCGCCGGGCGCCAGCGTGGACGCCACGCCCTGCAACGCTTCAAGGAACGGCAACCCGGCGCGCAGCAAATCCTCGAGCTGGCGGCACAGCAAGGCGCGTTGCCGCAGGCTTACCTGTTCGCGCGGATATCCGGAAAACATGGAAAAGCGCGAGGGTTTATGCTCGCTGGCCTCGATCAGTTCGAGGCCGGATTCGCGCAAGGCATGCGACAATTCATTTTCGTTCGCCGCCGTCATCCGGCCATGATGAATGCGTCCGGAAGGGTAAACGGCACGGAAGTGATACGCGGGCATGCCTAGTCCCCCCGCGTCATATCGACGGCGCGGCGCAAATCGGCGAGGGCTATGTCGCCCGACAGCACGCGCGCGATGCCGTCTTCCTGCATGGAACGGAAGCCGTCGGAGCGCGCTTGACGCAGCTGATCCAAACGCCCGGCGTCGGCGGCGATCATGTCGTCGAACGCGGGCGTAACGCGCAACACTTCCGCGATCACTGTGCGGCCCTTGCGTCCGGTGTTCATGCAATAATCGCAGCCTTTGGCCTCGGCGATCATGGGCGGTTCGGCCTGATTGACGCGCAGGACGCGGCATTCTTCTGCGGTGGCGCGGCGGTTTTGCTTGCAGTGCGGGCAAAGCTTGCGCACAAGACGTTGGGCGATGACGCCGCTTATGTTGCCCGCGATCACGCGCGGATTGAGACCGAGATCGACAAGGCGCGGCAGGGCGCCGAGCGCGTCGTTGCAGTGCAGGGTCGAATAGACCTGATGCCCCGTCATGGCGGCGCGAAGGGCCATTTGCGCCGTGTCGCCGTCGCGAACCTCGCCGATAAAGATGATGTCGGGGTCCATGCGCAACACGCCGCGCACGCCCGCGGCGAAGGTCAATCCCTGCGCTTCCTGCACGGCGGTCTGGCGTATGAGGTCGAGCTGGTATTCCACCGGCTCTTCCAGCGTTGCGATGTTCACGTCCACCGAACTTAGCTGGCGCAGGATGGAATAAAGGGTCGTTGTTTTGCCGCTGCCCGTTGGCCCCGTGACCAGCGTGATGCCTTGCGGGCGCTCCATGATGCGTTCCAGCCCGGCAAGGGCCGCGCCGTCGAAGCCCAGCCCGATGAGCGGCAGAAGCGAACGCCGGTGATCGAGCAGGCGCACGACGATATTCTCGCCCCAGACCGTCGGCATAATGGCGACGCGGAAGTCCACGTTGCTGCCGCCGATTTGCAACTGAAAGCGGCCGTCCTGAATGCTGCGCGTGTCCGCGATGTTCATGCCCGCCATGATTTTCAGGCGGTGCGAAAGGGCGGGCCAGTGCGTGCGGTGCAGGGCGCGAACCTGATGCAGATAGCCGTCGATGCGGTAACGCACGCGGACGAAGCTGTTTTCCGGCTCCAGATGAACGTCGGAAGCGCCGCGTTTGACGGCGTCGAACAACAGCATGTTTACCAGGCGCACCAGAGGATGCTGATAACCGGCGGTCTCGGCGGCTTGTTTGGTTTGTCCCGTTTCAAGTTCGCGCAATACGTCGTCGAGCGACGTCGCGAAGCCGTAGTAATGGTCGATCACGTCTTCGATGTCGGCCTTGCTGGCGACGTGGGGGATAAGTTCGATGTTGCGCGGAAAATGACGGCGGAGCGCGTCCATCGCCACGATGTCATAGGGGTCGGCCATCGCCACGACGAGCGTCAGGTCGTCGAGCCGCAGCGGCACCGCATGGCAGCGCTTGGCCGTTTCCTTGGGCAGGCGTTGCAGCAAGGCGGGATCGAGCACGACCTTTTTCAGATCGATGGGCTCCAGCCCCGTGCGCGCGGCCAGAACGGAAGCCAGCGCCGCTTCGTCAAGAAAACCAAGGCGAACGAGAACGGTTCCCAGCATTAGGCCGCATTGCCGCTGTTCGTGAAGCGCGATTTGCAGCTGGTCGCGCGTGATCGCGCCCATTTCGACCAGCCGCTCGCCGACTTGCGGCAACAAGCCTGTCGTTTTGTGCCTGGACAAGAGGACGGGCGAGGCGCGTGCCTGTTCCGCGGGCGTTTCGGCGGCGACAGCGTGAAGGTGCGAAGGTCTGTTGATCATAAGAGTCACCACGTTGTCTGGCAGCTGCCGTTGCCGAGCCAGCTCACGAGATTGTTGCGGTCTACGAAGAGAAGAACATCATCGAACGAATTATTGTCATTACCGGTTGTAATCGGGTCATTGTAAAAAGTAAGGGAGGTGGTTACAGCATTGCACTGTTCATGGCCGTTGGTGCAGTTCGGTTGACCTGATGGGAAAGGAAGGCGCTCGCCATTATGGGAGCCGCTAATGGCGCTCGCAATAAAAGCGCCATAGCCGTTGACGCCGTGGCTTACGAAAATCACGGCGGCCTGTTGAGTTGTATCCCCAGTTTGGATGCTAATCCGGTTAGCAGCGGGAAGGCTGCTGCGGCATAAACCTTTTATAGACTGGCCCGCCGTCGTGCTTCCGTTGCATGGCGATGGGTCAGTAGGTTGGCAAGGTGCTGTAGGAGGCACGACGGCGAAATTCACCGTCAGCGCCGGATCGACGCGCATGGTGATCCAACGTCCCCACCCGTCGTGCGCCATAGATTGCGGAAGGCCGAGCGAAACGAAGGGCGCAATGCCTTCAGGTTGAGCGCATGCGCCGCAAGCAGCCGTATTCGTATCGCCGCGTATTCGGCCAAAACCAGGGCCGGAAACATTGGCGGGTGCCGGACAAGGCAAACAACCATTGGCCTGAACGTAAACTGCCGTGGCGCGCAAGAGCGTTTGCAGGTTGCTGTCGGTGAGGCTGCGCTGGGTGCTGACGCGCACCATGTTCAGGGCCGGATAGACGATGAGAAGAACCATGCCGATCACAAGAATGACCATCGACATTTCAACAAGCGTGAAGCCCCTCTGATAACGGCGAAGGAATGATCGAGGATGAGGCATAAAAGAAAAGTGACGCAAGACAAGGATTCCCAAACAAACAATTACCCCTCTCCTCCGCGAGGAGGAGAGGAAGTGAAAACTTGGCCTTGCGCAGCAAGGCCTTAGTTTTCACAGGTGAGGTGGAGACCAGCCGTGTTGCTGTATCCCCACCTCACCCCAACCCCTCTCCTCCCGTTGGGAGGAGAGGGGCTTTTCTTTCGTGCCACAGGAGATGGCTTTTCATTTGGTGCCTGACTTCCGGATTCTAAATCACATCCGGATGCAAAGCGTGTAGGTCTGGCCGTCGCTGTAGGTCGTGGCGACCGCGCCGCTGCTGCTGCCGGAGCCCGAGGACGTGTCGACGGTCGCCTGAATCGTGCCGGCGTCGCTGGTGCCGTCGTCGAGACGCGCGTCGATGGCTTGACTCGCGTTGGCCGGGAGTTTGTTGAGGCACAACACCGTCGTCGTGAACACCCCGCTTAAAGCGCCGTTCTGAAAGCCGAAAATGCCGCCGAACGGGTTTGGCGGCTGAACCGCCGTGCTGTTGTTCGTGACCTGATTTTTTACGAGCGTCGCCGCGCGCAGGTGCGCCCAGACCAACCGGCTTTCCCCGCCGGGAGGATCGGTAAGAGCCGTGTCGAACGAATTGCCGGTGCCGACGACGCCGTCGCCGTTGCCGTTAACGCTGCCGGAGCCGGAGCCCATTTTGACGTTGGTAAAGCGCGTCGAGGCGCTGGGATCGTCGCCCGGAAGCGCGCCGTAGTTCTGGGCGTAGGTCTGGAACTGGGCCTGATAGGCCTGAATGGCGTTCACGGCGTTCGTGATGCGCGCGTTCTGGATAATCTGCTGGCCCGTCAAGACGCCGCCGATGATGAGGCCGATGATGACGAGAACGATCGACAATTCGACGAGAGTGAAGCCGCGATTTGCTTT
>JAQUPC010000020.1 GCA_028716765.1 Alphaproteobacteria bacterium | reverse complement strand
TACGCTTGCCACATTCATGGCTGATGTGATCGACGCTTCGCGCCAAAAGCTGGTGATCGTCGATTTCTGGGCGCCGTGGTGCGGGCCGTGCAAGCAGCTCGGCCCCATTCTCGAAAAAGTCGTGCGTGCCAATGCCGAATCTGTTTCGCTCGCGAAAATCGATATCGACCGCAATCCCGAAATTGCCCAGCAGATGCGCGTGCAATCCATTCCCGCCGTCTTCGCCTTTTTTCAGGGGCAGCCGGTCGACGGTTTCATGGGCGCCTTGCCGGAACCCCAAATCAAGGCGTGGGTCGAGAAGCTTTTGAAAGCGATAGGCTCGGCCTTGCCGCAGAACGCGGCGGCGGAGATTGAATCGGCGTTGAAGCAGGCGGCGGAGTTTCTGGCGAACGGCGACGCCGCAACGGCGCAGGCCGTCTATGCCGACATTCTGGCGGATCATCAGGACAACGCGGCCGCCTATGCGGGGGTGCTGCGCTGTTTTCTGGCGCAAGGCGAAGTTGAACGGGCGCGCAAAATGCTGAACGACGCGCCGCCTGAGATGGCGAAGGACAAGGCGTTCGATAGCGTGCGCACGGCGCTCGAGCTGGCGGATCAGGCGCAAAAGGCTTCGGGCTCGACGGCGGAGTTACAGGCGACGGTTCAGAAAAACCCGGACGATCATCAGGCGCGTTTTGATCTCGCGCTCGCGCACTACGCCGCCGGGCAAAAAGAAGAGGCGGTGGACGCGCTTTTGGAGATCGTGCGCCGCGACCGCAAATGGAACGATGAAGCGGCGCGCAAGCAACTGGTCAAGCTGCTCGAAACCTTCGGCCCCACCGACCCGCTGACGATCGCGGCCCGCAAGCGGTTGTCATCCATCCTTTTTTCGTAAAACCGGATACTTCCCCCCAATTAATGAGTCGTTAAGGCTTGGCAGCAACAATGCACATGACGTTCTACTCTTATCTGGAGAAGTCATGGGCGCACGTTTTATTTTTGTTTTGCTGGCTCTGTTCAGCGTTTCATTTTTGGCTCCGGAGTCTTTCGCAGCTCCCGGCGTAGCGCTTAATGCACCTTGCAGCGTTTTGGGGGAAACGACAATGGCGGAGGATCACACCGCCATTCTTTTGTGCGCGTTTCCTGACCCAAGCGCCGCCACAGTTTGTGACAGCACCTGTAAATGGAAACCGATGTCACCTTCGGCAGCCTCGGCAGGAGGGAGTGATTGTCCCATGCAAAACCTTGTGTCCCTTGGTTATTGGGCTTCTGTAGGAGCCTCGTCTCACGGCAGAGTTGTTGTAGTTTCTTTTTCGGCCGCGCATGGAACCTTGGTGAACACATATCAATGTTGGGATGGCGTTTATTTTCCGTTTCATTACGATTCTGTGCTTGACTAGAGCGCCCGGCTGAGGCGATTCAAGGTTGATACGTGGCGCGGAAGCGGCCTTCATCGATTTTGTTTTCTTAATTATTTTTTCCCCGTCATTCCGGGGCGTCTGTCATTCGTTTGCGAGTGACAGACGAACCCGGAATCCAGATTGAAAGTTTTTTGAAAGTGCGCCTTGTGCGCACATATCATCTGGATCCCGGATCACGTTCGCCCCGGATCAAGTCCGGGGCTCACTGTCCGGGATGACGTTGAGTGAACTTCGTTTTGTCCTTTTGCCTCTTGGCTCACGTCATAAACTGTTCCTGCACGATGCGTTCGCCGAGATGGAGTTCGGGGTCGAACAAAAGCGTGAAGGAAATCGCATGATCCATCCAGATCTTCGCCTGCAGAACGTTATGTATGCTCTGCTGGCCTGCTTCGATGCGCACGGGCCTCTTGCTGCTTTCCAGAGTTTTAATGTCGATCGTGGAGCTTTGGGGAAGAACCGCATAATTCCAGCGCCGGGGCCGGAACCCGCATATGGCCGTCATGACGAGCGTGTTGGCGTCGAGCGGCATGATCGGGCCGCCCGCCGAATGGTTGTAGGCTGTGCTGCCCGCCGGAGTCGCGACGATCATTCCATCGCCGCTGTAGCGCGCAATGCGCTCGATACCGTCCACAAGAATTCTAAGCCGCGCCGATTGCGGCGAATCGCGCAGCACGGCGATCTCGTTAAGAGCCAGCGCTGCCGATTTCTTTCCGTCCGCCGTGACGCATTCCATACGCAAAGGATGTAAAATGACTTTTTTAGCCTTTTCCAGACGATCCGGGAGATCGCCGGTGCGGAACTCGTTGCAGAGAAAGCCGACTGAGGTCGTCCGGTTGAGCGCGAAGATGGGTTTGCCTGAATCGGCATAGGTATCGAAGGTTTTCAGGACGAGGCCGTCGCCGCCCAAAGTGACGATATAATCGGCATCCTCAACGGAGGACGATCCGAAGCGCTGTTCCAGTTCGCGCAGCGAATCGGTTGCCAGAGTTGAAGGCGAAGATACGAAGGCGATTTTCATGGCGTGACAATCTTTCCGTTGAACGGATTTCGTGGCAAAAACCACCTTATTAATGATCAATTAACGATTGTTGGGCAACTTGAAAAGAGGCGTTATGTGATTAAGGCTGCCCGTAGGACCTTTTGACCACACTGCAATGGTGCTATGCGTCAAAAACGGGTCTTTTTTTTGATGAAAGACGATTGTCATGCAGATTGACATACGCGTGCTTGAACTATTGTCCTCCAAGTTATGCCATGACCTGATCAGCCCCGTCAGCGCGATCAACAACGGCGTTGAATTGATTGAGGATATTGGCGATCCGGTTGTTAACGAGGCTATGAAGCTGATCGGCGACAGCGCCAGCCTCGCGTCGCGGCGTCTGCGCCTGTTCCGTTTGGCCTATGGCCGGGCGGGGAGCGAGGAAAACCTCCCCCTGCAGGATGTCAAGCCGATTATCGAGTCTTATTTTGCCGGTGGCAAAATTGCTTTGAACTGGGCCAACGGGGCTGTTTCCGGCAAAGCAACGTCTTTGCGGGGCTGCATGAAGGCTATGATCAACCTTCTGATGCTGGGCGAGGAAATCCTGGCCTATGGCGGATCGATCGTATTGCGTCAGCCCGAGGAATCGGATGGACAAATTCTGATCATGGAAATTGTAGGCCGGGCGGCACAGCTGTCCCCGCTTCTTCAAGCGGCGCTTGAAGGGGCAACGCCCATTGACGAAATAACCCCGCGTAGCGTTCAGGCCTACGTTTCAGGCCAGTTTGTTGCCCATTTCGGACTTCAGGTCCGGCATATCCAGCCTTATCCGGATCGTCTTGATCTCATCCTTATCCAGCCTCAATCGTGAATACGATAGGGGGGCGGCATCATAAGGGTTTTTTAATATTTGCTAACCATGATCAGCCCTATGGTTAACCATAATACGCCAGCTTGTGTGAGGGTTTGAGATGGATGATCTGTTGCGCGAGTTTCTGACGGAGACTTCCGAAAACCTCGCCAAAATCGACGTCGAAATGGTGGAATTCGAGCAGAATCCGAACGATCCGGGACTGTTGAGCGATATTTTCCGTCTGGTTCATACGATTAAGGGAACGTGCGGCTTTCTGGGCTTGCCGAGATTGGAGCATGTCGCGCACGCCGCCGAGAACGTACTTGGCAAATTCCGCGACGGCGAACTGCAGGTTACGCCCGAGGCCGTCAGCCTCATTCTCCGTTCTATCGACACGATTAAAAGGCTGATGGGAACGCTTGAGGAAACGGAAGCCGAACCGGCCGGCAACGATGAAGAACTGATTGCTGAGTTGAACGCAGCAGCAGAAGGAAAAATGGAGACTCCTATGGAAAAAACGCCAACCCCGCCGCCTCCGCCCCCGCCGCCGCCATTTTCTATGGAAGAACCGGCCTTCACGCCGATCAAGGCGGAGGAGACGGGCAAGCCGCGAGCCGGAGCCGCGGCAGCCGAAGCGTCTTCCGATCCGGCGGCTAAAAAGCAGGAGATGACGGCCGTCGACGAACGCGGGATAAAAGAATCGGCGGTTGCCAGCCAATCCATTCGCGTCAGCGTCGATCAGCTTGAAAACCTGATGGTCATCGCGAGCGAACTGGTTCTGACCCGTAATCAGCTGATGCAGATTTTGCGCGGCGAGAAAGACAGCGCGTTTGCCGCGCCGCTCCAGCGTTTGAACCACGTGACGTCGGAACTGCAGGAAGGCGTGATGAAAACGCGCATGCAGCCCATCGGCAACGCTTGGTCGAAGCTGCCCCGCATTATTCGCGATCTTTCGGTGGAACTTGGCAAGAAGATCGATTTGCAAATGGTGGGCGCCGATACCGAACTTGACCGTCAGGTTCTGGAACTGATCAAGGACCCGCTTACGCACATGGTGCGCAACTCGGCGGACCACGGCATCGAAATACCGGCGGACCGCCAGATGGCCGGAAAGCCGGAGACCGGTACGGTGTTGCTCAACGCCTATCATGAAGGCGGGCATATTTTTATCGAGATATCCGATGACGGCCGTGGCCTTGCCATCAACAAGATCAAGGCCAAGGCTCTGCAAAACGGGCTGGCGACCGAATCCGAGATTGAGACGATGTCGGACCAGCAGGTCATGCAGTTCATCTTCAAGCCCGGGTTTTCCACCGCATCCAAGGTTACGTCCGTTTCCGGCCGGGGCGTCGGCATGGACGTCGTCAAGACCAACATCGAGAAAATAGGCGGCACGGTCGATTTGCAATCGACGGAAGGCAAGGGCTCGCGGTTCCTGATCAAGATTCCGCTCACTCTCGCTATCGTGTCGGCGCTTATCGTCGAATGCGCGGGCGAACGCTTCGCCATTCCGCAGATTTGCGTTGTCGAGCTCGTGCATGCCTCGGCTCACAGCGAGCACCGCATCGAGCGCATCAACAACACGCCTGTGCTGCGGTTGCGCAACCATTTGCTGCCGCTTGTCTCGCTGCGACAGACTCTAAAGCTTGGCGAAGATAGCAGCGCGTCGGAAACGGCGTTTATCATCGTGATACAGGTGGGCAGTTCCACGTTCGGCTGCATTGTCGACCGCGTGTTCGACACCGAAGAAATCGTCGTCAAGCCGGTTTCGCCCATTTTGCGGAACATCCATATGTTCTCCGGCAACACCATTCTCGGCGACGGCAGCGTCGTGATGATTCTCGATCCCAACGGCCTTGCTTCAAATGCCGGGGAGATTCACACCGAGGCCAGCGCCATCGGCAAACAGGCGACGCATTTGGCTCATAGCGGTCATGGCGAGGGCAAACAGTCACTTCTGCTGTTCCGCGCCGGCGGGGCGGCTCCGAAAGCCGTTCCCCTCTCGCTTATTGCGCGTCTTGAGGAAATCGATCTTAAAACGGTCGAATATTCGGACGATAAGCCCGTCGTCCAGTATCGCGGTAAGCTTATGCCGCTTGTCCCGATCGATTCCGGGCTGAAATTAGGAAAAGAAGGCATGCTGCCTATCCTCGTCTTCAGCGACCGGGAGAGATCTATGGGCCTTATGGTCGATGAGATCATAGACATCGTCGAAGACCGTATGGACGTCAACCTATCGGCGAGCCGGCCCGGGTTCCTCGGCAGCGCCATTATCGTCGGCAAGGCGACGGACGTCGTGGACTCCGGGCATTATCTTGCCCAGGCCTTTCAGGACTGGTTCGGCGTGCAGGATGAGGGAGCCTTCGAAGAAAACAGTCTTCATCGCATTCTTTTGGTGGACGACAGTCCGTTTTTCCGCAATCTGTTGACTCCGTTGCTGACGGTGGCGGGATATCACGTCAGCGCGGCGGAAAACGCCACGGAAGCGCTTAAAATGCAGGAAGCCGGTGAGGAGTTTGACGTCATCGTCAGCGACATCGAAATGCCGGGGATGAACGGCTTTGAGTTTGCTTCCGAAGTCCGCCGCGAAGGCGGGCGCTGGAGCCAGGTTCCGTTTATTGCGCTTTCCTCCCACGCGTCGCCGAGGGATGTGGAGCGTGGCCGGCAAGCCGGATTTACCGATTACGTGGCTAAGTTCAATCGCGAGGCCTTGCTGTCAACTTTGCAACAAACTCTGGGTAATCTGAGGGTGAACGCATGACCGAAAATCTCCCTGTTAAGGCCGGAACCTCGCTTCCGGTAACCGACGAAGGCATAGCCGTTCGAGAATTCGTCACGATGTATATAGAGGGGCAACTGTTTGGCATTCCTGTCCTTCAGGTTCAAGACGTGCTTGGACCGCAAAAGATTACGCGTGTGCCGCTCGCCCCGAAAGAAGTGGCCGGCTCCCTCAATTTGCGCGGCAGGATCGTAACGGCCATAGACGTGAGGACAAGACTTGGTTTGGCGCAAAGGGACGATGTAACCAAAAATATGAGCATTGTCGTGGATTATAACGGCGAGTTTTACAGCCTTTTGGTCGATCAGGTCGGTGAGGTTATGGGGCTCCCGGCCGGCGATTATGAAAAAACGCCCGCAACGCTCGACGAAAGATGGCGGGAGATATCGGATGGCGTCTACAGGCTCAAGGAAAAGCTGTTGATCGTTCTGGACGTGAAGCGGTTGTTGCGTATCGAAGAACTTGCGGCGGCCTGATTCCCGTAAAACCCTGATTGATTTTTCAGTCATATAAGGTAAGGTTTTCACATGAAAACATGCCTGCTCGTCGACGATAGCCGGGTCATCCGCAAGGTTGCCCGTCAGATTTTTGAAGCCTCAGGCTTTTCCTGCGAGGAAGCCGAAGACGGCAAGGTCGCACTTGAGTCCTGCCAAAAAAAACTTCCGGACGTTATTTTGCTGGACTGGAACATGCCGGTGATGGACGGCCTTCAGTTTTTAAAGGCGTTGCGCCTGTTGCCGGGGGGCGATGCTCCTGCGGTCGTGTTTTGTACGACCGAGAACGACATGAACCATATACAGGAGGCTTTGGCCACGGGGGCGAACGAATACATCATGAAGCCGTTTGATGCGGATATCGTACGCAGCAAATTATATCAGTTGGGCCTGATCGAAAGCCAGTGATAGATGATCAACCCAATTAATCCAGGACAGAACAGGGAACCCGGTAAAACGAACGAAGGCGCCGGCGTTTATCGCGTCATGATCGTTGACGACTCGGCCTTCATCAGGGGGGCGATGGCGCGCGCCATGGAAGACGCGCCTTATATTCAAATCGTTGCTTCGGTCAGCAACGGCGAACTTGCCGTGAAGTCGCTTCGCCGCGAACCCGTCGACGTTATCGTGCTCGATATTGAAATGCCCGTTATGGATGGCTTGACGGCGTTGCCGCAGCTGAAGGCAATCGACCCGGCCGTGCAGATCGTCATGGCCTCGACGCTTACGCAAAGAAACGCGGAAATCAGCCTGAAAGCTATGTCTTTGGGTGCCACGGATTACATTCCGAAGCCTTCCACCAGCCGCGAATTGATGGGGGCGGAGGAGTTCAAGCACGAACTTTTGGAAAAGATCAAGGCGCTTGGGGCTTTGGCGCGCCGTTCCGGCGTGCGCTCTTCGCCTTTCGCGGCGGCTGCCAGGCCCGTTTCGCCGGTACCGGCGCTCATCGTCACTCCGGTTTCTAAACAGGATAAACCCGCGCAAGCCCCACTGTCCGGCGTTCCGGTACGTATGGCCGGCGGTGCCGTTAAGGAGATCATCTTACGTAAAGAGCCTATCATCAGGCCCGATGTGATCGCCATCGGCAGTTCGACAGGCGGCCCTCAGGCTCTCTTCAAGGTCATCAAGGATATGGGGGCGTGGTTGCCTCAGCCGGTGGTGATTACCCAGCATATGCCGCCCGCTTTTACCTCTATTCTGGCGGAACATATCGAGCGGCAATGCCAGGTGAAATGCACCGAAGCGAAGGACGGCGAAGTTCTCGAACCGCGCCATTACTACATTGCGCCCGGCGATTTTCATATGCTGATCAATGTCCGGGGCGGCGCGCCCACCATAAGTTTGGTCAAGGATCCGCCGGAGAACTTTTGCCGCCCGGCCGTTGATCCCATGCTGCGTTCCCTTATTACCGTATACGGCAAGCGCATATTGGTTGTGATCCTGACCGGGATGGGGCAGGACGGGACAAAGGGGAGCGACGCCGTGGTGAAAGCCGGCGGCTCGGTGATCGCCCAGGATGAGGCGAGCAGCGTTGTTTGGGGCATGCCGGGAGCGGTGGCGACATCGGGCCTTTGCTCGGCGGTGCTTCCTATTACGGAAATCGGCGGTTTCGTGCGCCATGCCGTTATGGAGGTGCGCGCATGAAGCCGGAGGATTTCGAACTGTTTTCCGTTCTCGTCAGGCAGCGTTCAGGGCTGGTTTTGACGCCTGACAAGACCTATTTGCTCGAATCGCGCCTTATCCCCGTGGCGCGGAAATGGAATATGAAAACCCTGGAAGATATCGCTCAGGCCATTCGCGCCAGGCGTGATGAGTCCATGCTGCATGACATCACGGAAGCGATGACCACCAACGAGACTTTTTTCTTTCGCGATCAAAAACCATTCGAGCAATTCCGGAACGTCGTACTCCCCGGGCTTCTCAAATCGCGCGCCGCGAAGAAGCAACTGCGCATATGGTCTGCCGCGGCTTCCAGCGGGCAGGAAGCATATTCGCTGGCGATGATGTTGAGCGAAGAGGCCGTCAAATTGCAGGGATGGAAGACGGAAATCGTAGGCACAGACCTGTCCACAGAAATGGTCGAGCGGTCCAAAAAAGGCATCTATTCCCAATTCGAAGTGCAACGCGGGCTGCCGATTACGCTGCTCGTTAAATATTTTCAGCAAGTCGGCACGGATAAATGGCAAATCAAGGATAGCATCCGCCAAATGGTTCAGTTTAGGGAGGGGAACTTACTGACGGATTTCGGGCCGGTCGGAATTTTTGACGTCATTTACTGCCGGAATGTATTGATCTATTTCGATCAGGCGACGAAAACGCGCGTTCTTGAAGCCTTGTCTGCCGTGTTGGCGCCGGACGGCGTTTTGTTCCTGGGGGGCGCGGAAACCGTTCTTGGTATTACGGATCGGTTTAAACCAAAGGAAAATGATCGCGGACTTTATACGTTAGCGCCAAAAGGGGCTTCCTCGGTTCATGCATCGCCGCAACAACACACAGCAACTATCTGATAAATAATAAACTTATAGCCGTATTGATTTTTATTGAGTCACGGTGTCACCCCCGCGAAGGCGGGGGTCCCATTTCTTTTAAAACAATCGGATGCCCGCCTACGCGGGCATGACGACAGTCCTATGTAATCGGGTTTTGCTTTAGGTACTCGCTTGGGCGGCTTTTGTGTGCGCTTTCAAACTCTCGATTCCCGGCGGATCGCGCAGGACATAGCCGCGCCCCCATACCGTTTCGATGTAATTTTCGCCGTCAGCCGCCACGGCAAGTTTCTTGCGCAGTTTGCAGACGAATACGTCGATAATCTTAAGCTCGGGCTCGTCCATGCCGCCGTAAAGGTGGTTCAGGAACATTTCCTTGGTCAGGGTCGTACCTTTGCGGAGGCTCAGAAGCTCCAGGATGCCGTATTCCTTGCCGGTGAGGTGCAGGGGCGCGCCGTCCACTTCCACCGTCCGCGCGTCCAAATTCACCGTCAGCTTGCCGGTGCGGATGACGCTGTCCGAATGGCCCTTGCTGCGGCGGATAATGGCATGGATACGGGCCACCAGCTCGCGGCGGTCGAAGGGCTTGGTCAGATAGTCGTCGGCACCAAAGCCGAGGCCTTTGATTTTATTGTCAAGTTCCGAAAGACCCGAAAGTATTAAAATCGGCGTCGTGACGCGCGCGGCGCGAAGGCGGCGCAAAACTTCATAGCCGTCGATGTCGGGCAGCATGAGATCGAGAATGATGATGTCGTAGTCGTAAAGCTTGCCGATTTCGAGGCCGTCCTCGCCCAGGTCGGTCGTGTCGACGATAAAGCCCTCGGCCTGCAGCATGAGCTCGATGCTTTTCGCTACGGAGGTATCGTCTTCTACAAGCAGTACGCGCATGTCATTGCCTCGTGGGTCAAAGGTGGGAAATCACTTAGACTTGGGCGGGTTATGTTAACAAGTTCCACGGGAAGGAACCGTGCTCCATAACGTTAACTTTACTTTACACTTTTTTGCCCAAAAGGTTTAAAAAAAAGTAAACTTTATTAACATTAATCATTTTTTGTCCAAGAAAGCTTTTTGTCTTATATTGCAATGTGTTAGTATGCCGCTATCGGGGCTGTTAGCCTGAGGCGCTCTGGGGTAAGGTCTGAAGTATGGTTACCGAGTCCAGCCGAATCATAGCCGATATCGAGGCTTTGCCTACCCATAAATTGTTTGGGCGTGTCACGGCCGTACAAGGACTTTTGATCGAAGTCGCGGGAATCGAGCGCCATTTGTCGGTCGGCGGCCGATGCCATGTCATCGCGCGCGGTAACCGCCGCGTGTTGTGCGAAGTGGTCGGTTTCCGCGACGACAGGGCGCTGCTTTTGCCGTTCAGCACGCTGGACGGCATAGGCCTTGGCTGCAAAGCCGAGGTGGCGGAATCCCAGCCGACGATCTCGCCTACGCCAGCCTGGCTCGGGCGCATCATCAACGCGCAGGGCGAACCCATAGACGGCGGCCCGCCGCTGCCGCTTGGCGATATGCCGCATCCTATCCGCAGTTCGCCGCCGCCCGCCCATATGCGGCAACGCGTGGGCGGCAAACTCGATCTCGGCGTGCGCGCCATCAACACCTTTCTGACATGCTGCAGCGGCCAGCGTATGGGTATCTTCGCCGGATCGGGCGTCGGCAAGTCCATCTTGATGTCGATGATCGCGCGTTATACGTCGGCGGACGTTTCGATTATCGGCCTGATCGGCGAACGCGGACGCGAGGTGCAGGAATTTATTCACGACGATCTCGGCCCCGAAGGCCTCGCGCGCAGCGTGGTGGTTGTCGCGACCTCCGACGAAGCGCCGCTCATGCGCCGTCAGGCGGCGTATATGACTTTGGCCGTCGCGGAATATTTCCGCGACCTCGGCAACAACGTTCTCTGCCTTATGGACAGCGTCACGCGCTTCGCGATGTCACAGCGCGAAATCGGGCTGGCGGCGGGAGAACCGCCGACGACAAAAGGCTACCCGCCCACGACGTTCGCCGAACTGCCGAAGCTTTTGGAGCGCGCCGGACCGGGCGCGAGCGGGAAGGGCAGTATTACGGGTCTTTTCACGGTGCTTGTCGACGGCGACGACCATAACGAGCCGATCGCCGACGCGACGCGCGGCATTCTGGACGGCCATATCGTTCTCGATCGCGGAATCGCCGAACGCGGGCGTTATCCCGCGATCAACGTTTTACGCAGCGTTTCGCGTACCATGCCCGCGTGCAATTCGGACCCGGAAAACGGCCTGGTCAACACCGCGCGGCGTTATCTGGCGGCCTATGAGAACATGGCCGAGATGATACGGCTCGGCGCTTACCGCAAGGGATCGAACAAGGAAGTGGACGAGGCCATGAATTATTACGGGCCCGTCGAAAGCTTCATGAGCCAGGGCAAGAACGAAAGCGACACCATCGCGAGCGGCTACGTCAAACTGGCGCAGATTTTGGGAATGTCGTGGCCTTCATTATAGGGCTTAACAAGGCATGAAATCTCTTTCGACGCTCATCAAATTGCAGAAAACGCGGGTGGACGAACAGCGCCAGTTGCTGGCGAAACTTCTGGAACACCTCGATGCCGTTGAAAAGGCGATTGCGGAACACGAAATCCGGCAGGCGCGCGAGCAGCTTGCGGTTCAGGAAAATCCCGGCGCGGGCTTGACCTACGGCGCGTTCGTGAAATGGGCCATTGAATATTCGCGGGAACTTGAAAAGCAATACGTAACGGCGGCGAAGGCCGTCGATCTGGCGCGCGGAAGGCTGGCAGAGCTTTTCGAGGAGCAAAAGCGCTATGAAATCGCCGAGGCCGCGCGGCTTGAGGAAGAAAAGCGCGAGGAAGCGCGGCAGGAAACGATCGAACTCGATGAAATCGGCAGCGTAGGGTTCATCCGGAAAAAGAAGAGGGAGAAGGTATAATCACCCCGTCCAAAAACGCCGCAGCCTGTCGAAAATTGAAGGCGGACGTTCCTTGTTGGTCACCACAAGGCAATTCGGGTTTCCGCGATAGTTCAGTTTAAGCGCCGTCATAAACCCGGCCTTTTGGAACAATGCGGCTTCCCTGAATTTATAATTGACCTGAAAAACGCCAATGCCGTCGGGCTCCGACAAACGTTCAAACGCCCGGACAAGATGCCTGTAGGCGTTCAAGCCGTCCTTGCCGCCGTCGAGAGCGGCAAGAGGTTCGTAATCCCGCATTTCCGGATCGAGCAACGGGATTTCGTTCGTAATGGCGGCGGGCGGGTTGCAAACGATGAGGTCGAACGTTTCCTCGATAGCCTCGTCCCAGTTGCCTTGGCGGAATTCGGCGCGGGGAAGAATGCCGTTCGCTTCGGCGTTTTTACGCGCCACTTTGAGGATGCGTTCGTCGATGTCGATGCCTAGTCCGGTCGCGTTGGGCAATTCATGAAGCAAGGCAAGAAGAATGCATCCCGTGCCCGTGCCCAAATCCAGCAAGCGGAAAGGTTCGTCTATGCTGTCCTCAAGCAACGCAAGCGTATGTTCGACGAGATCGACGGATTCCGGTATCGGGCGGAAAACGCCTTCCGCCGTCCGTATCTCAAGGCCGCAGAATTGCGTCGAGCCGAATATGCGAATAAGAGGTTCCCGTTTTTCGCGGCGCTGAACGGCGCGTTCGGCTTTATTCCGGCTTGGCTCGCTGACTTCCACCTCGAGGTGTTGATCGATAGTCTCGGGCCTGAAGCCGAGAACGTGGCCCAGAATGGCCCCGGCATCATCCGCGGGCGCGAAAACTTCCGCAGCCTCAAGGCGCTTCGTGTATTCGTTCAGGAGGGTTGCGAGACTGACCAGCATGTTTTTTTATGTCACCATTCCCGCTGTTTCCGCAACTTTTTGCACGGCTACCCAGTTCTGCCGCCCGGTCTGAAAGTTGAGGCCTCCGGTGAGGCCAAGAGCATCAAGCGTTTTGATATAAAGCGCGCGCAGGTCTTTGGGAAGATGGCCGGGAAGTTCGTTTTCGCTGCGGATCACGAGATCCAGCTGTTTTTTTTGCGAAAGGCCGTCCATTTGCACGGCGCCGAGGCGCGACATGTTCATGGTTATAAGAAAACGCGTCTGCGGAGAAACGGGATATCCCCCGGCCGATTGTTTGCGGTCGCGTTCGCGGCGCACGTAAAGATGCAGCATCTGGAACTGGCTGCCGTCGTATAAGGGGACCGGCCATGAACGCCACTGGCCAACGGCCGGATCGCGCGCTACGCCGCTTTCTTTCTGCATTTCTTCGGTAAGCTTGGCGATAAGGTCGATTTTACCTGCCCTGATGAGCCGGGCGTTCACGTCTTCGCCGAGCCAGCCCTGAACGCCGCCTTGCTGCAAGATGTTAAAGAGAAGAAGGAGCGTGCCGGGCAGAGTCTCGTTTAACTGCGGAATGCGGGTTTGCATGAATTGATGCGCCAATTGCGGCTCAATCGCGCGCAACGCGGCCATGAGGTTATGCATGGCCGTGAACTCAGGCCCGGCGAATAGGGGCAACGTGAAACCGGGCTCTTCCTTGGGCGACAAGAGGGTGAGCAAAAGCCTGCTCCCAACGGCGACGTTGCCGCTTTGGCGGATATAAAGCGTGGTGTCGCCCGCGTTCAACAACAGCTGGCCGTCCGGCCCTTTGCCGACGACGGCCGCCACGATCTGGCCCGATGTTTCCGCCGCCGGGGGCTGTGCGTTCGGCGGTAGAATGGAATCCAGCCGGACATTCCATTCGCTTCCGGATTTTAGCATTGCGGCGATTGGATTTTGTCCGGCCTGCGGGGCGGCGGTTTGTACCTGCGCCGCCGTTTCCGTGGCAACGGAGACGGGCGGAGCATCGCTGACAAAGGCCTTTATGGTTGAGGCGGTTTCGCCCGTAAGCGGCGTTTTCAGAAAATCGGCCAGCTGTTGCCACTTTTGAGGCGAAGTAAGAAAGCCGCCGAGGCTTATGCCGCTTGAGGCCTCGGTTGTCTGGACGGCGATCTCGCCGGAAAGTCCCGATAGCTTGAACGACGGGAATTCGGATATGGCCGACGGGTTTGCCGCGAAGGCTTTGGCGACGCCTTCCGGAAGTACGACAGCCGTTATGACGGAGCCCGGCGTAAAGACGGCGCTGGCCTGCGCGGGTTGAGGGGTTGTTTTGACCGCTGCGGCGCTTGTCAGGGAGGCGATGGTTAAGGCAGGCGCCGGTACGGACAGAAAGGCTTGCGTGGGCGGAGAGCCGGGCTGGATAGCAAGGCTTATCGGCTTTTGGTTTTGCACGAACGGCGTCAGGAGTTCGGCCAGAGAATTGCCCGCGCCCTCCGTACGGGCTATCAGATTAAGAAGCAAATCGCCCGCCGCCGTGCGAAACGTAAAACTGCCGTTGTCCTGTAGGGAAAGGATCGTGCCGTTGATTTGCACAGGCCGCATCAGCTGCAAAAATCTGTCCGGGACGCTTTGGATATTCGCGCCGACAAGCGCAGGAACGTCCGTTGGCGAAACGGGCATGCCGGCCGTCGCGACGGACGTCGTGGTTGGGAGGGGCTTGATGTCGGCTATAGGCGGCCCCCTTTGTCGTCAACCGTTGAGGATGTTGCTCGCGATATCGCCGACATCGCTGGCGGCGTCGCTGACGGGCGAGCGCGTCAACAAAGGCGTTTGCGTGCGGATGGCCTCGCGAACTTTGTTGTCGCGCCGGATGATGCCCGCAAGCTGCGGCGTGATTTGCAAAAAGCTTTTACAGACCTTGCGCAAGGCATCGTAGGTCTTGCGGCCTTCCTGCGCGTTGTTGGCGAGGTTGACGACGACGCGCAAATCCGCCAGCGGATTGGCGGCGTGCGAAAGCTTGATGAAGGCGTAGGCGTCGGTCAGCGACGTCGGCTCGTCCGTGACGACGACATACGTAATGGCCGCCGGGCCCGCCATCTGGCGCACGGCGCGGTCGACCCCGGCCCCGAGATCGACAAAGACATAATCGTAGTTGCGCGCCAGCGCGATCAAATCGTTGCGGAGATCGGCCAGTTTTTGCGTGGGCAGGGTCGCCAGGCTGCCCGAGCCCGAACGCCCCGCGAGAATGTCGAACTTACCCTCTTCATAACGCGTCACGGCGGCTTGAAGCTTCATATGGCCGTCGATGACGTTGCCGAGATCCCTTTCAGGGGTAAGGCCGAGCTGAATATCGACGTTCGCAAGGCCAAGATCGCCGTCGAACAACAAAACCCGTTTTCCGCGTTTTGCCAGCGCGTGGGAAAGCGTGATCGCGAACCATGTTTTGCCTACGCCGCCTTTGCCGCTGGCGATGGCGAGCATGTTGGGGCAGCGGAGGGCCGCGAAGGGCGTCGCGGGCTGTCCGGTTCGAAGGGGTATCGGGTCAGTCATGAGAGGCTCCCATCAGTCATTCGTCGGTTCCCGTGGCTGTTGCTTCGGCTTGAACGGCTTTCGGCAGAATAAGGCGTGTCAGCGAGATCGGGTTCAGCGGTGCAGGCGCTTCCGTAACTTTTGTGGACGCGCTGAAATTGGCGAACGGCAAGCGCGATTCGTAGCTTGTTCGCAGCATGCCGCCGAGGCGGCGGGTCGTATCGAGCCGCGTGACCAAGAGGCGCGTCGCGCCCAACAGGCGGAACTCGTGCGCCATATCGAGCGCTTCGCTGGAATCCATATCGGCGGGAAGAACAAGCGTCGCTCCGCCGCATGCCTTGATAAGCGGGCGAAGCTGATCGCGGTCCTCATCGCGGAAAGGATTGCGCCCCGGCGTGTCGATAAGAACCAGCGTGCCGGGCTCCTGCAGATCGAGAGCTTCGTTAAGGGAGGGAGCGTCCTCGATTTGCATCAGCTCGATCTTGAGCAGTCGCGTGAACGCGGCCAGTTGCTCTACGCCGCCTGCGCGTTCCGTGTCGGCGCTGAAAACCGCGACCGTGTTCTTCGCGAGCGTTTGCTGCGTGGCATATTTGGCCGTCGTAAGTGTTTTTCCGGCTCCGGGCGGGCCGACGAAGAGAAGGGGGCCTTGCGACGCATCGGCGGAAACCGGCGTGAATTTGAAGTGCGTATGGAAAGCGGCGCCCAGGGCCAAAACCGGGTCGTCGTCGGCGTATTGTGTGGCCGAGGCTAAAAGCCGCTCGGCCAGGGCGCCCGGCACCTGATGCTTGACGAGGGCGCTGGCGATCGTTTCGATTACCGTCGAGCCATTGCCGTTCGTTTCAAGAGGCATAGCGGCCACGGGTTCGGGCGGCGCGGGATCGTCGATGGCCGCCGTAACGCGGATGCCGCCCGTTTCGTCGTCGCGCGTGGCGACGATAATGGCGTTTTCGCCCAGCGCCTCGCGCACGAGACGCATTGCTTCGGCGTGGTTCGGTCCGTAAAAGGACTTCAGGCGCATATCAGATGAGTCCTAACGTTTTGATGCGGGCTTTTGTGTAAATCTCGTTTTGCGACAGAACGACCGTCGATGGCCGGAAACGTTCGACGATCGAACGGACATAGGGGCGGATGCCGGGGCTCGTCATAAGAACGGGGGATTCCCCGAGCGTCGCGTAACGGTCGTAGGCCTGCCGTATGCTGGTGATGAACTGCTGAAGCCGCGACGGCGGCATGGCAAGGCGTTTGTCCTCGCCTTCGCCCGTGAGCGACTCCGCGAATACCTGCTCCCACTCCGGCGAGAGCGTAAGCAGCGGTATGTAGCCCATTTCGTTGGAATAGGCGTTTGAAATCTGGCGCGCCAGACGCGAACGGACATGTTCCGAGATGGCCGCAAGATTGCGCGTAATGGTCGCCGCCTCGGCGATGCCTTCGAGCACGGCCGGAAGGTCGCGGATCGAAACGCGCTCGGCCAGAAGATTTTGCAGCACGCGCTGGAGGCCGCTCAGGGCGATCTGGCCCGGAATGACGTCGGCGACCAGTTTTTGTTGATCCTGTCCGAGTTCGTCGAGAAGCTTCTGGGTTTCGGCATAGGACAACAGTTCGGCCATATTGTCCTTGATCAGTTCCGTAAGATGGGTGGTGATCACGGTCGGCGGATCGACGACTGTGTATCCCTTGAACAAGGCCTCTTCGCGATAGGTTGCGTCCACCCACATGGCGGGCAGGCCAAAGGTGGGTTCGGTCGTGGGTTCGCCGGGCAGCGCGATGGGCTCCCCCTTCGGGTCCATCACGAGAAGCATGCCGGGCCGCAATTCGCCCCGTCCCGCTTCGATTTCCTTTATGCGGATGACATAGGTGTTCGGCGCAAGCTGAAGGTTGTCCTGAATGCGCACGGGCGGCATGATAAAGCCCATGTCGCCCGCCAGCTGGCGTCGCAAGCCCTTAATCTGGTCCGTGAGGCGCTTGCCGGCTTCGCTGTTGATGAGGCCGAGCAAGGCATAGCCGAGTTCAAGGCGCACCAGATCGATGGACAGCGTTTTCGCCATAGGCTCTTCGGAGACGGGAGCGGGCAAAGCCGCAAGAGCGGCCGCGTCTCCGGCTGCGTCTTTTGTTTTCTGGTTTCGCGCCACATTGTACGCGCCGAAGCCTGCTATGCCGCCAAGAAAGGCGAACGGGATAAAAGGCATGCCGGGAAGCAAAGCCAGCAACATCAGCATGGCCGAAGTAAGGCCGAGCGAACTAGGATAACCGCTCAACTGGCTGAAAAGCGCCTTGTCGGTCGAGCCGGAAACGCCCGCCTTCGAAACCAGAAGACCGGACGCCACCGAAACCAGCAGCGCCGGAATCTGCGTCACAAGGCCGTCGCCGACCGTCAGGCGCACGTACGTGTCGGCCGCTTCCAGCACCGGCATATTGTGACGGAAGGCGCCGATGGTGATGCCGCCCACGATGTTAATGACGGTAATGACGATGCCGGCAATGGCGTCGCCTCGCACGAACTTCGCCGCACCGTCCATCGAGCCGAAAAAGTTGCTTTCGTCCTCGAGTTCCTTGCGGCGGCGGCGCGCCTCGGCTTCGTCGATTAGGCCGGAGGAAAGATCGGCGTCGATGGCCATTTGCTTGCCGGGCATGGCGTCAAGGGTAAAGCGCGCCGCCACTTCGGCGATGCGGCCCGAACCTTTCGTGATGACCATGAAATTGACGATGGTCAAAATGGCGAACACGATTACGCCGATGATGAAGTCGCCGCCCATCACCATGTTGGCGAAGGAGCGCACGACCTGTCCCGCCGCTTCTTCGCCTTCGTTGCCGTGCGTCAGGATCAGGCGCGTCGTGCTCAGGTTCAGGGAAAGCCGGAGCAGCGTCGAGAGCAGGAGGACGGTGGGGAACGAACTGAAATCCAGCGGTTTCGTGATAAAAAGAACCGTCATAAGGACGACGACGGCAAAAGTAATCGAAATGGAAAGACCGAGGTCCACGAAAAGCGCCGGCAGGGGGATGACCAGCGCCGTCAGGATGATCATCAAGCCCGCGGCGAGCCATATTTCGCCGCGCTTGAACAGGCTGCTTAACTCCTCAAAACCCGAGGAGGGTATGGCCGAGGCTGCTGTGGTGGCTTGATCGGACATAAATCCTCGTCACTTGCCCGCCGGGTTGGCGTAGGGCCTGGCGATGCGCAGGATCGCGCCGGGCGCGGGTTCATATTTCCGGATGATGCTTTCGATAGTGCCGTCGCCTTGCAATTCGGCGAGTGCGACGTTCAGCATGTCGCGCAGTTCCCATTCGCCCTTGGCCACGCTGAAACTGGCGCCGAAGGTGCGCACGGGCCCGTCAGTCAAAACGCGGCGCAATTTCTTGTCCGGATTGTGCTTGTTGTAGTCGTTGATAATCATGTCCTCAAGAAACGTCACATCAGCCTTGCCCTCCGCGACGGCGAGAATGACCGGGGAGTCGTCCGCAAGACTGGGTAAGGCGTGTTTCTTCGCCTTGGGAAAGGATTTCTCGGCCACGGCGGCCATGGTGCTGCCGTCGACCGTCGCTATCGTATATTTTTCGTCATTGACGGCCGCGATGTCGTGGTCGAAGCGCGAGTCGCCCTCGCGCACGTAGGCATAGAGCGGCGTGTATTCCGTCGGCGTGACATATTCGACCCGTTGGCCGCGCGGCACGCTCATCCATGCGCCGCTACAAAAGGCGTCTTCCTTGCCGGAGCGCAGGTTTTCCGGGAAAGCGCCGTAGCCGACTTCCTCCACCCACTCGATCTTCAGGTTCGCTACCTTGCCGATGGCTTCCATGATCTCGTAGTTAATGCCGCTCTTTTCTCCGGTCTTGTTGTCGATCATAAAGCGCGGCGGCCACATGGCGTAGGCGCAGCGTAACGTACGCGTGCGCATCACGCGCTCGAAAGCCGTTTCTTTTTTTGTCTCGCTGCCGGCAGGCGAGGATTTCAGGAAAACGCCGCCGAGAGCGATAAGCGAAAAGAAAAACGCGAGCGCGGCAAGGTACATCGCTAAACTATTTCTGGATTTAATCCCCGTCATAGCGTGGCTCCTTCGCCGGATGCGGGTGGCACGGGAACGCCGGTTTCGCTGTAAAGCTTCAGCTTATTGCGCAACGTACGAATCGAAATGCCCAAAATGGTCGCGGCGTGCGTGCGGTTGCCGAGGCAATGGTGAAGCGTATCGATGATCAGGTCGCGCTCGACGTCGGCGACGGTGCGGCCTACCAGCGTAGCGGCGGCGTCCTGTCCTTGCGCTCCCAAACCATCCGCGGAGCCTTCGGGCACAAGGCCTTGCCCGGAAAGCATGATCGCATCCGGTTCAATGATGTTCGCGTGAGCCATAAGGACGGCGCGGTGCATGGTGTTTTCAAGTTCGCGCACGTTGCCGCGCCAATGATGGGCGTGAAGCATGGCCAAAGCGTCGGGCGAAAGAGGCCTTTCCGGCAGGCCGTTAGCGGCGGCATATTTTTTGGCAAAGTGCTCGGATAAGGGCGCGATGTCGGCCTGGCGCTCGCGCAAGGGCGGCATTTCCAGGCTGACGACGTTCAGGCGGTAATAAAGATCTTCGCGGAAACGCTTGGCGCGGACCTCGGCTTCAAGATCGCGGTTGGAAGTGGCAAGCAAGCGAATGTCGACTTTGATCGGCGACGTGCCGCCGACACGGTCTATTTCGCGCTCCTGAACGGCGCGCAAAAGTTTGGATTGAAGGCGCAAATCCATCTCGCTGATTTCGTCCAGCAAAAGCGTGCCGCCGTTGGCTTCCTCGAACTTGCCGACGCGGCGGGCCACGGCGCCCGTGAACGCGCCTTTTTCGTGGCCGAACAACTCGGATTCGAGCAGATTGTCGGGGATGGCTGCGCAATTCAGGGAAACGAAATTGGCATGCGCGCGGCGGCTTTTGCGGTGAATGTAGCGGGCCATGACTTCCTTGCCCGTGCCGGATTCCCCCGTGATGAGCACCGAAGCGTCGCTTCCCGCCACGCGGTCGGCCATAAGCATGATCGGCTTCATGACAGGGTCGCGGGCGATAAAAGTCGCGTCTTCCTCCGCCACGGCTTGCAGAACGGCGGCGATCAGTTCGGCATCGGGCGGCAACGGCACATATTCGCGCGCCCCGGCGCGAATGGCGCGCACGGCGGCGTTGGCGTCGGTGCCAATGCCGCACGCGATAACCGGTACGATAATGCGTTCCGTTTTCAGGCTGACGATCAGCCGCGCGATGTCCATCGTGACATCGCACATCACCAGATCGGCGCCGTGGCCGCTGCGCAAGGCGTTCAGGGCGCCGTCGACGCTGTCGATATGCGCGACCTTGGCCCCGCGCTGGGAGGCTATACGTCCCGCGGCTGCAATATGTCCGTCAAGTTGACCGATAATA
Source organism: Alphaproteobacteria bacterium (assembly GCA_028716765.1). Next base: position 2,294 of record JAQUPC010000020.1, on the reverse strand, counting down.
AGTAGTCTCATCTTTTCTTTCCCCTAGTACGTCATTCCCGCGAAAGCGGGAATCCAGCGGCGAGCGTCAGCGAGTCATATAAGTTAACATAATTGCAGGCTCGCTTATGCTCGCAGTTGTTTAGCTGGATCCCGGATCGGCGCTCACCTACGGCTCGCTTGTCCGGGATGACGCGTTTTCTAAACTCGCTGCGCTCGTTAAGAAAACACGTCAATTCCTTTCTGCCTTGATGATCTCCGTCATCGTGATGCCCAACCGGTCCTCCACCACCACCACCTCGCCGCGCGCGACGAGGCGGTTGTTGACATAAATATCGATCGCTTCGCCGACTTTGCGGTCGAGTTCAATTACGGCGCCGCGGCCCAGTTTCAAAAGGCTGCTCACCTGCATCGTGGCTTTGCCGAGAACGGCCGAAACTTCGACCGGGATGCCGTACACGGCTTCCAGATCGTTAATGGTGGCCATCGCGCCGTCTTTGGGCGCTTCGCCGCCGTTGCTTTCCAGTTCGGAAAGAGTGAGGGCTTCGTCGCTCATGATTTTTCTCCTGAATCGTCACTCGGTTGGGAAGGGGAGGGCGTTATGGCCCGGGCGGTTTCCATAAGCCTGTCAATGTGTTGCCAAAGCGTGTTCATGTCGCGCTCGATGCCGCCGTCGGCCCATTCGACGCGGCAGTCCGCAGGGCCGAGATCGGGCTCGCCCAGAACGACGACTTTTCCCGTATAGGCTTTCTGCTCGGAAATTTGCTTGATCTCTCCGCTGATGGCGTCGAATTGCGCTTCGCTTACGCGGACGACGAGGCGCGGCTCATGCGCCATTTCGGTAATAACCTGCGCGACGATGGCTTCAATCTCCTGCAGGCCGTGGCGCTCGGCGTAGGTGGGCAGCACTTTACGCGCGATGGCCAGCGCCATTTCCTGAAAATGGGCCAATTGCCGCTGCCATTGCGTCCGCAGTTCCCTGGCAAGTCCGGCCAGCCGCTTGTCGATCTGGGACAACAGCACGTTCTTGTATTGCTGTTGGTCTTCCATCATGGCCTTTTGGCCGTCCGTATAACCGGAGTCGTAGGCTTCCTTTTTTGCCGCTTCGAATTCGGCCAGCGAGAAAGCCGTTTTTTGCGGCTTGCGGTCATGGGCGCGCAAAGCCAGTTCGTCGTCAAACGAACGATCGAACAAAAACTTGCGTTTGGCCGGAAGCTCTTTCCCCGGCAATTCCGCTCCCGCTGTATCAGTAGACAAGTTCATCTTCTTCGTTTTCCTTGACGATCGTGATTTCGCCGCGCTGGGCCAGATCCTTGGCGGTCGTTACGATGCTGCCTTGCGCTTCTTCGACGTCGCGCAGGCGGATGGGGCCGAGCGTTGCAATATCCTCCTTCAGCAATTTGCCGGCGCGCTCCGACATGTTCGAGAAAAACAGGCTCTTGATGCCGTCCGAGGAGCCTTTGAGGGCGATCGGAAGCTTGCTCTTGTCGACCACGCGCATAAGCGCCTGAATAGCCTTGCCGTCGAGTTTGATAAGGTCTTCGAACGTGAACATAAGGCCTTTGATCTTTTCGGCGGAGTCGCGGTTGCGTTCCTCAAGCGAAGCCAAAAACTTGCTTTCATGCGATCGGTCGAGGTTGTTGAAGATTTCGGCCATCGTCTCGTGGGGATCGCGGCGGTTCGTGCGCGCAAGGTTGTTCATGAACTCGTTCCGCAGCGTGCGTTCGATGTCGTCGAGAATCTCCTTCTGCACGGATTCCATGCGCAGCATGCGCATGATGACTTCCATCGCGAAACTTTCCGGCAGTTGCGACAGCACGCGCGCGGCATGGTCGGGCTTGACCTTTGAGACCACGACGGCGACTGTTTGCGGATATTCGTTCTTGAGAAAGTTGGCAAGCACCGCCTCGTTGACGTTGGCAAGCTTGTCCCACATGGTGCGGCCCGCCGGACCGCGGATGTCTTCCATGATGTTGTCGACGCGGTTCTTGTCGAGAACTTTCATCAACAAGCGTTCGGTGGATTCAAGCGTACCGACGAGCGCGCCGGTCGACGACATCTGTTCCACGAATTCTATGAAAAGGCGCTCGACAAGCGTGGAGCTCACGTTGCCGAGGTTGGCCATGACCTGCGACAGTTCCTTGATCTCTTCGTCGTTCATATGCGAGAAAACGCGCGCCGCATGTTCCTCGCCGCGCGAAAGGATCAGGACGGCGGCCTTTTCGGCCCCGGAGAGGCTGCGGACATCTTCACGAACGCGTACGGCTGGCATGGAGCGGCTTTCCTAGCGGTTTTCCTGATATATCCAGTTGCGAA